>NZ_JAKRFG010000002.1:0-415136 GCF_022348135.1 Halomonas sp. McD50-4 | reverse complement strand
AGTGGCGAGAAGGTCAGCTTTTCAGGTACCATTTTGGAAGCGGCTGTTGGTGCTTGATGGATTGGTTAGGTTCTTGAAATCATAGCACTTTCAGCCGCTTTCTTTTATACCCTGTGAGAAATCCGGGCTAGCCCCTTTTACATAGCTAGAGGCAGTTGATTTTCTGTCCACTTTTAGATCATCTCCACTCCAGGCATCGTTAATAGAAGCATAATTTTTAAATGCCCCTCCATTCAATATTCCAGCACCCTCACTTGATATCAAAGATGCATACTTTGACTTATCATGCAACCCTTGCATTAAAGCTTCGGATGTTGAATCCTTGTATATAAAGTCAATTATCGATGGCTTTTCAGGTTTTTCCATATCTATCTCCTTCAGTATTTTCTCGTACTTTTCAGTCTCTCGACCTTGCACAGTTTCACGAACAATTTTACTTTCAATTGCTTTGTATTTTTTGCTCCAAATACGAATTTCGTTATCGTATCGATTTTTCCTACGCTCGTTACTTAGAGCGAGTTCCTTATTTTTAGCCAGTACAACTGAATTTGCTTTAGCAAAAGCTGTTGTTTTTCTCTCTCCCGAGCCTGCAAGTAGCAACGTAAATAGAGATAGCGGTGATTCCCTACCATCAGGCCAGCGGATATCTGCCACCCCCTGTAATGCAGTTGACGCCGCAGTCAAATAACATGACAGAGCCATTTTTTGGTCGATTTGTAAATTTATCGACATTTCATTGGCTGACTGCTCAATTAAATCATTGGCATGATTATTGAGCTCGGCATTTCTGCCTGTTCGATGAATAGCCATGTTACTTCTCCTTTTTCATTTGACGTGCAGCGATACGCTTTACAATCCACTGATCAACTTCATTTTCTACCCAGGCCACCGATTTTTTGCCTATCTTAACTTGCTTAGGAAAATCAGGGTCATAGCTAGATGAATCTTCATCCAACATGCTGTAAATGGAGGAGCGGGATAGTCCCGTTATCGCTATCACTTGTTTCAGACGCAGAAGCGCCATTGGCTTAGCATTTAAAGTTTCCATCTCTATTTGCCTCTATCATTGGTGAATTTATGGGCATCCTTAACTCATGTACTGCTTGCCCTGTTTGTGAGAGACATAATTGCGGATGGCGAAAAAAATGTCACATGACTTAATTTGACGTTTTTTGACGTCAATTTTTCACTACAGTCAGATGCATAAAATGAAGTTAAGAATGAGGTGAAAAACAGAGGCTTTTTTAGCTATATCTGAGAAGGGTTGCCCTTAAAACAACTATTAATTTAGGCTGCTCATTCAATACCTTAACGACTTACCGGCACATAGAGCTATCCGTTCTCACAGCTACTCCTGCTACTCAGTAGCAGGAGTAGCAAGTAAGAGAGGGCATACTGTTGTGTTTAAGTGGCCTTACTAGAAACTTTATAACCAAATGTACCGATTCAGTTTATTTTTAATAACTCGTTCCACTGTGTCGTATACCTTGGTGTACGACGCTCACTACGCAACGACCAGGCGTTTCCTTTTCGGGGCAGGCCCAACTGTACCGTCCCCTTGCCCAGCTCACGGTTGAGCTTGTCCATCGTCGCCATTAATCGTTCGCTACGTTTGGCTTCTTCGTCGGTCTGAGGGGTTTCAGTGAGGGTGAGCTGTCGATTAGCTTTAGGCGATAGATCAAGCAGCATGAGACCCACTTTGTGGTAGGCGTATCCTTTTCGCCAGAGACGACGCAAACCCTGCACCGCAGCGGCAATGATCTCACGACTATCATCAGTGGGCCGTTCCAGAGAAATGACCACACGTTGACGATATTGAGGTAAATCCGTACGAAACGAGTTTGTGCGGATAAACACCATGACAGCGCTGGTGACGCTTTGCTGCTTACGAAGTTTTTCGCCCGCCCTGGCAGCATGATGCCGTAGCGCCTCCCTTAACTGATGGGGATCGTTAGTAAGCCGCCCAAACGAACGAGACACCATGATCTGTTGTTTAGGCTGGCTCATGTCATCTAGCTGAATGGAGGGTTGCCCCCGCAACTCCCAGACAATGCGCTCCTGCACCACACTAAAGTGCCGACGGATATGTTTCGGGTCTGCCTCTCGCAGGTCCCAGGCAGTCTCAATGCCCATGACGCGTAATCGCTCGCCGGTGCGGCGTGCAACGCCCCATAGTTCGGTGACAGGCAACTGCTTCAGCAACGCTTTAGTAGACGCGCCTTCTGCAAGCAACGTGCATACACCTTGGTCTCTATATGCAGGGTGTTTTTTAGCGGCATGATTGGCGACCTTGGCCAACACCCGTGTCGGCGCAACCCCCACTGACACGGGAATACCTGTCCACTGCTTCACGGTATCCCGCAACGCTTGGCCTCGATGTTCCAAGGTATCTAACTCAAATCCCTGAAACCCGACAAAGCTTTCGTCGATGGAGTACACCTCTACATGGGGTGAAAACTGCCCCAGCACCTCGGTTACCCGTTGGGACATATCACCATACAACGCATAGTTGCTGGATAGCAGGACGGCTTGGCGGCGCACTTCGGGTGTTAACAGATGCATGGCAGCCCCCATTTCAACACCCAGCGCTTTTAATTCGTTAGAGCGTGCGACGACGCAACCATCGTTATTGGATAGTACTCCTACAGGACGACCTTCCAGTGATGGGTTGAAGACCCGTTCGCAGGAGACGTAGAAGTTATTGCAGTCGATCAGAGCCATCATTGCAGCGTTGCCCCTGGAAAGCTGTGAAGCACATGAGTCACTACGCCCCAGACGTGCGACTCACGACCATCTAGGGGAATGGGAGGGTAAGCAGGATTACTTGCCCGGAGATAAGTCCGCTGCCCTACTCGCTCAAGGCGCTTTACTGTGAGCTCGCCATCAACACAAATGACGATAATGCGCCCTGGTAAGGCTTCGAGGCTGCGATCCACCACCAGCAAATCCCCATGGTGAATCCCGTCACCAATCATGGAGTCTCCTTCAGAACGTACGAAATACGTTGCTGCAGGCCGTTTCACCACATAACGGTGTAGATCAAGATCGGTATCCAAGTGGTCATCTGCGGGCGAAGGAAAGCCTGCGCGCACGGCACAGGTATAGAGCGGTAAGGGCTGCGACGCCGTTAAAGCGTCTGCTTGTCCCAGTAATGTCACTGATAACGTCATGGGCACCTCCATTGATAGCTGTATATAAAAACAGTATCTGTAAAGTGCTCAATTAACGCAATACCTCATCGGCGTATCCCAACCAATTTCAGACCTATATCACTCCTATGCATCCACCCCACTGGAACCTTTTCCGCTGCATAGGAGCTTCAATATGTCCCCACCCTGTAAGCGTTGTGCATCTACGCGCATGCTGAATCTGGAGACTACCCAACGCGTGAGCGTGGTAGGCAGCACCTTGATTGGCGGTGCTATTGGCGCATGGCGCTCGATGGCCATTACCGGCCCATTGCCATTGGCGATGACTCGCTTTCCACTGGCAAAACTGCCTGCCGCCATGATGGGTGCCGTGGCCGGAGGTCAAACCGGCTCACGCATGGCCACCTCGCTGTTTGAGCAGTGGCTGCCAGTTGGCAGCGGGACACCGTGGTTATGCTTGTCTTGCGGCTGCACCTACCGCGACGCCTACCCGCCTTTAGCACCTAACGCTTAACCTATCGTTGTTCGCCCTGTGTGGGGCGAATGATCCGCCTATTCACTTTCGCGCGCTGGCCTTTGGTCGGCGCTTTTTTTATGTCTGGAGAATGACTCATGGCACATCTCGTTGAACACATGGCTTACGTTGGCGATACCCCTTGGCATGGCCTGGGGCAACAGCTGTCTCGTCATCAACCGCTGAAGGTCTGGCAGCAACAGGCCGGTATGAACTGGCATATCGAAGAAGCGCCGGTACGCTTTATTGCCGAAGGGGCTAGCCACCTGGGCAGCATTCACTCATTCCCTGAGCAGAAGGTGCTTTACCGCTCAGATACCAAAGCCCCGCTGTCGGTGGTGTCGCAGCGCTATAAGGTGGTGCAGCCCGAGGAGATTTTGGAGTTTTACCGTGATCTGACTGAGTACGCCGGGTATGAGCTAGAAACCGCTGGCGTGCTCAAAGGCGGACGTAAGTTCTGGGCGTTAGCCCGTAGCGGCTTAAGCACGTCGCTCAAAGGTCAGGATGAGGTCAACGATTATCTGCTGTTGGCCACGTCGTGTGACGGCACCCTTGCCACCATGGCCACGCCTACCACGGTGCGGGTGGTGTGCAACAACACACTGCAAATTGCAGTCGATGGCACGTCGCAAGCGGTGAAGGTGCCACACCGCTCGGAGTTTGATCCCCGCGCTGTCAAACGCCAACTGGGTATCTCGGTGTCGCAGTGGAATGACTTCATGTACCGCATGAAGGCGTTAGCCGAGCGGAAGATTGATCACCGTGAAGCACAACACTACTTCCAAGCGGTGATGTGCGGCGTGGAGACGCCGTTAGACGATCCTTCCAAACTGCCCAACTATCGAGCACTGAATAAGGTACGGAAGCTCTACCAAGGCGAAGGGCGTGGCGCTCACTTAGTGACCGCGAAGGACACGGCCTGGGGCTTGCTCAATGCCGTGACCGAATACGTCGATCATGAAAAACGCGCACGCAGTAACGATACCCGCATGGACTCTGCCTGGTTCGGACAAGGCGCACAGCTGAAGCAGGAAGCGCTCAACGCGGCGCTGGCCTTGGTCAGCTAACTCTTAACGGCGTCGCCACCACGTTACTTGCTGATCTACCTCACTAACGTCACCCCATAGACGCCCAGCTCTTAACCGGCTGGGCGTTTTTTTGTTTGGAGGCCTATATGGCACTGCTACACCACGACCTCGACCTCGACTTAGCTCTTACCCAGCTCACAGAACGCCTTCTGACCCAAGACCAAACCCAGGCAACTACCTATGTCATGGCGAAAGGCCAGTTTTACCGCGCGGAGCTTCGGCTTGTGCCGGTATCTCCCGATGATCTGCCCACCGATATTTAACTCCCATACCGTTTTTAAGGAGAGCCGTCATGGCGAACAAGACACAGATGGTCACTCAAGAGGCATCGTCTCTCCAGGCGGCGCCGCCTACTTCTTCTTCATCAACCACTGAAAGTACCGCCATTATCCAGGTGATCGAGCGAGCTGCCCTCAACCCTGACGTCGATATCGACAAGATGGAGCGCCTGCTGCAAATGCAGGAGCGCGTGATGGACCGTCAGGCCATGATGGCCTACAGCGCTGCTATGGCAGCGATGCAGACCGAGCTGCCCAGCATTGAAGAGCGTGGGCAAACCAATAACGGCTGCTATGCCACGCTGGAAGATATCGTCGATACCGTGCGCCCCATCCTGCAAAAACACGGCTTCGCAGTGAGCTTCCGTATTCAGACCCAGGAACGCGGTATCCAAGTGACGGGCGTGCTGATGCACAAGGACGGCCATCGGGAAGAGACCAGCATGCTATTGCCTGCGGATATGAGCGGTAACAAGAACGCGGTACAGGCGTTTGGATCGTCCACCAGCTACGGCAAGCGCTACGTACTGTGCGCCTTGCTCAACATCACTACACGCGGGCAGGACGATAACGGTCAGGCCAGCACACGTGCAGCTGTAAAGAGGGTTACGGCTTTTCAGGCGGGACAGATTCAGCGTTTGATCAGCCAATGCCCAGCCACCACCCAAGAGTGGTTCAGTGGCAAATACGGTTCCGCCGTGCAAGTGCCGTATAGCGACTTCGACAAGCTCAGGGCATCTCTCACCAAGCGAGCCGTTAAGTGAACGGCTTACCAGTCCTATTTGAGTAAAGGAGGCATCCATGCAGATACTCACCATGGAGCAAGGCTCCCCCGAATGGCTGGCGGCGCGCTTAGGGCGCGTCACCATGTCGGAGCTAAAAACGCTGCTGGTCAACGGCAAAGGCCCTGGTGGATTTGGCACCGGGGCCTTTTCGTATATGCACCAACTAATCGGCGAGCGGATTACCGGCGAACTGGCTGAAACGTTTCAAGGCAACGTGCATACCCGCCGTGGTCATGAGCTAGAAGGCGTAGCCCGAGAGTTATACCGCGATGCCACTGGCGAATCAGAACCAAAGGAAGTAGGCATTATTCTCAATCATGAGGTGGGCTACTCGCCCGACAGCCTAGTAGGCGATAACGGCTTGCTGGAAATTAAAACCAAGCTCCCCAAGTTCCAAATCGAGGTGCTGCTGAGCGGGGAGATTCCCGCCGAACACGTTGCTCAGTGCCAAGGTGGACTCTGGGTCAGCGAACGGGAGTGGATTGATTTTGTGAGCTACTGGCCCGGTATGCCGCTGTTTATCAAACGCGCCTACCGGGACGACATCATGATTCGCACCATCGCTGAGCGGGTCGACGCTTTTCATGAAGAGATGGAGCGGCGAATGAGCCAAGTGATGGTCGCGTGAGACTTCACTCTTACAAATACTCCCAACAACCATTAACGACATAGATGCCGGGGCCACCACCCCGGCATTTTTTATTTTTGGAGGCAACCATGACACACACCAAACTGAAAGCCGGGGAAGTAGCAGGTACCTACCACGTTACCTCGCCCGTCACTGAAACCGATATCATCACCATGGCCAAGCGCTTCGCGCGCCGCAAGCTGGCCAAAGGTCGCAAGATTACCCAGCCTTCGCAGGCGTTTGAGCACCTACAGCTCCTTCTGCAGGACTATGAGTACGAGGTGTTCAGCATGCTCTTCTTGGATAGCCAGCACCGTGTCATCCGCTTTGAAGAGCTGTTTCGCGGCACGATTGATTCAGCCAGCGTGTACCCACGAGAGGTACTAAAGGCAGCGCTCGCTTACAACGCTGCCGCTGTGATCCTCGTTCATAACCACCCTAGTGGCGATCCTGAGCCTAGTGATGCGGATCGGCGTATTACCGAGCGCCTGAAGGAAGCACTTGGACTGATGGATATACGGGTGCTTGATCATGTGGTGGTGGGTAGTGATGGGTGTAAGTCGTTTGCGGAGATGGGGTATTTGTAAACTCTGGTTTGAATAATATGGAGCTGCCTCGCAAGGCAGCTCCACTAATGCAACAAGCTTCATTTTTTTGGTTAAGACAGCATACGACCAGGAGATGACAATTAGATAGCGCCGATATAATACTGATAACATGCTTGGGCATATGGTTAAGGCGAAGCCTCAGCAAATTTTTTTGATATGATCAGCATTAAAAAATTAGAATTACTATATTAGCCCCCTGAAAACTCGCTTAGAAGCCACAGGTATTTTCCTTTAATTTTCTCATCTACATGTGAGCTAGCAATAGCTTTTAGCTTATATGGAGCCGTCTCGTAAATATCTCTAAATGGCTTTATAACATGCTCTCCAGACAACACCAGCGAACTGTCTGTAACCGTGTGACACAAGGCTGTCGCGAGACTGATATAGCTATTCTCTCCATCACATTTTATTGAAGACTCAAAGAGATCAAAGGTTCTCACCTTTCTATATTTATCAAGACACGAATCATCAATAAGCACACGTGGAAATTTAGCTACTTTAGACTCAAGATAATAGGCTCTATTCATTGCAGGTCCGAAGAGAGGCCCACCACCTATGTGAGTCAAATCTCCGTGTGTTATACCTCCACGGATAAGTAGACTATGATCAGACCACATTTTTATTTTTATTTTTATTACTAAGTCTATAACAAGCTGAGCAGCAACTACGTCGTCATCAGGAGCAGAAATAACCAGACTGTCCGAAAAATACGTGATGGTAACGGGACTGACTTCATTCATCTCCCGCTTGAATAGGTTTAATATTTCTTTAACTTCTTCAAGCTCTGCCTGAGGCACTAACTCCTCATTGACCTGAGCATACAGGTCTTCGCCAAGCTTATCAGACTGTATTGATTTAAGCGCCTCAAAAATACTTTTTTGAATATTTTTATCATTGGCACTGCTTTCAACCAAAGCACCAAAACCGAGAATATCTATAAATGCTATAAACCTATGCTCGTACATTACTGCCCTCAAACTTAGATTATCTATAAAGCCCGCGTTAAGACCTGGTCTTTAACACCAATGGAAAACTAGCCTCGGCACACTAACCAAGAAAAGGCATTTCAAGAGATAACGATATAATTATTATTGACATTTTATAATTTGCTCACAGATATTTTTTAGAATTGGTGAGACATTTTCGTTTCGTCAGAGGGGCAGTCACATAATCTTCATCTAGGAAACGGATCAGTTCCTTCAGTTGTTTCTTGTCTTCCGGGATAACCAGCTTTTCATCGTCGTTAACCGTAATGATGATGTGGTGCTCTTCGGGTAGCTCGGCGTTGAAGTTGTTGGCGACGGTTTGAATGTCGGCGACGGCGAGATCTTTCAGAACTTCATTTTTCTGCAACAGGGCGATTTTCTTTCGGATGATCGAGTCGGCCTGCTCCTTGAAGCCCTCCTGGTCTTCAAAGGCGAAAAGGTCGGTAGCGGCGAAATCGTCTAGGTCGGTGTCGGTGGCTTCGCGGTAGTAATCTGCCAGATCCAGAAAGCGTTTAGTATTGTGGTAGGAAGCAAAATACAAGGTGCCGTTGTGGAAATGGGCGGTGAGTTTGTCTTGCAGTATCAGGCCAGGTTCTTCAAGGCGTTTATATGTGTCACCCGCCTGAATCGGCAAACCGATCAGTGTCCATCGATTAGAGAGCAACTTTCCGGCATCGAAGACCTGAAAGTTGACAGTTTTGTTGGCGGCTGACCAGTTGCCACTAAACAACGCTTTGATTCGGTGCGTTTCGGTGCTGAGGTTCAGTACTTGACAGGTGAGCGGGTTACCGATGGCCTGGCCGATTTCGGGCGGTAGTGGGTAGTCGG
The DNA here is from genome assembly GCF_022348135.1 of Halomonas sp. McD50-4. NCBI lineage: Bacteria > Pseudomonadati > Pseudomonadota > Gammaproteobacteria > Oceanospirillales > Halomonadaceae > Halomonas > Halomonas sp. McD50-4. Next base: position 406,272 of record NZ_JAKRFG010000002.1, on the reverse strand, counting down.
CAATGGTAAAGATTTCGCCCTCGTCCACGTTGTAGCTGCCCGTGAAGGCGATAGGCTGTCTGTCGTTAAGCAGTGCGGCCTGTTGTTCGGCGAAGAGTTGGGCCAGCTCGGCATTGAGCGCTGCAGTCAGTGGAATGCGACGGATGGGAGAATCTTCATCATCCACCAAGGCAAACAGGTTGAAAGTATTATTATTCGGCATGATTGGCATCCAGGATCATGTATTCAGTTAATTGCACAACCTGCAAGACGGCCTTGCAGTCGGTTATGTTCTGGCGGGTGATCAACACATAGGTGATGTCGCCCTCAATGGTCACTTCAAAGAAGTGATAGCCGAAAAAACCTAGCAAAGGGTTGAAGTGGTAGGCGTGGGAGTTGTAGACGATAAAGAAGAAGATCACCGCCACAAACACCAGTACCGGCACGCTGATGGTGCTCTGGCTCTGATTGATCAGCGGCAGCAGATAGACCAGCAGAAAGCCGACGATCTCCTTGTCCACGGTTTTGACCGACTTGATCTTCACCGGCAGACGCTCCAGTCCGTGACGCGAGGCCGACAGCCAGACCAGGCCAAAACAAAGGCCACTCAAAACCAGCGCGGCCAGCAAATAGCCGCTGCCCACCAGCCAATGGTCTGCCAGATTCTCCGACCACGGCACGTCGAGCTGCCAGGCGCTGCTGATTTCAACAAACCACAGTGTCAGGCAGATGGGCGCCAGTGCCGTGGATACCAGCGCCAGCTTGGCAAGCCGGTTAAGCATGCATGATCTCCGGGGCATCAGCGCTGGTCTTGCTCTTTCTCGCTGTGGGTTCGGCTTCGCGGTTATGGCTAAAGGCTTCCTTTAATACCGCCTGCATCAGTTGTTCAGCGTGGCCTTGGTTTTGGGTGATCTGGGTTTCGAGTTGGTCGCAGAGGGCGAGCAGCTTTTCAACTTTGGTGACGATGGCTATTTGTTCATTGAGTGGGGGCAGCGGAATAGCAGCATGATTGAGTTTCACTATAGTAAGTGCGTTATAAGATGAATCGGTTGCATTTAGAATTGTGTGGCCCCGGAAATAAGGAGTTTTTAGATAACTTAAAAGATACCTGTAATTTAGCTCCGGTATTGAAACCATCCAGACTATATTTCCATCTTTGAAATAGAATTCTCTATCATCAACAATCCATGTATTTCCAATTGACCCGCCAATACAGGCAATCAAGATATCAGTTTCTTTTGGGATGCCAAATTTTGATTCGATTTCTCGATATTGTGCCTCATCAATAAAGAGTTCGGTTTTCAACGGCTCTCCTCTGCCTAAAGAGCTAATTTCACCTGACCTTAGAAACGGTATGCCTTGCGAACGGTAATCAGCAGCATGAATTCTTTTGCCTGATTTGATTTCCAGAATTTCCCCCAACCGACACCACTCCCACCCTATCGGAAGATCAAAAGGCTTTTCTTCGTCCGTGATCAGAGGCAATGGTTTTTGCGCTTTGATTTTTTTCTCTTTAACCAGTTGCGATTTTTCGACGGCGATACGCTTGAGTAGTTCGCTGGCCGGTTCCACATCGGGGTTTTGCGCTCGCCAGCCGGCGGTGAGTTTACCTTCAATGGCTTCCTGCAAAATCTGCTGCCGCAGTTTTTTTAGCAGGGCTTGTTGGTTGGCGAGTTCGCTGCCAAGCAAATCTTTCAATCCCAACGTGTTTTTTAGCTTATCAATCCAGAAGTCTTGCAGTTCTATATCGAAATAGGGAATTTCGTAGTTCTTAAAGTTGGTCTGATTGATCGACTCTTTGGACGTACCCGATTTTGTGGCTGCGACTAATGATGGCCGCAGCGAGTTAAACACAAAGTGATAGAAGCTTAGGTTGAGCGGGTACTTCTCGTCATTCTTCGGTGTCAAAATGTAGCAAAGGTCGCTTGTGGTGAATTTACCGTCAACATAATGTGTCCGACCCAGAGAACCCGAGGCTGCTGCTGCAAATATAAGAGCTTCGCATTCGTGAGTGTATTCATTGTGCGTTTTCCATTCCTCTGCCGCTGTGATGAAATCATAGTCACCTGGCGTGCATTTTGTGCTTTGCAAAGCACCCTTCTCAATATCAAACAGTTTGCCAATAGGAAGCATCTGGTTATTCACTACACCAACTCCTTCCGCAACTGCTCCAGCAACTGATCGCCCTTGGCAAAGGACTGATGCAACAGATCTAACAGTTCAGTACTGCTGTGCTGCTTTTCTTCCTCGGCACGGTGCGGGTTTTTGATGTCGAGGTTGTAGCCATTGGCCTTGATGGTGTCGATATCCACCTGCCATGCCTGCTCGTTGGCTTCACGGTTTGTCCACCAATTTTTGAGAGTGTCGAACTCGGCCAATTGAATCGGCTTGGTTTTCGAGTAGGCCTTGTATCCTTCCGGCAATTTGTGCTCGTAGTACCAGATATTTTGTGTCGGCTCGCCCTTAGTAAAAAACAGCAGGTTGGTAGCGACAGAAGCATAGGGCTGAAACACGGAGTTGGGAAGGCGCACAATGGTGTGCAGGTTACAGTCATCCAGCAGTTTTTGGCGGATACGTTGTTTGACACCATCGCCGGTAAGGGAACCATCGGGCAAGACAATGGCAGCGCGCCCACCGTCCTTGAGTAGGTGGATCATCAGAATCAGAAATAGGTCTGCCGATTCCTTGGTGCGGTAGGTTTGCGGAAAGTTGTTCTCATTATTGTTGGAAACAACACCACCAAAGGGCGGGTTGGCGATGATCACATCTACCCGTTCTTTGCGCGTATATTCGCTTAGGGGCCGTTGCAGCGAGTCACCAAACTGGATGCTGGGGGTGATGATGTCGTGCAGGATCAGGTTGGTGTTGGCCAGCATGTAGGGCAAGGGTTTGTATTCCCAGCCGCGCACATTGTGGGCAATGGCTTCGCGCTCGGCCACCGTGTTGGCACTGGCCTTCAGGTGTTCAATCACCGCCGTCAGGAAGCCGCCGGTGCCGCAGGCGGGATCAAGCACGGTTTCGCCGTGTTCGGGGTTCACCATTTCAGTCATAAACTGGGTGACAGCACGCGGGGTATAGAATTCGCCTAGGGTGCCAGCGCTTTGCAGCTCACTCAGGAAGGTTTCATAAATCTGGCCGAACAGGTGCAGGTCTTTGCTGTTGTTGAAGTCGATTTCATTGAGCTTGTTGATCACCTGGCGCAGGTGAATGCCGGACTTCATGTAGTTGTAGTTGTTGGCAAATACTTCATGCACCAATACAGCACGGCGATTGCCGCTGGAGAGGTCTATTTCCGACAGGGTCGGGAACAGCTTGCGATCGACAAACTGCAACAGCTCGTCACCGGTCATGCCTTCGTCATCCCCGGCCCATTCGTCCCAGTGCAGTTCAGCGGGAATAGGCGAGATGTAGTTATCGTCCATCAACTCCAGCTCTTTGTCTTTGTCGCTAAAAATTTTCAGAAACAGCATCCAGCCCAGTTGCAGGATACGCAGCTCGTCACTGCCGGTGCCAGTGTCCTGCCGCATGATTTTACGGGCGGATTTTACAATGCCTGATACGTTTGCCATATTGCGTTACTGCTCTCTTGTTCGTGATTCAAGCCGCTTGATAGAGGGCTTGCTCCAGTTGGGTTAAGGCCTGCAAGTATTGTGGTTTGCCGCCGAAAAGCTTAATGATTTCTGTTGGTGTGCCGAACTGGTCGAAGGGGTTGACCTTGAGCACTTTGATGTCTTCGATGTTCTCGATGCCTTCGTCAGCGTATTTGTCCAGCAGGGCATCCAGCACTTTACGGGCCTGCTCGCCATATTGGGTGAATACGTCGCGCTTTCTGACCTGTTTGGCGCGCTCGGCACGGGTTAGCGGCGGCTGATCGAAGGCGGTATGACAGATCATGTCGAAGATATCCATTTCCTTGCCGATGGCTTCCTTCAGATTCTCCAGTACGATGCCCTGCTCAGTCAGCTCGTCAATTATGGCTTGCTTTTTGTCGGCGCTATGCCATTTGCTCAGAAAGTCACCCAGTGAGTGGTATTGCTCGCGCACTTTCTGGCGGGTGTAATCCTTCAGGCTGCCAGTGATTAGTTTACCGTTGCCGTCCATGTACTGGATGCGCTCATTGAGGATAGCGACATTGACGCCATTGACGTAGCACCTGGGGCGCGGTTCGCCGACGATCTCCCCGCCGGTGATGATTTCCGGTGGTTCAGTCGGTGGATCGAAGATAATTTGCTCGCCAGTTTCATCGGTGACGGTCTCGCCTTCGGCAATTTCTTCTTCAGGTGTCTCAAAGTCGTCATCCTCACCAAGCTCTTTGACGCGCACCGGATCGCCGTCGAAATCCGGGTCGGCAAACAGATCGGTTACATTGCGAAAATCAAGAATAGTAAAAAAGGTCTTGCCGAACTCTTCGTTGATGCGCGTTCCGCGCCCGATGATTTGCTTGAATTCGGTCATGGAGCCGATGTTGCTGTCGAGTACGATCAGCTTGCAGGTTTGAGCATCGACACCAGTGGTCATCAGCTTGGAAGTAGTGGCAATGACCGGATAGCGTTCTTCCGGGTTGATAAAGTTATCCAGTTCTCGCTTGCCTTCGTCGTTATCGCCGGTAATCTGCATGACATACTTGGGGTTCTGGGCCATCAGGTCGCTGTTTGCGTTGGCTAGTGCAGCACGCATACGCTGGGCGTGGTCGATATCGACGCAGAACACGATGGCTTTGTCGAAGCGGTTGGTCTTGGTCAGGTACTCAGTGATCTTGTTAGCCACGGCTTCGGTTCGCTCGTCGATAACCAGGCTCTTGTCGTAATCCTTACGGTTGTAGATGCGATCATCCACCAGTTGACCGCTCTTGTCGGTTTTGCCTGCCTCCGGACGCCAACCTTCCAGATCGACATTCAGACCGACCCGAAGCACCTTGTAGGGGGCAAGAAAACCGTCCTGTATACCCTGTTTGAGCGAGTAGGTATAAATAGGATCACCAAAGTATTCGGTGCTGGAAACCGTTTCGGTTTCCTTGGGCGTGGCGGTAAGGCCAATGTGGGTGGCAGTTTTAAAATATTCCAGAATCTCACGCCAGGCACTGTCTTCCGAGGCGCTACCACGGTGGCACTCATCGATAACGATCAGATCGAAGAAATCAGGACTGAATTCACGGTAGGCGTCCTTGTCTTCATCGTAGTTGGTCAGCCCTTGATACAGCGCCAGATAGATTTCGTAGGATTTGTCGATCTTCTTCTGTTTGATGACCGTCATTTTGTCTTTGAAATGACGAAAATCGCCGCGCCGGGTCTGGTCAATCAAGGCATTACGGTCAGCCAGAAACAGAATGCGTTTCTTGGCCCCAGCTTTCCAGAGGCGGTGGATGATCTGAAAAGCGGTATAGGTTTTACCGGTGCCCGTGGCCATAGTCAGCAGGATGCGCTGCTGGCCTTTGGCAATGGCCTCTACGGTGCGGTTGATGGCGATCTGCTGGTAGTAACGCGGGCTGCGGCTGGTGCCGTCGAAGAAGTAATCCTGGGCACTGATGCGCTCGGCTTCTGGCGTAGTGATGCCTTTGTACCGTTTGTACCGCTCCCAGAGCTGTTCTGGCGTTGGAAAGTCGTGCAGCGGAAGTTCGCGCTCGACACTGCCGCTTGCGGCAGTACGGTCATGCTCATAGAAGCCATCGCCGTTACTGCTGAACACGGTGGGTATGTCCAGGATGGTGGCGTAATCCAGCCCCTGCTGGATGCCTGCCATGACCGAATGCTTGTTGTCCTTGGCCTCAATGATGGCGACAGGGATATTGGGCTTGTAGTAAAGGATGTAATCCGCCCGCTTGCGCTTGCCACGGGTAGTGAGATTGCCCTTCACATAGATACGGCCATCGGTAAAACCGACTTCCTCGCGGACTTGTTTCTGCATGTCCCAACCTGCCTGTTCCAGCGCAGGCGTGATGAACTTGGTGCAGATGTCACGTTCTGATAGGTCTTTTTTATTCGTCATCCGATGGTCGGGTTCCCTGTGTCAATTCGAACTAGAATGAGCTTTTACAAAATATGATACACCTTATATCGTCTTAGGTTTTGATGCAGCACTCGGTCCGGTGTGTTTTCATCATGAATTGTGACCTCACCCCGTTATCGCAAATAGCAATCAATCACGATTATTAAGAAAACAGTACCCTACCAGAAAGGGGCATTATCTATCGTTAGCGCGCATCGACAAGGAGCGGTGAAATGCAACTTAATTTATAAAAAGCCAGATGCCTTGGAAAAGAGGATGTGTCTGAGGACGTACAGCATTATCTAGTGAAAGCCAAAACTGTAGTATGGGCTGAGGTATGGGCTGACTAAACCGCAGATACAAAAAAGCCGCTGAAATCAGCGGCTTAATTTATATTCTTGGCGGAGAGGGAGGGATTCGAACCCTCGAAGCCTTTCGACTTACACACTTTCCAGGCGTGCTCCTTCGACCACTCGGACACCTCTCCACATTGTTGCTCTGCCGTCGGGCGCTGCCTTTCTCAACAGAACGGCGCGTATTCTATGGCCTAAGCCGTGAAATAGCAAGCCTTTTCCTGATTAGGCATTGGGCAGCACGGCGTAGCGTCCGTGGGCTTCTAAACAGAGTGCATCACCGCAGTAGAGCTGATGGGTCAATTCGATACTGCCTTTGCCTCGCTCGTTGAGTTTGTCGGCAAGCTGGACAGGGCCCTCCGGATGGCTGGGCGTGCAGATGAGGCGATAGTCCCTTGTGACCGGAGCAAGAAACCGTTGGTCGGCCTCGGCGACCACCACGTCTTGCGCTCTGCCCTGCTGACGAAGCCACAGAGTGACCCAACACCAGCCTTGCAGCGTGGTTTGCGCGGTCAGTGCTCCGCCGAAGCCAGTGCCTTTGTCATTGAGATTAGGCGTAAGCGCCAGTTGCCACGTGAGCGCGCCATTGGCTTGACTCATATGGGTAATACCCAGCGCCTCTACCATAGGGATGGCGGCTTCTAGCCAACGTTGAAAAGCCCGCAGATCCTCCTCCCCGTCTGGTAACGGCAAACGAGGGTATGGCATACCCGGCTGACGCGTATGGCGCATGTTGCTCTCCTTCATCGCTAGGCGGCGTGCATTAGCGCCAGTGCTCGACGAAACTTGCCGCGTCGTGCTTTGGCACGGGTTTGTGACGTCCGCCCAGGCTGCCGAGGTAGATGAACGCCACGACCTCGTCCTCCTCATCGAGACCAAGACCTTTACGCACCACCGGATCAAAAGCGTACTTACCGCTGCGCCACATGGCTCCCAGGCCCAACGCGTGGGCGGCCAGCAGAATGCCGTGAGCCGCACAGCCAGCAGAGATCACCTGCTCCATTTTGGGTACTTTGGGAATATCCGGAGTGACCTTGGCAATCACGGCAATGATCATCGGCGCGCGTAACGGCTTTTTACGCGCGGCATCGAGCGTATCATCGCTGACGCTGGGGTCTTCCTGAAACTCCGCTTCGGCAAACAGCTCGCCTAGGCGCTCCCGGCCTTCGCCAGTAAACTCGATGAAGCGCCACGGGCGCAGTTCTTTGTGGTCAGGGGCACGCAGGGCCGCCTGATAAATGGCGCTGAGCTGATCGGCGTTAGGGGCAGGCTCGGCGAGCTTGCCCATGGAACTACGTTCGTGAAGCAGCGTGAGTGCGTCCATGGAAACTCCTATCCATTGAGGTGAGCGTTACTGGCGCGCCAAGCGCAGAGGGCTGGGAGGGGCAAGGCCCGGTGTGGCACGCCACGGACTGATGTCCAAGCCGCCGCGTCGCACGTAGCGCGCCAACACCAGCAACTCTTCCGGCTTCGCCTGCTGCATTAAATCAGTGAAGATATGCTCGACACAGTGCTCGTGAAAATCCTGGTGCTGCCGGTAGCCAATCAGGTAGCGCAGTAGCCCTTCTCGGTCGAGTTTGGGACCTTTATAGCGAATCAAGACGCTTCCCCAATCCGGCTGACCGGTCACCGGGCAATTGGATTTTAGCAGATGCGAATGCAGCGTCTCCTCGACGATCTCATCACTGATAGCAAGGTGCATGGCACTCGGGGTGTAATCGCTCACCTCGATATCCAGGTCGTCCAGGCACTCACCCGGCAGTCGCTTGGGCGCCAGCTCACTATCATCAACGCCCAACAGCTCGACGCTAACGCTGGCACCGGCAGCGCGGCTCAGGTCGTGTACCAACGTCTCCTCTACCTCGGTCTGGCTAGCAAAGCGCGTTTGGTTGAGACTGTTGAGATAGAGCTTCCAAGATTTGGACTCGATGAGATGCGGCGAGCTGGCGGGTAAGCGAAAACGCGCCACCGCGACGATGGGTTTACCGCGCGCGTTGAGCCAAGAGACCTCGAAAGCATGCCACTCGTCTTCACCGACGAACGGCAGCGTACGCTCGTCGATGCCCAGCGGCGCACGGTTGGCTGCGCGAGGAATGGGGTATAGAAGCCCCGCGTCGTACTGCTCCGGGTAAGTGGAGTCGCGCCCCAAGGGCGCGTGTTCTAAGGTATCGGGGCGATGTGCCATGGACACTCTCTCAGTCGTGCGATGTCAATGAAGGCATGTCGGTGGGCGGCCGTTACCACCCATTAGCTGCGAATGCCTTTGCCGCGCTCTAGCATGGTCAGCGCGACCATGAATAGCACGATGATAAAGGCAAAAATAGCGGCCAGTGCCCAGCCTACCGGAATATCGGAAACGCCCAAAAAGCCGTAGCGAAAGACGTTCACCATATACAAGATCGGGTTGAGCATCGATACGCCCTGCCAGAAATCCGGCAGCATCGAAATCGAGTAGAACACGCCACCCAAATAGGTCAATGGGGTCAGAATGAACGTCGGCACGATAGAGATATCGTCGAATTTATTCGCCAGCAGCGCGTTGATAAATCCGCCAATGGAGAACAGCGCCGAGGTCAGCACCACGACCAGTATCGTCAATAACGGATGTTCGACCGTCAAACGGGTGAAGAACAGCGATACCAGAGTAACGATCAACCCCACGCCCAACCCCCGCGCCATGCCGCCGAGTATGAACCCGGAGAGAATCACGCCGTTGGGCATGGGTGACACCATCATCTCTTCGATGGAGCGTTGAAACTTGTTGGAGAAGAAGCTGGACGCCACGTTGGAGTAACTGTTGGTGATCACCGACATCATGATCAGTCCTGGCACAATGAAGTCCATATAGCTGAAGCCGTCCATATCACCAATGCGCGACCCGATCAGGTTACCAAAAATGATGAAATACATGGCCATGGTAATCGACGGCGGCAGCAGGGTTTGCGGCCAGATACGGGTAAAACGCTTGATCTCTTTGAGCACCAACGTCCAAAGGGCCACCAGAGTTTGCATGATATTCATGCGCTGGCCTCCTGTTGCTCACGCTGATCAATGGCCTGCTGGCTGCTCTCTACCATGGAAACGAACATCTCCTCTAGGCGGTTGGCACGGTTACGCATGGAGACCACCTGAATCCCCTGCGCACTCAGCGCACTGAACACATCGTTCAGCTGCTGGCCACGGTGAATGACCAGCGCCAACTGGGACGGCTCGATCTGCTGTAGCTCGAATCCTTCGATGGCAGGCACGCGTGTCAACGGTTCGGCCAGGTCCAAGAGAAAAGTCTCGGTGTCCAGCTCCGCCAACAGCTCGCGCACGCTGGTATTCCGTACGATCTCACCGTGGTTGATGATGGCGATATTGCGACACAGGCTCTCGGCCTCTTCGAGATAGTGCGTCGTCAGGATGATCGTCGTGCCCTCATCGCGGTTGATGCGGCGCATGTACTCCCACATGCTGCGGCGGAGTTCGATATCGACGCCCGCCGTGGGCTCGTCGAGAATCAGCAGTTTGGGACGATGCATCAACGCGCGGGCAATCATTAGGCGGCGCTTCATGCCCCCCGAGAGCATCCGCGCGCTACCGTTGCGTTTTTCCCACAGCCCTAGATCGGTCAAGAGCTGCTTGGCGCGGGGCAGCGCTTCGCTGCGCTTCATACCGTAATAGCCTGCCTGAGCCAGCACGATATCCAGCACCTTCTCGAACTGGTTGAAGTTGAACTCTTGAGGCACCACGCCGAGCTGATACTTCGCCTTGGCGAAGTCCTTATCGATGTCGATCCCAAAAATCGACACCTTGCCCGCCGTTTTCTGCACCAGCGAACACACGACGCCTAGGGTGGTGGACTTTCCTGCGCCGTTGGGGCCCAACAGCGCAAAAAAATCGCCCTGCTGGACGTCTAGATCGATACCTTTTAACGCTTGAAAGCCGTTGCCATACGCTTTGGTAAGGCCACGGATCGACAATGCCGGTTCGGCCATGAACATGTCCTGTCAGCAAGTGGGGAAGCATAAAGCGATAAGAGTAAGATATCGGGGCACGCGTATATTTTTTCAAGTTAGCAGCATAAAGCGCGTCAAAGCCTTTTCCATGCTGCTGGTTGCCCTCTATTAAGCACTACATTAAGTGACACTTTGCCACTCGATTACTGCGGCAGCGCTCAAGTTAATACTTTAGTATTAGGCCAGTGCCTGCCTAGCTAGGCAGCAGCACCTCAAGGGAACATACTGATCATACAAGAGAGCCTATCGATAATGAGCACCGCCATTACCTCGCCCTCCGGCGCTAATACCCATCTCTCGCCATCAGAGTCGTCTGCCTCCACACAAAAAAAGCTATCCACACTGCCGCTGCGCCGCCAACGATGGCTGGGCGTCGTTGTTCTTTGGTTGATTCTGGCGATGATGATCACGATCAACGCTTGGCAAAGCCGCGCGTTGCTGTATGCCGAGCGCGAACAGCGCATGGTCACCGCCGTGGATATCGCCGTGTCTACGCTGGAGCATTACCATCAGCTTGCCGAACAGGGCCAGCTCTCCATGCCAGAAGCGCAGCGACAAGCCTTCAACACCCTACGCGACGTGCGCTTCGGCGAAGAGGACAACTACCTGTTCGCGTTCAACGGCAGCCTGCGCATGCTTGCTCACCCAAGCCGTGACGTAGGAGAGGACATTTCGCAAGTCAAAGACCCCGAGGGGACGCTGATCTTCCAAACCATTCTGGATAATACGCAGCAAGCCGGCAGTGGCTTTACCGAGTACTTCTCCAACTTTGCTCGTGGGGGCGACGCCAAGCCCAAAGTGCGCGCTTACTCAGCCGCCTTTACGCCGTGGGATGTCTACGTGGCTAGCGGCGTGTTCGTCGGTGACGTCAGTAGTACCATCATGCGCCAGCTCGTCAAAAGCATCTTGGTAGGCATCGTGGCAGGCGCGCTGGTCACGCTGGCCTTTTGGGGCATGATCTCTCTCATTCTACGCCGACTAGGCGGGGAACCGCGCTATGCCGCAGGCGTGGTATCACGCATCGCGCAAGGCGATTTGACGGCCCCTGTGGCGCTTCATCCCAACGACACGAGCAGCCTGCTGCATGACATTTGTCAGATGCGCGACAAACTACACGATGCCATGCAGGAGATTCATGCCACCAGCACGTCCGTAGACCATAACGCAGGCGATATCGCCGCAGGCAATCAAGAGCTTTCATCGCGCACCGAGCAGCAGGCCGCCGCGCTTCAACAGACGTCCTCCAGCATGGAAGAAGTGACCGCCACGGTTCGCCAAACCGCTGACAGCGTCGAGCAGGCGAAAGCACTGGTCAACAGTGCGAATGAAACGTCTCAGGCGGGCCAGAAAGCCATCGGTGATACAGTGGCGTCCATGAAGGAGATAACAGCCGAAGCGGATAAAATCACCGAGATCGTCACGCTGATCGACAGCATTGCTTTCCAGACCAATATTTTGGCGCTCAACGCTTCGGTCGAGGCCGCCCGCGCGGGTGAGCATGGCCGGGGGTTCGCAGTAGTGGCTGGTGAAGTTCGCCAGCTAGCCAACCGCTCGGCCAACGCGGCGCATGAGATCAAAGGCTTGATCAATACCTCCAACGCCCAGGTCAGCAACGGCGCCAACTTAGTGGATGCCGCCAAACAGCGCATGCAGGAGATCGATCAGCGCATCCAGCGCGTCAACGAGCTGTTTACCGACATCACTACCGCGACCCATGAACAGACGCGCGGCATCGAGCAGATCAACGTCGCCATTGCTCAGCTCGATCAAGCCACCCAGGACAACGCCGCCATGGTTCAGCAAACTGCTCTGTCTGCTCACGACTTGAAGCAGCGCTCCCAGTCGCTCAATAGCGTCGTCGGCCACTTCACCCTAGTGGATTGACCCACCCACTGCCCAGGCCCTGCGCCTGGGCACGCCCACCCTACGTATCGGTCAACGCAACACACGCGCACACGAAAGCGCCGCAACGAGGCGGTAGCAACATTTTTCGAAAGGGGATTAAAAAAAGGGAGTATGTAACGAAACAAGAAGGGGTTTGCATGGAGCGGGAAAAGAGATTCGAACTCTCGACCCTCGCCTTGGCAAGGCGATGCTCTACCACTGAGCTATTCCCGCAACGCAAACATGCAACGATGCTTTAGAGTGAGTGGCGTCCCATAGGGGGTTCGAACCCCTGTTCCCGCCGTGAAAGGGCGGTGTCCTAGACCACTAGACGAATGGGACGTGCTGGAGCGGGAAAAGAGATTCGAACTCTCGACCCTCGCCTTGGCAAGGCGATGCTCTACCACTGAGCTATTCCCGCTAAACAGGCTGTCTCACTATTAGCATTTCTGCTATCGGATTGGCGTCCCATAGGGGGTTCGAACCCCTGTTCCCGCCGTGAAAGGGCGGTGTCCTGGACCACTAGACGAATGGGACGTACTGGAGCGGGAAAAGAGATTCGAACTCTCGACCCTCGCCTTGGCAAGGCGATGCTCTACCACTGAGCTATTCCCGCAACTCCGATACCTGAACGACTTAATTGGCGTCCCATAGGGGGTTCGAACCCCTGTTCCCGCCGTGAAAGGGCGGTGTCCTAGACCACTAGACGAATGGGACGTTTCATTGCCTCGTCGAGGTGGCGCGTATATTACTCAGGACGAGGGTCGAGTGTCAAGCACTCTGATATCAAAACATTAATTGATGGTTCATGAGGCAGTAAGGTGGCTCAAAACAAACGCTGCGCAATTGTAGTGCCTAACAGAGTGTTTACAGCGCGCATACGCATCACATCGGTGCACTTGCCGCTACTGAGTTCATCGACCGTGTAGCCCTCCTGTTCTCTGACAGTAACGACAAACCGCTAAAAATCTTTCATTTACAATAAAATCGATTTTTTGGCACACCCCTTGCAGTCTCATTAACGATCCAACGACGTAACTGCTCCACGACTCTTCGCTTCCCGACTGCTTGAGGTGCCTTATGTCTTTTACTCGTCGCAAGTTTCTTACCACCGCTGCACTGACCTCCACGGCTGGCTTAGTGCTTGGCGCACCTAGTGTGGCAAGCGCTCAATCCTCCGAGCGCTTCAACTGGCGCATGACCAACGCTTACAGCCCCGGCTCGCCCTTCTATGTCGAAGGCCCCGGCAGCCCTACCGATGTGATTGCCAAGATCAACGCGATGTCCGGCGGGCGTTTGAACATCCAGCACTTCGCAGCGGGTGAATTGATTCCTGCACTGGAAGGGTTCGAAGCCGTGCAGAGCGGCACCATCCAAATGAACGCAGCCAACAGCTACTTCTGGTCGGGCACCACCTTTGCCGCTCAATACTTCACCACCGTGCCCTTCGGCATGAGCTTCATGGGGCATATGGCATGGCTCTACCACGGCGGCGGCTTAGAACTGTGGGAAGAGGTCTATGCTCCTTACGGCATGGTCGCCCTACCGCTCAACAACACTGGCGTGCAGATGACTGGCTGGTTCCGCGAGCCCATCGAGGATATCGGACAACTCAACGGTTTACGCATGCGCGTGCCCGGCCTTGCAGGCAAAGTCTACTCGGCACTGGGCGTCGATGCCCGTGTACTGCCCGGCGGTGAAATTTTCCCGGCGCTAGAGCGTGGCGTGATCGACGCCGCTGAGTTCGTTGGCCCGTATCAAGACCGCCGCATGGGGCTGCAAAACGCGGCCAAGTTCTATCACACCACGGGCTGGCATGAACCCTCTACTACCGGCGAGCTGCTCATTTCCAAGCAGCACTGGGACGAACTGCCGGAAGACCTGAAGATGATCGTGAAGAGCGCCTGCATGGCCGCATGTCTTGAGAGTGTCACCTGGTCCGAAGCGGTGAACGGCGAAGCGATGACCGACCTGGTCGATAACCACGGCGTCACCGCCAGCATGCTGCCCGACCCCGTAGTGAATGCCCTGCGCGAAGCCACCATGGATACGCTGGCCACCGAAGCCAACGCCGACCCAATGGTGCGCAAAGTCCACGACAGCTACATGGCCTTCAAGGCCAACCATGACCGCTGGGCAGGCGCCAGCGAACGCGCTTGGTTAAACGACATCATTGGGGTGTGATATGCAAACCGTGGAACGCGTTGTCCACGGGATCGAGGCGGTGGTCCGGCTATTTGGCTGGATCGCCGCTTGGATCTGCGTGGTACTGGTGGCCCTAGTCGCAGGCGATGTGGTGATGCGCTACCTGTTCAGCATTGGCGCCGTGTGGCTACAAGAGTTGCAGTGGCACTTGATCTCCCCCATTGCGCTATTCGGTATGTCGTACCTTTTGTTCATGGGCGAACAGGTGCGGGTCGATGTGTTTTACGAGCGCTTTCCGGAAGCCTTACAGCGGGTGATCGAAGTGATTGGCGGCTTGCTGCTGCTGGCCATGGGGCTCTATATCGCCTGGTTAACGCTGCCCTGGGTCGAGCAGTCCTATCTTCGGAACGAGGCCTCTCCCAACCCAGGCGGCCTGCCGCTGCGCTGGGTGCTCAAAGCTCTTATCCCCTTCGGGTTTCTTTTATTGGCGCTTCAGGGCTTGGCCCATGCGCTGCGCCAAGGGTTTGCTCTACCAAACCGAGGTGAATAACGCATGTCTCCTAATGAGTGGCTCGCGATCGGCATGATCGTCGCCTTTTTTGTACTGCTGTTAATCGGCATTCCGGTAGCGATCAGTATTGCCGTCACGGCTTTTGTATTTGGCTATCTCGGCTTTGGCCCTGTGCTATTTAACCTGCTGCCCTCGCGCATTTACGGCGTGGTGACCAACTACACCTTCATGGCGATACCCCTGTTCGTGTTCATGGGCGTCATGCTGGAGAAATCGAAGCTAGCCGAAGAGCTGATCGATGTGATTGGCCACTTGTTCGGCGGGCTTTCCGGCGGGATGGGCGTGGCGATTATTTTCGTTGGCGTGCTGTTAGGAGCCGCTACCGGTATCGTGGGCGCGACTATCGTCACCCTGGGCCTGCTGACACTGCCCACCCTGCTTCGCAGAGGCTACCCCAAAACCTTGGCCACCGGCATGATTTGCGCCTCAGGCACATTGGGCCAAATCATTCCGCCTAGCTTGGTACTCATTCTATTGGCCGAAATCCTGGGTGAATCGGTGGGCACGATGTTCGCCGCTGCCATGGTCCCCGGGTTAGCGCTAGCGGGTATCTACATCGTGGCGATTTTAGTGGTGGCACAGCTTTATCCCGGCATGATGCCCCCCATCCCGGCAGAAGAGCGCGCTGAGCTTAGCAAAAGGCAGTTACTGTACAAGGTGATGACGGTAGTGGGTCCACCCGTGGGTCTGGTGTTTGCAGTACTCGGCTCCATTATTGGCGGCATTGCGGCTCCCACGGAAGCCGCCGCCATGGGCGCGCTGGGGGCGTTGGTGTTCGTTGCCTGCTCGGGACGGTTGACCATATCGCTATTAAGCGACGTGGCCAAAGCCACGCTAGTGATCTCCGCCATGGTCTTTTTTATTTTAATCAGCGCGCAGGTCTTTGGCCTTGCCTTCCGCGGGCTGGGGGGCGAACACTTGGTAGAACGCATGTTTGACTGGGTGCCCGGTGGCGAGTTTGGCGCACTGCTGTTCATGCTACTACTGATGTTCGTGCTGGGTTTCTTCTTGGAATGGATCGAAATTAGCTATATTGCTCTACCGCTCTTTTTGCCCTTCTTTATACAGATGGGCGTGGATATGGTGTGGCTGGGTATTTTAGTGGGACTGGTGCTGCAAACATCGTTTCTTACCCCGCCCTTTGGCTGGTCGCTATTTTTCTTGAAAGGCGTCGCGCCCAAAGAGGTGACCACACTGGATATCTACAAAGGGGCGCTACCCTTTATCGGGCTGCAATTTTTAGCCGTGGCGCTAGTGTTTATGTTCCCAAGCATAGCCACGTGGCTACCCGATGCCATTGGCTGGTAACCACAACTAATAACAAAGGACTCTTCAATGCTCCACACCCAACGTAGTTACGGCGGCAGCTGTGTCGCGTCACACCACTTGGCCGCCAGCGCCGGTCGCGATGTTTTGAAACAGGGTGGCAACGCTGTCGAAGCCATGGTCGCAGCAGCAGCGGCCATCGCCGTGGTCTACCCACACATGAACGCCCTGGGGGGCGACGGTTTTTGGTTGATTCACGAGCCCGGCAAATCGCCAGTGGCCATCGACGCTTGCGGCCCCGCTGCACAACTCGCCAACGGCGATTTTTACGCCGGGGAATCGCACATCCCTGAACGCGGCCCAAAAGCCGCGCTTACCATGGCAGGCACGATTAGTGGCTGGCAGGAAGCGCTCAATGTGGCGGCGGGTTGGGGTAACGCGCTGCCGCTGACCACGCTGCTGGCCGACGCCATTCGTCACGCCGATGAAGGGGTGGCCGTTTCGCAAAGCCAGGAAACGCTCACCGCCAAACACCTGGAGCGCTTGCGCCAAAGCCCCGGCTTCAGCGATGCCCTGCTGCTTGACGGTCAAGTCCCCCGCGAAGGCGAGCGCCTGCGCCAGCCCCGCCTGGCGAAGACGTTGAAACGCCTCGCCAGCGCCGGGCTGGAAGACTTCTACCGGGGTGAACTCGCCGCCAGCATGGCGAAGGATCTGGAGGCACTCGGCAGCCCACTACGCTTAGCCGATTTTCACGCTTACCGCGCTCAGCAAGTCACACCGCTGCACGTGCGCCTCAACGACGCAACACTGTATAACCTGCCCGCGCCTACTCAAGGCATGGCATCGCTGATGATTTTGGGCATTTACGAGCGCGTTAAAGCCGCCGAGCCCAATGGCTTTGACCACCTGCACGGGTTAATTGAAGCCACCAAACGCGCCTTTATGCTGCGCGACCGCTACGTTACAGACCCACACCGAGTTCCCACGCCGCTACAGGAGCTTCTCAGCGAAGAGCGCATTGGTGCAGAAGCTGCCGAGATTAATCCTAACCAGGCGCTACCTTGGCCTCACGAACCTGCGCCCGGCGATACTATTTGGATGGGCACCGTCGACAGCGAAGGCCGCTCGGTGAGCTTTATTCAGAGCATCTACTGGGAGTTTGGCAGCGGCGTGGTACTGCCTGAGAGCGGCGTGCTGTGGCAAAACCGCGGCATTAGCTTCTCGCTCGACCCTGACGATTTACGCGGTTTAGCCCCTGGCCGCAAACCCTTCCACACGCTCAACCCCGCGCTGGCACTGTTCAACGATGGGCGCACGATGGTGTACGGCACCATGGGCGGCGAAGGCCAGCCGCAAACTCAAGCCGCCGTGTTCTCCCGCTACGCGCTGCACGGCATGCCACTGCAGCAAGCCGTCACCGCACCGCGCTGGCTATTGGGGCGCACCTGGGGAGAGTCCAGCACTAACCTGAAATTAGAAGAGCGCTTTGATGACCGCTTAGTGGCCGAACTTGCCACCGCAGGCCACGACGTAGAGGTACTGCCAGAGGCGTTCAGCGACACCATGGGCCACGCAGGCGGCATCGTGCGCCACCCGAATGGCCTGATCGAGAGCGCCCACGACCCGCGCAGCAACGGGGGAGCGGCTAGCGTGTAAGGAGCCTTCAGCGGGTGTTTAAGGAGCCTTCAGCGGTTTAGTGTGGAAAGCGACTGGCGGATTTTATCACTTTCGCACATGCTGAACTTGGACAGGCGGCCCATTGTCGTTAGCCTTGCCGCACTCGCTACGATGCGTGCTAACGCTAATAGGCTAGCCGCCTTAGACAGCCTCTGATAAACGGCAACCAGAGGGAGAGGAGATTCCCATGGCGAAAATTGAAAAATCCCCCGACGAGTGGCGCAAGCAGCTCACGCCCGAGCAGTACCGGGTTGCCCGGGAGAAAGGCACCGAACGACCGTTTACCGGAGATCACCAGGTAAGCGATGCTCAAGGTATTTACCACTGCGTTTGCTGCCACGCGCCACTGTTCGAGAATGAGCATAAGTTCGATGCGGGCTGCGGCTGGCCCAGCTTTGATCGCCCACTGGGGGCTCGTTGTGTCGAGGAGCACCGCGATACGTCCCACGGCATGACTCGCACCGAAGTGGTCTGCTCGCACTGCGACGCTCATCTGGGCCACGTCTTTCCGGATGGACCTCCTGACACCACCGGTTTGCGCTACTGTATCAACTCCGTCTCGTTGGAGTTCCACCCCGACGAGTAACCTTTGAAAGGAAGCACGGCAAGGCGGGCACCATCTGCTAGAATGGTCGCCCGCTTTTTTTGTGCTTGTAGGAGACCCCCATGCTCGGCTGGTTCCCCGGACATATGAATAAGGCCCGCCGCCAGATCAAGGACGCGCTGCCAGAAATCGATGTGGTCATCGAGGTGCTCGACGCGCGCCTGCCCTACTCCAGCGCCAACCCGATGCTGGCCGAGCTGACTCGCCATAAGCCGGTGCTGAAAATTCTTTCCCGCGCCGACTTGGCCGACCCCGTTCGTACCGACGAGTGGGTGGCCTTTTTTGATGCCCAGGCAGACACCCGCGCTCTGGCGATTACCACCACACAGACCCGCGAGCTCAAGAAGATTCCCAAACTGTGCCACGAGCTGGCCGGTGCGGTGCGTGCCGACCGCGATGTACGCGTGATGGTGATGGGCATCCCTAACGTCGGTAAATCGACGCTGATCAACGGCTTGGCCGGTCGCAAAATTGCCAAAACCGGTAACGAGCCGGCGGTCACCAAGCGCCAGCAAAAAGTGCGCATCGACGGGCGTGTCGCGCTGATCGACACCCCCGGAGTGCTGTGGCCGAAAATCGAAGACCAAGCGAGCGCCTACCGTTTGGCGGCTAGCGGTGCGATTCGCGATACTGCCATCGAGTATACCGACGTGGCCATCGTTGCCTGCGCAGAGCTCGCCAAACGCTACCCCGCCGAGCTCACCGCCCGTTACAAGCTCAAAGCGCTGCCCACCTACGCAGCCCCCGAGTCAGATGACGTAGATGCCGACGGGCCGAAAAGGCCCGACTTCCTGGCGCTGGCCGGGTTCGATGGTCACGCCATTCTCAAAGAGATTGCCGGTAAACGCGGTGGCCTGCGCCCCGGCGGCGAAGTGGATCTTCACCGTGGCGCCGAGGTGCTGCTGCATGAGCTACGCGATGGAAAGCTTGGCCGGGTAACGCTTGAAACCCCCGCAGACATTCCGCCGCCGCCCGAGCAAAACGACCAAGACAGCCCGGCCCTATCCGACGCATAATAAGCCAACAACAGACACTTCCACGGCACTGGACACTTTTGGATAACGCACCCCATGGACACGCCCCAGCCTAGAGAATCACACACGCTAAAAAAATCACACAAACTGCACAACGTTTGCTACGACATCCGCGGCCCGGTCCTCGACCACGCCAAGCGCCTGGAAGAGGAAGGCCAGCGGATTTTGAAGCTCAACATTGGCAACCCGGCACCGTTTGGCTTCGAGGCGCCGGAAGAGATTTTGCAGGACGTGATGCGCAACCTGCCCACCGCCCAGGGCTACTGTGATTCCAAAGGCCTCTACTCCGCCCGCAAGGCGATCATGCAGGAGTGTCAGCGTAAGCAGATTCCTGGGGTGGGTATCGAAGATATCTACATTGGTAACGGCGTGTCCGAGCTAATCGTCATGGCCATGCAGGCGCTATTGAATGATGGCGACGAGGTGCTGATTCCCGCGCCCGACTACCCGCTATGGACGGCAGCCGCTCATCTCTCCGGCGGCCATGGCGTGCATTATCTGTGCGACGAGCAGGCCGACTGGGCACCGGATATCGCCGATATTCGCGCCAAAGTCACCAGCCGCACCCGTGCTATCGTGGTCATCAACCCCAATAACCCCACCGGGGCGGTCTACCCCCCGGAAGTGGTCAGGGAAGTGCTCGATATCGCCCAAGAACACAACTTGGTGGTGTTCTCCGATGAGATCTACGACAAGATCCTCTACGACGGGGTCGAGCACACCGCCACTGGCGCACTAGCCGACGATGACCAGCTCGTGATCACCATGAATGGCCTGTCGAAAAGTTACCGCTGCGCCGGCTTTCGCTCTGGCTGGATGACGATCTCTGGAACCCTAGCGAAGCAGCGGGCGAAGGACTTCATTCAGGGCCTGACCATGCTGGCCTCGATGCGGCTATGCGCCAATGTACCGGCCCAACACGCTATTCAAACGGCGCTTGGCGGGTATCAGTCGATCAACGACCTGATTCTGCCGGGCGGGCGATTGCTGGCCCAACGCGACATTACCGTCGAGAAGCTCAACGCGATTCCCGGGGTCTCCTGCGTGACGCCCAAAGGCGCGCTCTACGCTTTTCCGCGCTTGGACCCCAAGGTGTTCAATATCAAAGATGACCAGCAGCTGGTGCTGGATTTGCTTCTGCAAGAGAAAATACTGCTGGTGCAAGGTACCGCCTTCAACTGGCCAGCCCCCGACCACGTGCGTATCGTGACGCTGCCCTGGGCCGACCAGCTCGGCGACGCGCTCGACCGCTTTGCCAATTTCTTGTCCCGCTATCGCCAAACGTGATCGACACGCTACCAGCGACTTGAAACTGACATGAAATGCACGTATCTAAGCCATCATTCCATTAACGCTTGTTATGACCTTGAGGGAGATCGTCACCCATGATGCGAATCGTGCTGTTTTTAGCCACCAACTTAGCGGTGTTGCTGGTCGCCAGCCTGACGCTAAGGCTGTTTGGCGTTGAGAGCTATCTCAACAGCCAGGGCATTAACTTTACCAGCCTGCTGATCTTCTGCTTTGTGTTCGGTATGGCCGGTTCACTGGTCTCGCTGTTCATCTCTAAATGGATGGCGAAACGCTCGACCGGCACGGTGATCATCGAAAATCCGTCGAACGCCACCGAGCAGTGGCTGGTGGATACCGTGGCCGAGCTTTCCCGTGAAGCGGGTATCAAAACCCCAGAGGTGGGCATTTTCCCCGCCCAACAGTCCAACGCCTTTGCCACTGGCTGGAATAAAAACGATGCCCTAGTGGCAGTATCGGCGGGCTTGCTCAACCGTATGCGCCCAGAGGAGGTGCGCGCGGTGCTTGCCCACGAAATTGGCCACGTTGCTAACGGCGACATGGTGACGCTAGCGCTGATTCAAGGCGTGGTGAATACCTTCGTCATGTTCTTCGCTCGTATCGTCGCCCACTTGGTCGATAGCTTCCTGAAAAGCCGCAGCGATGGCGAAGGTGGCCTGGGCTTTATGGGTTACTTCGCCGTGGTGATGGTGGCCGAAATCGTCTTTGGTATCGTCGCCTCCGCCATCGTGGCCTGGTTCTCCCGCTACCGTGAGTACCGTGCCGACGAAGCGGGTGCCCGCCTGGCAGGCACGGGGGCGATGGTCAACGCCCTGGCACGTTTGAAGGCCGAAACCGAAATGCCCGACCAAATGCCGGACACCCTGCGCGCCATGGCAATCACCAAAGGCCAGACCCGCTCGCTGGTCGAGCAGCTCTTCGCCAGCCACCCGCCGCTGGATGACCGTATTCGTGCCCTGAAAGAAGCGGCTTACCGTCAGTAAGCGACAAACCGCGCGATAAAAGATGCCAAGGCCCGCTAATGCGGGCCTTGTTAATTTAGGCAATCCAAAAACCCGCCGCCTGAAGCGATGGCTGCAATGACACCGCGTCGTTCTCCAAGTGAACGGTCAGCGTGCCAAATTCGCGACGTAGCGGATAGTTGGCGCGGCAGCTATCAAAGCCTTTGGCAATGCCCTGATGCACCACTTGACGCTGCAACGCATCGTGGTCGCGGCGTACGTCATACACGGCCCGCGCACATAGCCGAAGCGCCTCTTCCACCGGCAGTGCCTCCTGCAGCGTGAGCGTAGCGAGTGCTGGCGGTGGGCAGAGCGCGCTGAACGGCATGTCGCTGGGCAGGCCTAACTGCGCTGCCAACGCCTGCTGAATCATCCAGGTGCCGCGCAGCTTGCCATCCAGGCTATGCCCGGCAATATGCGGTGTCGCTAAAGCAACCAAGTCACGTAGCCCCGCATCGATACCAGGCTCGTCTTCCCAAACGTCCAGTATGGCCGTGATATCGCCCTTCCCTGCCATACGGCTGCGCAACGCTAAACCATCCAGGCAGTCACCGCGCCCAGCGTTCAACAGCAGCGTACCCGGGGCAAGCTCGTCGATACGCTGGGCACTCAGCATCTGATAAGTGGCATGAGGACCCGCCTTCACCAGCGGGGTGTGCAGGCAGATGACGTCGCACTCCTCGATGAGCGTATCGAGGGAGACGAAACCTCTCGCGCCCTCTTGTTCCGCCCTGGGGGGGTCACACACCCGTACCGCCACGCCAAGTGCCTGCAAGCGGCGCTGTAAGCGACTACCCACGTTGCCTGCGCCAACGATGCCCACGGTTCGTTTCAACAGCGGCCAGCCTTCTCGCTCGCTCACCGTCAGTAAGCTGCTCAGCACATAGTCCACCACCGCGTCCGCATTGCATCCCGGCGCGCTGGCAAAGCCAATTCCACGCTCTTTGAGATAGTCGAGATCGATATGGTCAGTACCAATGGTACAGGTACCCACAAAACGCACCGCGCTGTTGGCCAGTAGTGTGCGGTTCACCTGAGTGATCGAGCGCACGATCAGCGCATCGGCGTCCTGCACGTCTGCCGCACGGATCTCGCGGCCTGGCAGACGGTGCAGCGTCCCCATGCCTGCAAAACAGGCGTCGGCAGCGGGGATATTAGCGTCGATAACAAGTTTCATAGGCGTTTTGGTATCCGGGCTTTACAATACGCCCGCAATGGCTTGCTGTGCAGGCGTGATCAAGCAGTGGTTAAGGAGATGGGTGTGATCGTACGCTGGGAAACCGACCATGACTATGTGTTGGTGCATATTCACCAGGATATGTTCGGCGACTGGATTTTCAGCCGCGCCTGGGGGCAAATCGGCACCCAGTTTGGCGGATTGAAACACCAGTTAGCGGACACTCTGGAGCAAGCAGAAATGTGGCTGGAGGATGAAACGACGATTCAATCCTCACGCGGGTTCCGCAAAGTGCTTGAAGCCGCCGACCATACGCCAGAAGGCCAAGAAGCGATGCGTCAGCTGTCGCTTTTAGACGCGCTCTGACGCATCACCCTTTTAGACTGACTCTCCCCGCTTCATTAGCCTAAGAAGCGCCGCCCGTTGCGCTGATGGGCCCCCACGGGGGGCGCGTGTTCTGGCGGCGCGGTGAGTGCGGCCAGCGCCGTCTCATCCAGCCAGCCCCGCTCGCTCAACCAGTGGCTCAAACGCGCCACGTCGAAGCCGCGATCCAACTCGACCCCGTCGTCATCGACCAGCACCGGGATCCGCGTGCCGTAACGCTCCACTAGAGCGTCGTCGTCGCTGATCTCGATGTGGTGCAGCCTCACCTCTTGGTTGGCCAGGGTTGCCACCAGCACCTCCAATTGGGCGCATAGATGGCAGCCTAGCGTGGTGTAAATCGATAGTTCAATCATCGCCTTGCCCTTTATCGGCAAAGGGGGCGTGACGCAGCAAAAATACGTGATGCAAGTTGGTGCGCCGCTGAAAATCCGGATCGAAGGTGCGCGCAGTGATCTCCTCGACGGCGTAGCGCTCGCTCAGTGCTTCGTCGAGCTTGAAGCGGCGCTGATTGTTGGAGAACACCAGCGTACCGCCGGGGGCCAGGCGCGCCATGGCGAGCTCCACCAAGCGCGGGTGGTCGCGCTGCACATCGAGCGTGTCACGCATCTTTTTCGAATTCGAGAAGGTCGGCGGGTCCATGAAAATCAGATCGAACTGCGCGTTGGCGGTTTCCAGCCAGCGGAAGCAGTCATCCCGCACCACGCGGTGCAGCCTGGGCTCGAGCTGGTTGAGCGCAAAGTTGTCCCGGGCCCACTCCAGGTAGGTGTTGGACATGTCCACGCTAACGCTGTCGCTGGCCCCGCCTAGCGCGGCCTGCACGGTGGCCGTCGCGGTGTAACAGAACAGGTTGAGAAAGCGCTTGCCGCTGGCCATCTCGCCCAGCATTCGGCGTACCGGCCGGTGGTCCAGAAACAGACCGGTATCCAGGTAATCCCGCAGGTTGACCCATAGCCTTGCGCTGCCCTCCCGCACTTCAAAACGCTCGCCGCTGGCATCGCGCTTTTGGTACTGGGCCGCACCGGTTTGCCGCTCGCGGCGCTTGACGTAAATCTTGCTGGGATCGACCCCCAACGCCTCGGGCAGCACGTCCAGGGCATCAAACAGCCGTTTTTGTGCCTGAGAAGGGTTCACGGAACTCGGTGCCGCATACTCCTGAACGTGCACGCGGTCGCCGTAGCGATCCACTGCCAGCGCGTACTCTGGCATATCGGCATCGTAAAGGCGATAGCAGGTTTCACCACTCTGCTTCAGCCATTTTTTCAGACGTTTTTGATTTTTTGCCAGACGGTTGGCAAACATCTTTGCATTTTCCGACACCGTCGATGTTGTCGTACGGCTTGCCTGGGGCACTACGCCCGCGTCTGTCGGCTCACCGCTCTGCTTAGGCGCAGGGCGGGCGCTGGCAATCTCCATGAGCAGCAGCTTGGCATCCAGCGCGCCGTTTTTTAGCGCGTGCTGTTTATGAGCGCGCAGCCCAAGGCGGTGGCCGAGATCCGGATTACCGGTAAACAGCGCCAGCGTCCAGCCAGGAAACAGCGCCTTGGCTTTTTCACCGAGCTGAGCATAAAGCCGCACCAGTTCCGGCAGCTCGCCCAGGCGCTCGCCGTAGGGCGGGTTGGTGATCAATAGCCCCTGCTCGGCGGTCAGCGTCTCCGGCCGATGTAGTTGGGCGAGACTCTGGCCGTGGAGCGTGATCAGCGCAGGAATGCCCGCCCGCATGGCGTTAGATTTCGCGGCGGTCAGTGCTGCCGGGCTTTGATCAAAGCCTATCAGTTCGGTTTTGCAACGTTTGCGTCCAATCGAGGCGCGTGCTTCGGCTTCGCGTTTTAATTCACTCCACACAGCGTCTTGATGGCCTGCCCAGCCGTGAAAGCCAAACCGCTCGCGGTTCAAGTTAGGGGCTTGGTCAGATGCCATCAGCGCCGCTTCGATTAGCAGCGTTCCTGCCCCACATAGCGGATCGATCAATGGCTCGCCCGCTTTGGCCCGTTCCGTCCAGCCTGCGCGCACCAGCAGCGCTGCCGCCAAGTTCTCTTTGAGCGGCGCGTGCCCGACATCGCGGCGGTAGCCACGGCGGTGGAGACTATCACCGGAGAGATCGATTCCCAGGCTTAAGTTGGCCCGGTGCAGGTGGGCGTAAATGCGCAGGTCAGGCGCTTTGGTGTCCACGTTGGGCCGCTCTCGACCGCCTAACTGCAGCGCGTCCACCACACCATCTTTCACCGTCTGTGCGCCGAAGCGCGTGTGGCGAATATGGTCGCTGCGGCCATGAAAATCCACCGCCAAGGTCTTGCCGGGGGCAAGATGCTGGCTCCAGGCGATGCGTGCGACCACATTGCGTACCTGCTCGGCGGTCTCGACCAGAGACTCCCGCGCCAGTAGCAAAATCACACGGTTCGCTAGGCGAGACCATAAACAGACTCGGTAGGCCGTGGCTTGGTCGGCAGAAAAATAGACCCCCGCCACGGTGGTTTTACCCGGTTCGGCGCCCAGGGCCGTCAGTTCATCCGCCAGCAGGCCTTCGATGCCTTTGGGGCAGGTCGCTAGTAGGTTGAGAGGGGCAGTTTGGCTCAGCTCGGTCATGATGATCGCCGCGCGTCACCGCGCGATATTCCTGTATATGGCAAATGAATGTATGTCTTATGACAATTTGATGGTCGACAAGTGACCCCATCATGGTCTAACAATAAGAGGGTAGCTACTAAAAACGCATGCGTTGCTTGTCAGGGTCTTTATCGTGTCTGTTTCTAAACGCCGGTAACGATCCTTGGCTTGTCTGAGCTTGCCGCTTCTTCCGTTCAGCACGTGAGTGCTAGGCATTAGCGCTGAGGCAGCAGCTCACTCTTGAACTTGAAGTCACTTCTCGAAGTGGTGTTGGCAATCTGGGTAAAGCACGCCTATGGGCCTGTTATTACTACGTTGCCTTGTGACCTGCTTCTTATCAAAGGCTTTCATGCAAAGAGGTTAGCCAATGAAACGACAAAAACGTGATCGCTTCCAGCGGGCTTATGTTCACGGCTACAAAGCGGGCATCATGGGTCGCTCCCGTGATGATTGCCCCAGTCAAGATGTCAATTTACGCGAATATTGGATGAGCGGTTGGCGTGAAGGTCGTGGTGACCAATGGGACGGAATGATCGGCGTCTCCGGTATTCATAAAAACCCCATGGTCATGACCTAATTTATTTACCTTTTACTCAAACATTAGGAGACGGAGCCCGCTGCAAAGCGGGCTTTTTATCGTCTATCTGCGGCTTTTTCAACCGATTTGCTTGAGCGCCTCGGCACACTGCTTCACTAGCCCAGGCCCTTGGTAGATCAATCCCGAATAGAGCTGCACAAGATCCGCACCGGCCGCCATTTTCGCCCGGGCCGCTTCACCACTATCGATGCCACCCACGCCAATGATCGGCAGCGTCGGCAGGTGCTTGCGCAGTAGACGAATGACCGTATTGGACGCCTCGAACACCGGCTTACCGGAGAGCCCGCCGACTTCTTGTGCTTGCGGGTCGTTCTGCACGGCCTCCCGGGAGACGGTGGTATTGGTCGCAATCACGCCGTCCAGCTCGTTGCGTGCGATACTGCCAGCCACCAGCGCGACCTCCTCTTCGCTCATGTCTGGTGCGATTTTCACCAGCAGAGGCACCCTGCGACCTGCCTGAGCATCCAACTCGCGGCTTTTGGCGCGAATCGGCCCCAACAGGGCATCTAGCTGTTCGCCAAACTGCAGCGTGCGTAGCCCCGGTGTATTGGGCGACGAGATATTCACCGCTATGTAGTCCGCCGCGCCATGTACCGCATCGAGGCATAATAGGTAGTCATCCAGGGCGTTCTCAACCGACGTGGTCAAATTCTTACCGATATTGATGCCGACGATGCCGTTGTAGTGACGTTTTTTGACCTGCGCGACGAGATGCGCCACCCCTTTGTTGTTGAACCCGAAGCGGTTGATGATCGCCTCGTGGTCGGCCAATCGAAAGAGACGCGGTTTTGGATTTCCCGGCTGCGCCTTGGGTGTTACGGTGCCGACCTCCACAAAGCCAAATCCTAGCTCGCCCAGCGCATCCAAGTGGTCGGCGTTTTTATCCAGCCCGGCCGCCAGCCCAATACGGTTAGGGAAACGCAGCCCCATGAGTGCGACCGGGTCGCTCACCGGCTTGCCATACAGTCGCTGAATACCGCCCACTTTGTGCAACGCGTCGAGCGCGTTCAGCGCCATGCCATGGGTGGTTTCGGGATCCAAGCGAAACAGCAGCGAGCGTGCAATGGGGTACATCGGTAAGACTCTCCTAATCGGTGGGCGACGTGCGGGGCGGGCGCAGTATAGCGCACATCGCCCAGGCTTCGCAGGATGAAAAAAGCCGCGTCCTGATCCCCCAGGGCGCGGCTTCCTACCGAGCGTGCAGCGTGCCGTTGAGCACGCGCTTCGGTTTACGCTTCGCTGTCGCTTTCGGCCAGGTCGACCAGTTCACGCACGGCCACGGCAAACAGTGCAAACCCTCCTTCACTGCCACCGCGCACTTCGTCGATCAGGCGGCACCAGCGGCGGTGTAGCTCGGCATGCTGCTCTAGCCACTGGGCTACCCGCTCTTGGGTGTCACGGCTGCCGGCTTCTAGCTTCAGAACACTGGTAGTGAGCGCCAGCTGCTGACGGTCGATGTCGTCGCGGAAGGTTTCTCTCGCCTGGGCCTGCCAGGCATCGCGGACCTCCAGGTGGGTAACCTGCTGGATCATCCATGGTAGCTCTAAGCGGCTGCCGATTTCATAGAACACCTCGGCCACCCGTTGCGGCTTCTCGTTGGTGATCCGCGCGGCTTGAATGATGCCCAGGCCAGCGTAGAGACTCGGCGCGGCAGCCACGGTGGCGGCCAGTGCTTCCGGCACGCCAGCTTCCAGCAATTCATCACAGCGCTGGCGCCATACGGCCTGCTCTTCACCGCTGAGCAGCTCGCCAATGCCCTCCTGCAACTGCGCCAAGCGTGGGCCGAAGTACTCGATGGTGTCCTGGGTCGAGAGCCCCAGGTGCTGACGAAGGAACCAGCGCGTAGCGCGGCGGATCATGCGCATCAAATCCAGCATCATGGAGTACTGCACACGGCTGGGCACTTGGTTATCCAGCGCTTCGATCTGCGCCCACAGCGACGGCAGATTGAAGGCATCGCGGGCCACCACGTAGGCGCGGGCAATGTCCGCACGGCCAGCGCCGGTCGAATCCATCAGGCGACGCACGAAGACGATGCCCATGTGATCGACGAGATCGTTGGCCACCTGGGTGGCGACGATTTCACGCTTTAGACGGTGGTCGTACATCTCGTTCTGGTAGCGTTCGGTGAGCACGGCCGGGAACAGACGCTCCAGATGACGGTGGATATACAGATCGTCGGGCACGTCGGAGTTGATCAAGTCGCCCTTCAGGGTGCTCTTGGCGTAGGAGATCAGCACCGACAGTTCCGGTAAGCGCATGCCCTGATTGTTGCTGGCGCGCTCTTTGAGCACGTCATCGGCGGGCAGGAACTCCAGCTCGCGGTCGATTTGACCGGCGGACTCCAGCTCGCTGATGAAGCGACGGTACGGCCCCATGCCCTGGTGAGACAAGATCTCCGACAGGTCCAGTGCCTGGGTCTGGCGGTAGTTATCCAGAATCACCAGGTCGGCGACCTCTTCGGTCATGTCGGCCAGCAGCTGGTTACGCTGCTTGTCGGTCATATCGCCACGCTTGACCACTTCATCGATCAAGATTTTGATGTTGACCTCGTGATCCGAGCAGTTCACGCCGCCCGCGTTGTCGATAAAGTCGGTGTAGACGCGTACCCCGTTGGCGGCGGCTTCCATCCGGCCACGCTGGGTCAGGCCCAGGTTACCGCCCTCGCCGACCACGCGGCAGTTCAATTCTTTACCGTTGATACGCAGCGCATCGTTGGCTTTGTCGCCCACATCCGCATCGGTCTCTTCAGAACTCTTCACGTAAGTACCGATGCCGCCGTTCCAAATCAGATCGACCTTTGCTTTGAGCATGGCGCGAATCAGGTCGTTGGGCGACAGGCGAGCCTCTTCAATCCCAAACGCTTGCTGCATTTCCGGCGTGATGGTGATCGACTTGGCGCTGCGGCTGAACACCCCACCCCCTTGGGAGATCAGTTCGCTGCTGTAATCTTCCCAGCTGGAGCGCGGCAGATCGAACAGGCGTTTGCGCTCGGCAAAGGCCGCTGCGGAATCCGGGTTCGGGTCGACGAAGATGTGCAGGTGGTTGAAGGCGCCCACCAATTGGATCTTATCGGAAAGGAGCATACCGTTACCGAACACGTCCCCCGCCATGTCTCCGATACCCACCACGGTAAACAGGTCTTCCTGGGTATTGACGCCCAGGTTCTTGAAATGACGCTTCACGGATTCCCACGCGCCGCGAGCGGTGATTGCCATCTTCTTGTGGTCGTAGCCGTTGGCACCACCGGAAGCAAAGGCGTCACCCAACCAGTGGCCATACTCGATGGAAATCGCGTTGGCGATATCCGAGAAAGTAGCGGTGCCTTTATCGGCGGCTACCACCAAGTAGGTGTCGTCTTCATCGTGACGCACGACGCTTTGCGGCGGCACTACCTCGCCACCCACCAAGTTGTCGGTGACGTCCAATAGCGCACGAATGAAGATTTGGTAGCAGACGATCCCTTCCTTCTGTTGGGTTTCGCGGTCGGCGTTTTCCGGCATGCGCTTACATACGAAGCCGCCCTTCGCGCCGACAGGCACGATGACCGCGTTTTTCACCTGCTGCGCTTTGACGAGGCCCAGCACTTCGGTACGGAAATCCTCGAGACGATCCGACCAGCGCAGGCCACCACGGGCCACTTTACCACCGCGCAAGTGAACGCCTTCGACACGCGGCGAGCAGACAAAGATCTCGAACGCCGGGCGCGGCTTGGGCATTCCGGTGACTTTCGACGGCTCCAACTTGTAGGCGATGTAATCCTTGAAGCGGCCACCGTCGGTGGTCTGGTAGTAGTTGGTGCGCAGCGTGGCCTGAATCAGCTCCATGAAGCGGCGCAGCAGTTGGTCATCGTTGAGGCTGGCAACGCCTTCTAAGTGCTCGTTGAGTCGCGTAAGGCAGTCATCGACGTTGCTGGGCTGCTGGGCCGGGTCGAAACGCAGGCGGAACAACTCCACCAGGGTTTGGGTAATGGCCGGGTAGTTCGCCAGCGTTGCGGCAATGTAATCCTGAGACATACCGAAGCGAATCTGCTTCAAATAGCGTGCATAGCCGCGCAGCATAGCCACTTCGCGCCAGTCGAGCCCTGCGCCGATGATCAGGCGGTTGAAGGCGTCATTATCGGCCTCGCCTGCCCAAATACGCTTGAACGCTTCGCTGAAGGTGTCGCGCATTTCGCTCAGGTTGACGCCTTCACGGCTGTGTTCCAGTTCGAAATCGTGAATCCAGTAGCGCTGCTGTGGTGCGTTGATGTCGTAGGGGCGCTCGCCAATCACGCGCAGCCCCAGATTTTCCATCATCGGCAGCACGTCGGAGAGTGGAATTTGCGATTCGCGGTGGAACAGCTTCAGGTTCATGCCGCCCGCCTGCTCTTCCAAGGGGCGATAAAGCGACAGAGAGAGATCGTCGCCGTTATCCAGATTCAGCAGATGCTGGACATCGAACACGGCCGTGCGAGCGTTGAAATCTTCCCGGTAGCTGGCGGAGAACGCGTCGTGGAACTGATCGATCAGATGATTGGCACGCTCTTCCCCGAAGCCTTCGATCATCGCCGCCTGCAGATCGTCGCGCCAGCTGCGGGCTAGGCGAGCGACTTTACTCTCCAGACGTTTGAGATCGTATTGGCTCGGGGCGTCGCCGTTGAAGCGCAGGATCAATTGGATACGCGCCAGCACCGACTCGGATAAGTAGGTGTTGAAGTCGCCGAAGTGCGCGTCCAACTCGTCGCAGAGCATGCCCTGAATGCGCTGGCGTAGATCGGTCGAGAACACATCACGCGGCACGAACACCAGGCAGGAATAGAACTTACCGCTGACATCGGCGCGGATGAATAGCCGCACCTGACGGCGCTCACGGATGTTGAGAATACCCAGTGCGGTGCTAGCCAGGGATTCGGTACTGATCTGGAATAGGTCATCGCGTGGGTAGACTTCCAGCACCTGCAACAGCTGCTTGCCGTTGTGGCCCTGGGGGTTGAAGCCAGCGATATCCATCACGGCCTTGAGTTTGCGGCGTAGCAGCGGAATATTGCGCGGCGACTCGTTGTACACCGTGGCGGTGAACAAGCCAAAGAAGCGACGCTCACCGATCACGTTGCCGTCATCGTCGTAGCGGTCGACGGTGATGTAATCTGGATACGTGGGTCGGTGCACGCGGGAGTGGTGGGCGCTTTTAGCGAACGAGAGCAGCTGCGGCACCAGCACGTAGTCATTGTGTTCGTCGACACCCTCTTCGGTGCGGATTCGCTCGCGGTAGCGCGGCTGATCCAGCCGGAATACGCCCAGCACGCTGTTGGGATCACGCTGCAGCTCGTTGCCTTCTAACAGGTACTCATCGTAGCCCAGGAAGGTGAAGTTATCTTTCAGCAACCACTCCAGGAAAGCGATGGCCTCTTCATGGTCGTCCGGGTCGATTTGTGGCGGGCAATTTTTTTCCAACTCCTGTATCGCCGAGGTGATCTGGCCGCACATGGCATCGAAATCGCCCACGGCGGTACGCACGTCCCGCAGCACTTCGTGCAGATTACGCTCGATTTTTGCCAGGGATTCGGCATCGGTGTGACGATCGACTTCGATGACGATCAGCGATTCACGGGCGTCCGGTGCGTTCTCGTCTTTGGGAGAGGTCAGCGCCTTCAGCTGATGCTGGCTATCACGGGCCACGGCGAACACGGCGTTTTGAATGGCGTGTACCGTTAGGCCGCGACGGTTGAGTTCGATGCGCACGGAGTCGACCAAAAACGGCATGTCTTCATGCAGCACCGCCACGAAGGTGTGGGTAGACTGCCAGCCGTGCTCTTCGAAATCCGGGTTAAAAATGCGTACTTTAGGGCTTTTCGGATCATGGTGCTGGAGGAACTGCCAGATGGACAGCGTCGCACCGTACAGGTCGTCCAAGCGACGGTCGACCAAGTCTTCCACCGGCACCGTGGCATAAAAGTGGCGCGCAAAGGCTTCGATATCGGCCGCCCGCGCTGGCTCCAGTCGCGCTTCCAAACGCTCTTGTAGCTGCTTTAAAAGATCCCGCCGACTCTCTTCGATCGCAACGTAATGCATCCATCACCTCGACTGCCTGGGGCCACTACTTAGGCCAAAAAAACGAAGGACAATAGGCCTTTAGGCCACACTACCCATTAGCTTACGCTACCCATCATCGCCACCCTAACCATCTGACAGGTTATTCATGGTGTATGCCGCTTGTGCATCATAAGCACTATTGACAAGTTCCACGCGTCTCGTGTGAGTGCGCTCAAGGCTGACGACGGGTCAGCAGCACGCCACATTCACAGTGGTGGGTAAACGGAAACTGGTCAAATAGGGCGAATCGCTCGATGTCATGGGTCTTGGTCAGCAGCGCTAAATTTTCGGCCAGTGTGACCGGGTTGCATGAAATATAGACGATTTGAGCGTATTCGCTGACTTGATGGCAGCTCTGCTCATCAAGTCCCGCCCGAGGTGGGTCGACCAGCACGGTCGTGAAGTTGTACTCGTCGAGGGCCATGTCGGCCACGCGGCGGCCCGCCTTCTCGCCCTTTAGGGCCAACGAAAACTCTTCCGCCGACATACGCGCTACGTGAGCATTGGTCACACCGTTGGCATCGAGATTGACGTTGGCGCTGGCTACCGAGGTGCGCGAAATTTCAGTGGCCAGTACGCGGCGGAAATTGTCGGCCAGGGCAATCGTAAAGTTACCGTTGCCGCAGTAGAGCTCCACCAAATCCTCGTCCTGACGACCTTGTGTGACCTCTTTGGCCCAGCTCAGCATGGTTTGACAGATATGCGCGTTGGGCTGGGTAAAACTGTTTTCCACCTGCTGATAATGCAGCGTGCGGCCATCTACCGTGAGCTTCTCCCATACATGGTCCTGGGTGAGCACTAAGCGCTGCTTGCGAGAACGACCAATAATCATGATACCCAGCGCGCGCTCTAGCGCACGGGCCTCCGCTTCCCAGGCATCACCCAGCGGGCGGTGATAGATCAGCGTTACCAGCGCTTGACCAGAGAGTGTGGTCAGAAACTCCACCTGAAACAGTCGACGGCGCAGCTCATCGCTAGCTAAAAACGCCTCTCGCAGTTGGGGCATCAACGCGTTGATCTGGGCACTGGCCACAGGAAACTGGTCGAGGCGTACCACCCGTTTGTTTTTAGGATTCTCTGGGTCGACCTCGAACATGGCATAGAACAGATCGTCCGCTTCATGCCAGATACGAAACTCGCAGCGTTGACGATAGTGACTCGGCGGCGAGGGATACACCTCCAGTTCAGGCGTATCGAACGCGGCGAAGGTGGTGGCCACGTAGGCTTGCTTATCGGCCAGCTGCTCATCGTAACGTGCTGGGTCTACAGTCGGGATCGCCAAGGTGGCTCCTCTCTACTCATGGTGAACGTCTTGGAAGATGCGCTGCTCGTTGGCAGCCTAGCGGGCGTTGGGCAATTCGAGCGGTTGCGCTGGCTGAAAACCGTAACGGGCAAAGCCGTCGGTCAATGCGATCGCAGGGGCAGTCGTAAAGCAGCGGTCATCGACGGTGTGGCTAATGAGCGCGGTGGCAACCTGGCCGACCCGTCGCGCAATGGCATCGCCAGAATCGACCCAAGTGATAGGCACCGGTGCCAGCGATGCTAGCTGTGGCTGCAAAAGCGGAAAATGGGTGCAGCCTAACACCACGGTATCTAACGCCGGTTGGGTCTGGGTGGCTTGCCATAGCGGTGCCAGCACCTGACGCATGCGTTCAACGTCAAAGGGCGCTCCCCCCAGCCAGGCCTCGGCCGCGGTCACCAAATCACCCGCAGCGACCCGGGTAACCACACAGTCGCTGGCAAAGCTGTCGATCAATCCTTGCGTGTAGGGACGATTCACCGTGGCCGCCGTCGCCAACAAACCAATATGACGCGTGGCACTCAGCTTGGCCGCCGACTTGATCGCTGGCACGGTGCCCACGACCGGTATCGAAAGCGCTTGACGCAGCTTCTCAAGTGCCAGGGTGCTCGCGGTGTTACACGCCACGACCAGCACGCTAGCCTGACAGGCGCGCACCGCCGCTTGGCACACCGTCACGATACGCGCAGCAAGCGTTGCGTCGTCGCGCAGTCCGTAGGGTAACCAAGCGTTATCGCAAGCGTAACAGAGAGCCGCCGAAGGGTAGTGTTGACGCAGCGCATGGGCGACGGAAAGCCCGCCCACGCCAGAATCGAAAATCAGTATTGGCCCTGCCATTACCCCTCACCTGCCCATCCGCTCTATTGAAGTACCGCGTTGATCAACGCCGGTGACGTTTGTTATCACGCGTTAGCGTGACGTTTCAGCCGCCCATAAAAACGGGGCGCTAGTTTAACACGCCCCGTTCGGCACTGAAGGTGTCACATGCTGAGATTACAGAGCAGGTACGTCGGCGCCGCGCAGCTCGGCGTATAACTCTGGATAGGCAAGCTGAAGTCGCTCTAGCTCTTTTTCCGCCTCTTCGGGCAGGGCTTGGCGCAGCTCCTCCAGATCATCTGGGGTGAAATGTTTGTCAATCAACGGGAAAAGCCCCTCACGTTCATGACGCAGATAGCCGCGATGCGCCTCCAAGTACGCTTTGAGGTCGTCGGCGAAGCGATCCATTGGCAGGATGTTGTCCATGAGGATCATGTCAATATCATGGGAAAGGCGCATCAAGCGAGGCTTGAGCTCACGATAATCGCTGGCCATTTGCTCCATGAGTGGCAAGTGTTCAGGGGCCTGCACCTGCAACCGCTCGACACAAATACGCTCTAACGGCGTTGCGAACCCCTCCATGTAAGACAGGATATAGTCCACCACTTCGCGCATCAGCTGAAAGTCAGGCCGTTCTCCGCTAGCCAAGGTTTTTTGCTTGAGCTGCAGCACATGGAGCATTCGCGCCATGTTGGCATGATCTAGACGCAGTTGGTTTAACATCGTGCCGTCTCCTTAGTGAGTGTCATGCTGGCTGCTTTCTACTGCAGTCAGCACGCGATCATGAGCTGGGTTCTACTACACTAGCGTTAATCCTTGTCCTGCGCCTCCGCGATATTCAATAACATGGGCGCTTCTTTACGGTCATGCCAAAAGGTAGTCTGACGTAACCTCTTTTACCACAGACACTTGTTAAGCGTTGGTTGTTCAACGTCTCGATTTACAACGGAAGTTTATATGGATCTTTTTGACGCAACCCCGGGTGACGACGCGCCGCTGGCCTATCGTATGCGCCCGTTGACCCTGGACGACTATATCGGTCAACAAGCACTCGTCGGGCCTGACAAACCTCTACGTCGCATGGCCGAATCAGGCGTGGTGCGCTCGATGATTTTATGGGGACCACCCGGCGTTGGTAAGACCACGCTTGCTGAGCTCCTAGCACGTGCATCCAACGCGCAGCTCGAGCACCTGAGTGCAGTGATGGCTGGCGTCAAAGAGATACGAACGGTCGTAGAGCGCGCTCGCCAGCGCACCGCGCCAACGCTTCTCTTTCTAGATGAGATCCACCGCCTGAACAAGAGCCAGCAGGATGCGCTGCTGCCCCACGTGGAGTCTGGTCTTTTGACGCTGATCGGCGCTACCACCGAAAACCCCTCTTTCGAAGTCAACTCGGCCCTGCTCTCCCGAGCACGCGTGTATGTCCTGAAGTCATTGACCCAGCAAGAGCTGGTCGAGGTCATGGAGCAAGCGCTTGCCGATACCGAGCGGGGACTTGGCAAGCGTGCCATCGAGGTAGAGACCGGTGTATTGGACGCGTTGGCTCACGCCAGTGCCGGCGATGCTCGGCGAGCCTTGGGGCTACTGGAAACCGCCTGCGATTTCACAGAACAACAGAGTGGTCGTGAGGTGTTACGTCAGGCAGTACTGGCGGACGTGGTGGGTCATCACACCAGCGCGTTCGATAAACAGGGCGATGCGTATTACGACCTGCTTTCGGCGATTCACAAATCGATTCGCTCCTCTCGTCCCGATGCCGCGCTCCTCTACATGGCGCGCTTCATCCAAGGCGGCGGCGACCCGCTGGATATAGTAAGACGTTTGACCGCCATCGCTTCGGAGGACGTCGGCAATGCCGACCCTCGCGCGCTACCGCTAGTGATTGCTGCCTGGGATGCCTATTTGCGATTGGGCGATTACGAGGGCCAGCGCGCGATTGCTCATGCCGCGATCCATTTGGCTGTCGCTCCAAAAAGTAACCGTATAGACCGCGCCTGGAAGAGCGCCCAGCAGTTCGTTCAGCAGCAGCCTCAGGTGGAAGTGCCCACTTACCTACGTAACGCACCAACCAAGCTCATGGAGCAGCTCGGCCATGGTGAAGGCTATCGCTACGCTCACAACGAGCCAAACGGATATCCAGCAGGCAGCGACCACGACTGCTGGCCAGAAGACGTGCCCAAAACACGCTTCTATGAGCCGAGCCCGTTTGGCCAGGAGAAACGGTTCGGGGAAATCATGGCGTGGCGGGAAGAGCGCGACCAAGAAGCAGATCGGGCGCCTTAGAGCGCCCGATCGTAATCTACTGATTCACCCTCTACATCTCTTCGCGAATCACGTCCGTACCTTCGGGGATCTGGAAATCGAACAGATCGCGGTCGATAGTGCCATTGCGAGTGATGCCGCTAAAGGTGATGGCAGTGCGCTGACCGGTACTGTCCATCATCCAGAGCTCGGTGAGAGTATCGCCGTCGAAGACCATGCTGAGCTCCTCGAACAGCGTATCGGCCAGCGTCGGCATCAAGGTAAAGACATCGTCGCCATCCTGCTGCTCGTAGAACACATCGTAACTTGCCGTCAATTCATCGGCGCTGCCTGATAACAACAGCGCGGGCGTATGGGTCACACGGTCATCCATCGCCTGTACCGTGACCTGCTCCAGGTCAGGGTCGTAGAGATACACCTCCTCACCATCGGAGACCACGGTTTGCGAATAAGGCGCCTCGACTTCCCAGCGCAGCATGCCGGGCCGCGACAGCCACATTTCCCCACGTGCGCTCTGCAAACGATCACCGCTGCCATCGAGAATCTGCTGCTCGAAGGTGGCGTGGTAGTTTTCCAACGGATCCAAGCGCTCGGTGAGCCGCTCTGCCGCCTCATTGGCCCAGGCAGTCATAGGGGCAGCAAAAGTCAATCCCAGCGCACTGGCGGCCAGTGCCAATGCCGGTGAACGGCGGTTAGAGGGTTCGCGCATGTTCTTTCTCCCTAGGCATTCATTGCCGAATAGCGGACGAGGCAAAGAGCGTAAAAAGCTCCCTATGCCCCTCAGACGCGAAACGCGCCGCAGGGTTTCACCGGCGGCGCGACTTTCACGCTTATTGCATGGTTGACGTGTTAATGGCCCACCGGCGGCGGCGCCAGCACCTCGCGGGCACCGTTGGTACCCATGGAGGAGACCACCCCGGCCCCTTCCATGGCCTCGACCAGACGTGCGGCCCGGTTATAACCGATCTTGAAGCGCCGCTGTACGGCAGAAATCGACGCTTTTCGCGTTTCAGTAACGAACTGCACCGCTTCGTCATAGAGCGCGTCCTGTTCGGCATCATCGCCATCGACGCCTTCCGCTTCTAGCCCGGTTAGCGCATCGGCAGATACGCCGCCGGAAAGAATCTCTTCGATGTACTCCGGCTCGCCTCGACGCTTCCAGTCATCGACCACCCGGTGGACTTCATCGTCGTCCACGAAGGCACCATGGACACGATTCGGTGGACCGGAGCCCGCGGGCAAGTAGAGCATATCGCCATGACCCAACAGGCTTTCGGCACCGCCCTGGTCGAGAATGGTGCGCGAATCGATCCGCGAGGAGACCTGGAACGCCATCCGTGACGGAATGTTCGCCTTGATCAGGCCGGTCACCACATCCACCGACGGGCGCTGAGTAGCCAGAATCAGATGGATACCGGCAGCCCGCGCTTTCTGCGCCAGCCGCGCGATCAGCTCTTCGACCTTTTTGCCGACGATCATGAACATATCGGCAAACTCATCGATGACCACTACGATATAGGGCAGCTTTTCCAGCACTGGAGGCGTTTGATGCATTTCCCAGGGCTGGGGCTCCCATAGCGGGTCGGCCACCTGGGCACCGGCACGTTCGGCTTCATCGAGGCGCGCGTTAAACCCGGCGATGTTACGCACGCCCATGGCGGCCATCAGCTTGTAACGGCGCTCCATTTCAGCCACACACCAACGCAAGCTATTGGCCGCTTCCTTCATATCGGTGACGACAGGCGCCAGCAAATGCGGTATGCCGTCATACACCGACAGTTCCAGCATCTTGGGATCGACCATGATCAGCTTGAGTTCATCGGGTGTAGCCTTGAGCAGCATGGAGATCAGCATGGCGTTGACCCCCACCGACTTACCCGAACCGGTCGTACCGGCCACCAACAGGTGGGGCATTTTGCCCAAATTCGCCACTACCGGACCACCGCCAATATCTTGGCCAAGCGCCATCGTCAGCGGTGAATTCTCCTGCTGGTAGCGGTCCGAATCGATCACTTCACGCAAACGAATCATTGCGCGATGCGGGTTGGGAATTTCGATACCCACCGTGGGCCGACCAGGGATGACCTCGACCACACGCACGCTCTTGACCATCAGCGAACGAGCAAGGTCTTTGGCCAGGTTGCTGATTTTGGAAACCTTCACCCCGGCAGCAGGCTTGATCTCGAAACGTGTAATGACCGGCCCCGGCCACGTATCGACCACTTCAGCTTTTACACCGTATTCACGTAACCTGACTTCCAGGAGTTCCGCCATATCGGCCAGCTGCTCATCCGTGTAGTTCGGCTGATGCGGCTCCGGCGGTGTTAGCAGCTGCAGGCTGGGCACCTCGCCCTCGGGCTCTGGAAGCGTTTCAAACGTCGGACGCTGGCTCTGAAGATGCTCGACGGTCCAGAGCGTTGGCCCATTGTCTGACTCTTCTTCGACCGACTCGGTCGAGAACGTAGGTTCATGGCGCGCACTGGCTGGCGCCTGGATGGCGGGCTTGATCGGTTGCTCATCATCATCGTCACCCCACACCGGCTCGGGCACCACCTCGGGTACGCGCTCACGGCGCGACTCCGCAGACATGGGCGTAGGCCGATAAG
Organism: Halomonas sp. McD50-4; assembly: GCF_022348135.1. Taxonomy (NCBI): domain Bacteria; kingdom Pseudomonadati; phylum Pseudomonadota; class Gammaproteobacteria; order Oceanospirillales; family Halomonadaceae; genus Halomonas; species Halomonas sp. McD50-4. The sequence goes on along the minus strand of NZ_JAKRFG010000002.1, from coordinate 366,643 downwards.
CGGGATCGCTTTCGTCACTGCGCAGCGTCGTAGGAGCGGGGGCGGGTGCTGCCTCTGGTTCTGGTGCTGGCTCTGAACGGCGAGCCAGCTCAACGGGCGCAATGGATTCCGAGGTCTCTTCTGGCTCATTGCGTAACGCGCGTAGCGGCACGGTCGGGGCAACGTCCTCGCTCGTTTGCTCTTCGCCAGCGCTCAAAGGTGAGTACTCACTATCTTCCTGACGCACGGCAGGCTCTGGCTCATCCACGGGCTTGGTCGCAAACGCATGCGCGTTTGGCGAGGATGTCTCAAGCGCTTCGAGCGGTACCTCTGTATCGGTAATAGAGGGTGTCGGCTCAGGTTCTGGCTCCGGAGCAGGCTCTTGGACGTCCTCCGGAGCGTGCGCGGAGAGCGGCATGATCGGCTCTTCAGGCGCGTCTTTCTCTGGCGTCATCTTCGGAGAAGGCGATGTCTCCAACTCGGGGTCTTGAGATGCGGCAGCCGCGGGAGGGGCCGGTGCATGACGCTCGCTCAGCACAGCGGCCGCTTCCCAGGGAATCGACGTATCGGTGACCGACGACGCCTCATCCTCTGCGGGTGCCGAGAAGCTCGGCTCACGGCGCTCGCGACGACCGACAGGTGAGCGCTCACTGACGGTAGGACGCACGGGAGGCTCAATTGCTTCACTGGCCCGAGGCGTAGTCGTCGCCACTTCGTCATCGACGGGATCGGTACTCGTGTCACTCGGCTCAGCCCAGGAGCGCTGCTTCACTTTCTTGGACGCTGCCTTGGCCGCTGCGCGCACCGCGGCCCGTTCGGCACGCTTTTCACGCCGCTTGGCACGGCGCTCGCCAAACCAACCGCCGATACGACAAAGTTTACGACCGACTTCATCGGCCACTTGCAGCCAAGACATACCGCTAAACAGCGGGAAACCAATGAGAATGAGCGCTGCAGCGATCAACCCTACTCCGCCACTACTGACGAGCGGTTTTAAGGTGCCCACCAGCCCCTCTCCCAATATACCGCCAGAGGCATAGGGCAAAATGCTATCGGGATGGTAAAAGTGCAGTGCCCCCAACATGGTCGTGCCGAACATCAGCAGCACTAGCCCGCCCGCACGTACGGCGATGGCCACTGGGTCTAGCTCGAAGCGTACCTGGCGAGAGCGCATCAGCCACCAGGCGGCGTAACCAAACATACCCGGCCACCATAGGGCACTTGCACCCAGCAGTGAATAGAGCACATCGGCCAGCCAAGCACCCACGGGCCCCATCCAGTTGCGAACCTCGGTTTCGGGGCCTTGGTACGACCAGCCTGGGTCGGCAGGATGGTAACTAAACAGGGCCAACAGCAAGAAGACGCAGAGCGCCAGCATGACGACCACCACCCCTTCACGGGCAGAGCCTTGCAAGCGCAGACCAACGCGGCGCGCCTTATCCTTCGCGGCATTGACCCGCGCCGATGATTGAGAACTCGATGGTGACTGACGCGACTGCCGCTGCGTTCGCTTGTCTACCGCCTTATTTACTTTCAAGCGATTCTCCCTTTACACCACACGGTGTCTTTAATCCACTTGCGAGTTTGCATCATACCGAGCATCCTTCCGCCGTCACAGCGCTTCGACGGACGCCACTAGCAACAGGAGCAAGCGATGCTACCTTGGCTCTCATCGCCACACCCCACTTTTCCTTCTACCGAACAGGCGTTGGAGAACCCTAACGGCCTGTTGGCTGCCGGTGGAGAGCTTACACCAGCCTGGCTGGTAGACGCTTACCGAAAAGGGATATTTCCTTGGTATAGCGACGATGACCCCATTTTATGGTGGAGCCCAGATCCACGCATGATACTGCTGCCTGAACAGTTTAAACGACGCCGCAGCCTTGCTAAACGGCTGCGACATGGTGGCTTTAGCGTGACGCTGAATCAACACTTTGCCCAGGTAATCGAAGCGTGCGCTGCGCCACGTAAAGACGAGCTGGGCACCTGGATCAATCCTTCCATGCGCGACGCTTACCAGAGGCTGCATGCATTGGGCATTGCCCACAGTGTCGAGGTCCACCATGGGGGCCAGCTGGTAGGCGGACTCTATGGCTTGGCGATGGGGCCGGTATTTTTCGGCGAGTCGATGTTTTCACGCCAGCCAGACGCCTCTAAAATTGCCCTCGCCCACTTGGCAAGCGCCATGCACACTTACGGCGGCAAGCTCATCGACTGCCAGGTGCATACACCGCATCTGGCCAGCCTCGGCGCAACAACGGTCGCCCGGCGAACGTTCATCAACTATCTTGAGAAGTGGCTGCCAGAAAAGGCGTTTTGCTTATCCAGCACTGAGACTCAAGCGCCCCAGGTGCCAGAATCTCCGTGGCTTGCAGCCATTGCTTCAAACGCAACAGCACAGTGACCGCCGTTCATGATCAAGGAGGCAAGCCGTGAGTAGTAACGCTCCTCGCCGACCCGTGCGGGATTTGCGCTTCTTCCTAACCGTTCCTCATGCCTGCAGCTACTTGCCAGGCAAAGAGGCTACTACGCTGTTTCTTGCCCCCCAGGAGTCACCCGTGCCAGGGGTGTACGACTCACTGTCGCTGCTGGGTTTCCGACGCAGCGGGCGCCACTTATACCGCCCCCACTGCGAGGGATGCAACGCTTGTCGATCGGTGCGGATTCCGGTGGATCACTTTAGCGCCAACCGCACCCAGCGAAAAGTCTGGCGGCGCAATGCCGATATCGAAACGCGTGTCATCCCAGCGCGCTTCGATGCTTCGCACTACGCGCTCTACGCTGACTACATTCGACAGCGACACGCTGACGGCGATATGTTCCCACCCAGCCGCGACCAATATCGCACCTTTTTGACGCTGGAAGAACCTTACGCCCATTTGCTGGAAATGTATCTCGACGACGAACTGGTGGCCGTGGCAGCGTTCGACCAGCTCGAACATGGACTATCGGCCATCTATACGTTTTTCAAAGTGGATGATGCGTTAGAGAAACGATCCTTGGGCACGTTTGCCATTTTAAAGCTAATCGAGCTTTGCCAAGAGAAACGGCTTCCCCACCTTTACCTTGGCTACTGGATCGAGGAGTGCCGAAAAATGCGATACAAGCAGGCGTTTTCGCCTATCGAGCTGCTCGATGGTCGCCACTGGCGCCCCTTAATTCGCTAATCTGAGCAGCTTTTTTGCCTTGACGGCAGGCTTACGGCACAATATAGCGCTGTTTCTTAGGCGTGCAGGTCTGTGCCAACGCCGTCGGAAACACTCATTCGACTATCCACGATATCTAAAAGTGAGGATCTGCCTATATGGCACGCGAAGATCATATTGAAATGGAAGGCGTGATCGTTGACACCCTTCCCAATACCATGTTCCGGGTTGAGCTTGAAAACGGCCATGTCGTGACCGCTCACATCTCTGGCAAAATGCGTAAAAACTACATCCGCATTCTGACTGGCGACAAGGTCAAGGTAGAACTAACGCCCTACGACTTGTCCAAAGGCCGTATCGTTTATCGCTCGCGCTAAGCCTTGAGTGTGCCCTCAAGCAACGTCTGCTCACAGATCGCGTCCCACGGCTATTAGTAGCACCGCGTAACGACGGCGCCGCTCCCTGGAAACGACAACGCCCCGTCGAAGACAGGGCGCTGTGCGTGCTAGCGAATATGCATTACTGCTTGTCGGTCATCTTAGCGCCCTTTTCAGGGCGCATCTGCCATTTCCGACTCTGTCGAAAGATGAAGCTCTCCCTCCTCCAGGCTAACATGTACGATACCACCGTGCTCGGCCAGCTCTCCAAACAGAATCATCTCTGCGAGTGGCTTCTTGAGCTTCTCTTGGATCAAGCGAGCCATCGGCCTTGCCCCCATATCCGGGTCGTAGCCTTTCTCTGCTAGCCAATCTCGGGCGACGTCGTCTACATCCAGCTGCACGCGCTTCTCGTCTAGTTGCGCTTGAAGCTCGATCAGGAACTTGTCGACCACGTTGCGCACTACCGTCGTGGGCAGCGCATGGAATTGAATGATGCCGTCCAGGCGGTTACGGAATTCCGGCGAGAAGGTCCGACGAATCACTTCCATCGCATCCGTCGAGTGATCCTGGCTCTGGAAACCGATAGAGCGACGCGACGCCTGCTCCGCCCCAGCGTTCGAGGTCATGATCAAAATCACATGGCGGAAGTCTGCCTCGCGGCCGTTGTTGTCCGTCAAACGACCGTGATCCATGACCTGCAATAGCAGATTGAAGACTTCTGGATGCGCTTTTTCGATTTCGTCGAGAAGCAGCACGCAGTGCGGCTGTTTGGTGACGGCCTCGGTCAGTAGCCCACCCTGGTCATACCCCACATAGCCTGGAGGCGCACCGATCAAACGCGACACGGTGTGACGCTCCATGTACTCCGACATATCGAAACGCACCAGCTCGATGCCCATGATATGCGCCAGTTGCTTGGCTACTTCCGTTTTACCGACCCCAGTCGGGCCTGCGAACAGGAAACTGCCCACGGGCTTATCGGGAGATTTCAGGCCCGCACGGGAGAGCTTGATGGCCGCCGACAGTGAATCGATCGCTTCGTCTTGACCAAACACCAACATTTTCAGGTCGCGGTCCAACTTCTCGAGCTGTTTACGATCCGAACTCGAGACGCTCTTCGGCGGAATGCGCGCAATGGAGGCCACCACGGCTTCCACCTGCTCCACGTCGATCGTCGTAGCGCGTACCTCAGGGGGTAGCATCCGCTGATGCGCACCCGCTTCGTCGATCACGTCGATCGCTTTATCGGGCAGGAATCGATCGTTGATGTAGCGATCCGCCAATCGGGCCGCACTTTCCAACGCACCGTCGGTGTATTTCAGTTCGTGGTGCTCTTCGAAGCGCGAACGCAGCCCTTTGAGAATCTTGATGGTGTCCTCAACGGACGGTGCCAGCACGTCGACCTTTTGGAAGCGGCGTGCCAAGGCGCGGTCTTTCTCGAAAATTCCGCGGAACTCCTGGAACGTGGTCGAACCAATGCAGCGCAGCTCACCTGAAGAGAGCAGCGGTTTCAACAGATTGGAGGCGTCCATTACGCCGCCCGAGGCAGCGCCCGCGCCAATGACCGTGTGAATCTCATCGATGAACAAGATGGCATTGGGCTGTTTGCGCAGCTCGCTCAGCAAGCTCTTGAGGCGCTTTTCGAAATCGCCACGGTATTTGGTGCCTGCCAATAGTGCGCCCATGTCCAATGAGTAGACCACCGCATCGGCGATCACTTCGGGCACGTCTTCTTCGACGATGCGTTTGGCCAGGCCTTCAGCAATGGCGGTTTTGCCCACGCCCGCCTCACCCACCAGCAGGGGGTTGTTCTTACGACGACGGGCCAGGATTTGCACGACACGCTCGAGCTCGTGATCACGACCAATTAGCGGGTCGATTTTACCCTGGCGCGCCTGCTCGTTCAGGTTGGTGGCATAGCCCGTCAGCGGGTGAGCGGCACCTTCGGCACTGCCCTCTTCTGCATCGTCGTTCTCTTGAGAAGAGGGAGAGGGTGAAGGGCCATGACCAGACACTTTCGAGATGCCGTGAGCAATGTAATTTACTGCATCGACCCGTGCCACGCTCTGTTGCTTCAAGAAATAGACTGCCTGACTCTCTTGCTCAGAGAAGATCGCTACTAGCACGTTAGCGCCTGTTACTTCACTCTTGCCAGACGATTGAACATGGAATACCGCACGCTGAAGCACGCGTTGGAAGCCCAGCGTTGGCTGTGTTTCACGGTCACCCTGCCCCTCGGGGATCAGCGGTGTGGTCGAATTGATGAAATCCTGCAGATCGGACCGCAGCTTGTCGAGGTTTGCCCCGCACGCCTTCAGCACATCCACCGCAGAAGCATTGTCTAGCAGCGCCAGAAGCAGATGCTCGACGGTCATAAACTCGTGGCGCTTCGAGCGAGCCACGGTGAAGGCCGTGTTCAGGGTCAGTTCAAGTTCTTTGCTCAGCATGGCAGTCCCCTTTTCGCTACTACCTAGGGCATATCGCCACCTAGGGCTTGCGTCGGATCAGTTTAATCGACCGGCACTTTCAACATCGGGTACAAATGGCATGGTTGCAAGCCCCTGCGCTACTTTTTTTCAACGCAGGTTACGTCAACGGGGTCAATCGGCCGCTTCGATATCGCTCATTAATGGGTGCTCGCACTCACGGGCGTACTCATTCACTTGATAGCTCTTTGTTTCAGCAATATCCCGGGTAAAAATGCCGCACGTGGCTTTTCCCTGAGTGTGTACGGCCAGCATGACCTGTACGGCTTTTTCGCTATCCATATTGAAAAAACCCTGCAGCACTTCGACGACAAACTCCATGGGGGTATAGTCGTCGTTGTGCAACACCACTTTATATAAAGGCGGCTGTGCCAGCGCGGGCTCGGCCGACTGCACCGCTAAGTCATCATCGTGCTCGGGCATGCCTGGACGCGTCATGCCTGCCTGTAGCGTCGCTACCACGATTGGGCTTTCTGTAATACGCATAAGCTGCAAGGATCATCTCTAGGCTGACGGACGGTGTCTGACAAGCAGTTCTAGGGAGGATGCTGAGAGCAGCCTCGGTTGTACACACTATAATCTGCTGTATAAGACGCACGCCATCAACAAGGGTTCACGAAAAACTCGAAATTATCACACTGGGCAAAACAAAAAACCCCTGCCTGCTAAGCAGGCAGGGGGCGAGCCGCACACAGGGTGCGACTGTCACCAGGCGATTTAGCCTTTGGCAACCATTGCCAGGGCGTCGTTTAGCGTCTTGCTTGGACGCATGGCTTGGCTGGCCAGTTCACCGTTCGGGTGGAAGTAGCCTTGAATATCGACCGGCTGACCTTGAACGCTATTGAGTTCGTCAACGATCGCGGCTTCGTTGGCTTTGAGCGCTTCGGCCAAACGGGCGAACAGCGTTTTCATATCGCCATCCTGATCCTGAGCTGCCAATGCTTCTGCCCAGTAGAGGGCCAGGTAAAAGTGGCTGCCACGGTTATCCAGCTCGCCGACTTTACGCGATGGCGACTTGTTGCTGTCGAGGAATTTGCCATTGGCTTCATCCAGCGCTTTTGCCAACAGCGTCGCGCGGGCATTACCGAAGGTGCTGCCTAGGTGTTCGAGCGACGCTGCCAGCGCCAGGAACTCACCCAGCGAATCCCAGCGCAGATGGTTCTCTTCCAGGAACTGCTGAACGTGCTTCGGTGCCGAGCCGCCAGCGCCGGTTTCGAACAGACCACCGCCGTTCATCAGCGGCACGATGGAAAGCATCTTGGCGCTAGTGCCGAGCTCCATGATCGGGAACAGGTCGGTGAGATAGTCGCGCAGCACGTTACCGGTGACGGAGATGGTGTCTTCACCCTTGCGAATGCGTTCCAGGGAGAGTTTCATCGCGTCGACGGGCGCTAGTATACGGATATCCAGGCCGGACGTGTCGTGGTCTTTCAGGTACGTTTCGACCTTCTTGATCAGTTGGGCGTCATGGGCACGGTTGGCGTCGAGCCAGAACAGCGCTGGAGCACCGCTGTCGCGGGCACGAGTGACCGCCAGCTTCACCCAGTCTTGAATCGGCGCATCTTTGGTTTGGCACATCCGCCAAATGTCGCCCGCTTCTACCGTGTGGCTGAATAGCGTTTCGCCCGAGTCGTCGGTCACCACGACGGTACCGTCGGCGGGCATTTGGAAGGTTTTATCATGGGAGCCGTACTCTTCGGCTTTCTGCGCCATGAGGCCCACGTTAGGAACGCTACCCATCGTGGTCGGATCGAACGCACCGTTCTGCTTGCAGTCTTCGATGACGGCTTGATAGATGGTGGCGTAGCAACGATCCGGGATGACCGCTTTGGCATCCTGCAACTCATCGTTGGCATTCCACATCTTGCCGGAATCACGAATCATCGCCGGCATGGAGGCGTCGATGATCACGTCGCTGGGCACGTGGAGGTTGGTGATGCCTTTGTGGGAATTCACCATCGCCATGGCCGGGCGTGTTTGATACAGCGCCTCGACATCGCCTTTGATGGCGTCTTGCTGGTCGCTGGGCAGCTTCTCGATGGCGCTGTACAGGTCGCCGATACCGCTGTTGGCGTTGAAGCCCGCGCTCTTCAGTGCGTCAGCGTGCTTCTCCAGCACCTCTTTGTAGAACTCTTCAACTACGATGCCGAACATGATCGGGTCGGAGACCTTCATCATGGTAGCTTTCAGGTGCAGCGAAAACAGCACGCCGCTCTCTTTAGCATCGTTGATCTGGCTGTCGATGAAGCTACGCAGACGACGGCTGCTCATGCACGCCGCATCGATCACTTCACCCGCCTGTACCGCAAGCCCCTCTTTTAGCACTACCTGGGTGCCATCGGCTTGCTGCAGCGCGATCTTCAGCGTGCCCGCTTTTTCCATGACCGCTGACTGCTCGCTGCCGTAGAAATCGCCTTCGCTCATGTGCGCGACATGAGACTTGGAGTCAGCGCTCCACTCGCCCATACGGTGCGGGTATTTACGCGCGTAGTTCTTGACCGATTTCGGCGCACGACGGTCAGAATTACCCTCACGCAGCACCGGGTTTACCGCACTGCCTTTGGCTTTGTCATAGCGCGCTTTGATGGAGGCCTCTTCATCGTTCTTAGGCTCTTCCGGATACGCCGGCAGCGGATAACCCTGACTCTGTAACTCTTTGATGGTCGCTTTGAGCTGGGGGCCAGAGGCGCTGATGTTAGGCAGCTTGATGATATTGGCTTCCGGCGTCTTCGCCAGCTGACCCAGCTCAGCCAAGTCGTCGCTGACGCGCTGCTCGTCGTTCAGAATGTCGGGAAACTGTGCCAGCACACGGGCAGCCAGCGAAATGTCGCGGGTCTCTACTTCGACACCGGCAGAGTCGGTAAAAGCATCAATGATGGGTAACAGAGAGTAGGTAGCGAGCGCAGGAGCTTCATCGGTGAGCGTATAAATGATCTTCGGCGTTTTAGACATTTTTGCGTTAACCTCTTTTTCGGTCGCTGTGATTATAAAATCCTGAGCTACGCGGCCCATTACAACGATTGGCCATGCCGCGAAGCGTGTGGAGCATCCTGTATGCGCTGCCCCTTTAGTCAGTCGGTGGTACTACTGGTCACTCGGTGGTTACTGCGGTAACGGCGACGGCGCGGCAAGCACCGTTCTGCTTTCGGCCCTTTCAAACTCCAACAGCCGGGCCAGATTATACCAGCGCTGCACTTTAACCGCATGAGCGATTGTCGACAAATCCTCTGCCTACAGTCTGCAAGACAGTTCGAGAGACGATGAGCACCCTATATCTACTGCACAAACCCTACCGCATGCTCTCCCAGTTCACCGACAGCCAAGGCCGCTCTACGCTGGCCGACGTGCTCGATGCGCCGGGTGTTTATGCGGCCGGACGCCTCGATTACGACTCGGAAGGACTGCTCTTGCTGAGTGATGATGGCAACCTGATCCACCGTATCGCCCACCCCCGTCACAAACAGCCAAAAACCTACTGGGTGCAGCTCGAAGGTCACATTACCGACGAGGCCATTCGCGCACTCGTATCCGGCGTTACCTTGAAAGATGGGCCCACTTTGCCCGCCAAAGCTCGGCGTATGTCGCCCCCTGACGTGGCTGAGCGCGCCCCGGCCATCGATCCCAAACGCCATCCCGTGACCAGCTGGTTGGAACTCACCATTAGCGAGGGGCGCAATCGCCAAGTGCGCCGCATGACCGCCCACGTTGGCTTTCCCACTCTGCGCCTGATACGTGCCGCGATTGGCCCCTGGCAACTGGGCGATCTCGCACCCGGCCAGTGGCGCAAAGAGACGCTACACGCGCCACGGACGACCCAAGCGACCAAGCCGCGCAGCGGACAACACAAACCACTCAACACCTACAAGGACGCTGAAAGGGGCGCCAAACGCGGCTCGAAAAGCAGTGCAAAACCAAGAGGAAGACGCAAATGAGCGGCGTTGTCCAAACGGACGTTGCCCGCCCCATCATTCACAGCACCGTTGCCTGTGTGATCGAGCAGCAGGGGCGTTTTCTAATGGTGGAAGAGAATAAAGGTGGCCCACACACGCTGTTCAATCAGCCTGCCGGACACGTCGAGCACGGGGAAGGGCCGATGGCAGCCGTTCACCGTGAAGTCATGGAAGAGACCGCTTGGCAGATCGCTTTGACCGGCTATCTGGGGCTGTACGTATTTCATACGCCTGCCGGTACGACCTTCCATAGTCACGGTTTCGTTGCCACGCCCAGCCAGTACGTTAGCTCTGCTATCGACCCGGCCATCGTCGCGACTCACTGGCTGACCCGAGAGGAGATTGCCATGTTGGACGGCGACCGACGGTTGCGCAGCCCGCTGGTTCTTCAACGCATCGACGATGCGCTGGGCGGCCGCCTTTACCCGCTTGGTGTGATCAAGGAGTGAAGCACTCGAAGCATCGAGCCCCCATCGTGTATAATCGCCGCCCAATTGCACACCACTTCAATCGAGGATGCTCATGACATCCACCCATGGCTCAGCCACCCAGGACACGGCGGACATCCGCACTGCGGCCACCGGCAAGGTGATCGTCGGCATGTCTGGCGGCGTCGACTCCTCCGTTTCGGCACTCCTTCTGCTCCAGCAGGGTTACGATGTCGAAGGCTTGTTTATGAAGAACTGGGACGAGGACGACGGCACCGAATACTGCACGGCCAAAGAAGACCTAGCGGATGCAGAAGCCGTGTGCGCTAAACTGGGCATCAAACTGCATACTGCCAACTTCGCCGCCGAATACTGGGACAACGTTTTCGAGCACTTCTTAGCGGAGTACAAAGCGGGCCGTACGCCGAACCCTGACATCCTCTGCAACCGCGAGATCAAGTTCAAAGTCTTTCTAGAGTATGCCGAGATGCTAGGTGCCGATAAAATCGCTACCGGCCACTATGTGCGGCAAGGCATTCGCGACGGCCACCCGCGCCTGCTGAAAGGCCTGGATGGCAATAAAGACCAAAGCTACTTCCTGCACGCCGTGCCGGAAGCGGCCATCGCCCGCACCCTGTTCCCGGTGGGCGAGCTGGAGAAACCCGAGGTGCGCGCGCTGGCGGAGCAGCACGATCTGATCACCGCCAAGAAGAAAGACTCTACCGGCATTTGCTTCATCGGTGAACGTCGTTTCCGCGACTTTCTGCAACAGTACCTGCCCGCCCAGCCCGGGACCATCGAGACCCCCGAAGGCGATGAGATCGGCCAGCACATGGGCTTGATGTATTACACCTTAGGCCAGCGTCAGGGACTGGGAATCGGCGGCTTGGCCAACTACTCCGAAGAGCCCTGGTACGTGGCGGCTAAGGATCTCGATCGCAACGTACTGATCGTGGTTCAGGGCAAGTATCATCCGCTGCTGTACACCGATGCGCTGGCCACCGAGCCCATGGATTGGGTCGCGGGTCATCCTCCCGTGCAGCGGGGCCGCTTTACCGCCAAGACGCGCTACCGCCAAAGTGACTGTCCCTGCGAGATCATTGCCCAGCCGGACGGCAGTGTCGAGGTCGTGTTCGACGATCCACAGTGGGCGGTCACGCCCGGCCAGTCGCTAGTGCTTTACGATAACGATATCTGTCTGGGCGGCGGCGTCATCCGCGCCACCTGGAAAATGGCGGAGGCCGCCGCATGAGCGCCACCCCGATACACCGCGCGCCCGACTCCCCCGCTGCCCGCCAGGCCCTTGCGCTGGCGGGCGTATTCCAAGCCGCCAGTCTGGTCGACGAGCTGGCACGTACCGGGCAGGTCGATACCCGCGCCTGGGAAACGCTGATCAACGCGACGGTCGACACGAATCCCGAAAGCTTCGAGGCGATTTACGGCGGCCATCCCAATAATCTGCGCCGCGGTCTAGAAACGCTGGAAGCACTGGTGGGGCGCAAGCAAGCTAACCCGGTCGTGCTTCGCTACGGTTTCTCGCTGCTTTTGTTGATGAACAAGCTGCGCACCGACCGCCAGATGATGGACCTGCTAGGCCAGAAACTCGCTCATATCCAAGGACAAGCGGAGCACTTTGGCACGACCCACGAAAACGTCATCGCCAGCCTCGGTGAAGCTTACCAAGAGACTATCTCGACGTTTAAAACACGCATCGTGGTGCAGGGCGACCCCTCGTTACTGCAAACCCGTATGATGCCGGAGCGGGTGCGCGCTTGCCTGATGGCCGGCATCCGCTTCGCCCTGCTATGGCATCAGCAGGGTGGGCGCCGCTGGAAACTGGTTTTCCAGCGCAAGGCAATGCGCCGAGCACTGGATGACCTCGGCTAGCCTCTGCGCCACCTCACTTTCGATCCCTGACTTTGACTACTCTGGAAACCAAGCCATGCAACTCTCTGCTCTGACCGCCCTCTCCCCCGTCGACGGCCGCTACGGCGCCAAAGCCGCCGCGCTACGTGAACACTTCAGCGAATTCGGCCTGATACGCGCGCGGGTCATTGTGGAAGTGCGCTGGCTGCAACGCTTGGCTGACCACGGCCAAATCGTGGAAGTGCCCCCGCTCTCCGCAGAAGCTACCGCTTTTCTAGAGCAGTTGATTCGCGACTTTTCCGTGGACGACGCCGAGCGCATCAAAGAGATCGAGCGCACCACCAACCATGACGTCAAAGCGGTCGAGTACTTCTTGAAAGAAAAGATCGCAGGACAAGCAGAGTTGAACGCGGTCACCGAGTTCATCCACTTCGCCTGCACCTCTGAGGACATCAACAACCTTTCCTATGGCGTGATGCTGGCAGACGGCCTTAAAGCCTTGCTGCCGACCATGCATCAAGTCGCCGATGAAGTTGCCAAGCTGGCGATTGCCCATGCCGGTCAGCCGATGCTGTCGCGCACCCACGGCCAAACCGCTAGCCCCACCACGCTGGGCAAAGAGATGGCCAACGTGGCGTATCGCCTCAAGCGACAGCTCAAGCAGATCGAAAGTGTCGAGATTCTGGGCAAAATCAACGGCGCGGTGGGCAACTACAACGCCCACCTGACCACCTACCCGGACATCGACTGGGAAGCCAACGCGCGCACCTTCGTCGAAGGTTTAGGGTTGAGCTTCAACCCCTACACCACACAGATCGAACCCCACGACTACATTGCCGAGCTGTTCGATGCGATCTGCCGCTTTCACACGATTTTGATCGATTTCGATCGCGATGTCTGGGGCTATATCTCGCTGGGCTATTTCAAGCAGCGTACCGTAGAAGGCGAAATTGGCTCGTCGACTATGCCGCACAAGGTCAATCCGATCGACTTCGAAAACTCAGAGGGTAACTTGGGGTTGGCCAATGCAGTGATGAGCCACCTGGCACAGAAGCTGCCGATTTCGCGCTGGCAGCGCGACCTGACCGACTCCACCGTGCTGCGCAACCTTGGCGTTGGTCTGGCCTACGGCCTGATTGGCTACCACGCCAGCCTGAAAGGCATCAGCAAACTGGAAGCCAACCCTGAGCGTCTTGCAGAAGACCTGGACAACAGCTGGGAAGTGCTGGCCGAGCCCATTCAAACCGTGATGCGTCGCTACGGCATTGAAAAACCCTACGAGAAGCTCAAAGAACTGACCCGCGGCAAGCGGATCGATCAGGCAGGCTTTGCTGCCTTCATTGACACACTCGAGCTACCTGAGACGGTCAAAAAGGAGCTGAAGGATCTCTCGCCTGCCAGCTATATTGGTAATGCGAAGGCCCAGGCCGAAGCTCTCAATCAGCGGCTTGCTGCACTCTAAACGACGCTCTGCGGCACTGACGTAGTGCTCACTTGAACTAGGATAACGCCATGAGTCATCACGATAAGCCACTCACCCTGTTGGGCGATTTAACGCCCGCAGACTTCTTGGCCAATTACTGGCAGCAGAAGCCACTGCTGATTCGTGGCGCTATCCCCGATTTCGTCAGCCCCATCGATCCCGACGAACTGGCAGGCCTTGCCTGCGAACCGGGCGTCGAAGCGCGGCTGGTCGAAGAGAATGGCCCCGACGGCCCCTGGCAGGTCTCGCACGGGCCGTTCGACGACGCCACTTTCGAGCGGCTGCCCGAAGGTCACTGGAGCCTGCTGGTACAAGCGGTCGACCACTACGTGCCCTCCATTGCGGCGCTGATGGACGAGTTCGACTTCCTACCTCGCTGGCGGCTGGACGACATCATGGTCAGCTACGCCCCTCCCGGTGGCAGCGTTGGGCCACACATCGACCAGTACGACGTCTTCCTCCTGCAGGCTAGCGGCCACCGCCGCTGGCAGTTGGGTGGCAAGCAGCTCGACAATGCGCCGATCATCCAAGGGATCGATCTGCGCATCCTCGAGTCGTTCGAGATCGAAGCAGACTCCGACTGGACCCTGGCACCCGGCGACATGTTGTATTTGCCGCCAGGCTGGGCACACCACGGCGTCAGCCAAAGCGATGACTGTATGACCATTTCGGTGGGTTTTCGCGCGCCCTCGGCCGACGAAGCCATCACCTCGTATGCCGATTATGTCGGCGAACAAATGTCGGACTCCCAGCGTTATAGCGATGCGGGCATGGCCCCTGCCGAGGAGGTAGGCGAGCTGGACGATGCCGCCGTCGAACGCATGCGTCAGTTCATGCTGAGCGCGCTGGATAACCCTGAGCAAGTGGCCCAGTGGTTTGGCCGCGTGATGACCCAGCCCAAATATATCGATCAAGTCGTGCCTCTCGAAGAGTCGATGAGCGAAGCCGACCTTGTTGCTCAACTACAAGACGGCGAACCTTTGTTCCATATGCCGGGGTCTCGCTTCGCTTGGCGCAGCGATGCCTCTGGCACCACGCTGTTCGTCGATGGCGACGGGCACGCCTGCTCAGAACCCCTCGCCAAACGCCTTGCCGACGCTACACCGATGTACGCAGACGTGCTGGAACTCGAGGGCGCCGCCGCTCTGGTGACTCGACTGATCAATAGCGGCAGCCTGGGCTTCATGGGCGACGACGAGGAGTAACGCTTGGAACAAAACGCCACCGTGACAAGCGGCCACTGGGAAATACTGGAAGAGCACGCTTCGCGGATCCGCCGAGTCGTCTTCATCGATGAACAGCAGGTAGCTCAAGAGGAAGAGTGGGATGGCCTCGATTCGCAGTGCCTGCATTTTCTGGCCATGCTCAAAGGCGAGCCGGTCGGCACGGCCCGCCTTCTTCCCGATGGCCACATTGGCCGAGTGGCAGTGCTCGAACATGCCCGGGGGCTGGGCATTGGCTATCAACTCATGGAGGCCGCCATCCAAGCGGCACGCGATGCCGGGCACGCCCGGGCGGTGCTCAGCGCCCAGCTACATGCTCTCGCTTTTTACGAGCAGCTAGGGTTCGTTGCCCACGGCGACGTGTTTATGGATGCAGGCATTCCCCATCGTGAGATGACGCTGTTTTTGTAGTGATTCAGCGCCAATGTCGCCAAGCGCCACCCCGTGTGGCGCTTTTTTTGTGTTCCTAGTCAAAGCCATGACGAAAAACGACTACACAAACAGGGCGTTTGGCGTAGTCGCTGTCGTCGGACTACAACGCCGCGTGCCCCCAAGTGACAATTGTTGGATCTCCTTGCCTAGTCGATAGTTATTGCACTGCAGCGTTAAGGACTCTCCTCTTCGGAGACACCGACGCTGTGAAACGCAAAGCGCCACACCGCGACGTTTTATTAAGAGACGATGGGTGTAGAGACAGCGCCGCGAATTTGAATAATGCTGGAATCTATCTCGCAGGTGCAGCATAAGAACAAGCTAACGTGCGAACGACGATAACTCTGGAGGAAACAGCTCATGACAGGACTGCTCGACGATATCAAAGCCATGGCCCACCTTCGCGAAGCCCAAGGCGGCAAGTGGTCAGCCATCAAACCTGAATATGCTGCCCGTATGCGCGCTCAAAACCGTTTCCATACCGGTTTGGACATCGCTCGCTACACGGCCAAGATCATGCGCGACGACATGGCCGCCTACGATGCCGACACCTCCCAGTACACTCAGTCGTTGGGCTGCTGGCACGGTTTCATCGGTCAGCAAAAGCTCATCTCGATCAAGAAACACTTCGGCACCACCAAACGCCGCTACCTCTACCTCTCTGGATGGATGGTGGCCGCGCTGCGCTCCGAGTTCGGCCCGCTACCCGACCAATCCATGCACGAGAAAACCTCGGTCGCCAACCTGATCGAGGAACTCTACACCTTCCTCAAGCAAGCGGATGCCTGGGAACTCAACCACCTGTTCCGCGCCCTGGACGACGCCAAGGCGGCAGGCGATAGCGCTAAAGAGAAAGAGCTGATCAGCAAGATCGACAACTACGAAACGCATATCGTGCCGATCATTGCCGATATCGACGCCGGTTTCGGTAACGCCGAAGCCACCTACCTACTGGCCAAAAAATTCATTCAAGCGGGCGCTTGCTGTATCCAGCTCGAAAACCAGGTCTCCGACGAGAAGCAGTGCGGCCACCAGGATGGCAAGGTCACCGTTCCCCACGAAGACTTCCTAGCGAAGATCAACGCCGTGCGCTACGCCTTCTTGGAGCTGGGCGTCGAAGATGGCGTCATCGTGGCGCGCACCGACTCCCTTGGCGCGGGGCTCACCCAAAAGATTGCCGTCACCCATGAGCCGGGCGACCTGGGCGACCAGTACAACAGCTTCTTGGACGGAGACGTCATCGAGAACGCGGCAGACATCAACAACGGTGACGTCGTCATCAAGCAAAACGGCAAGCTGGTCAAGCCCAAGCGTTTAGCCTCGGGTCTCTACCAGTTCAAGCCGGGCACGGGGGAAGATCGCGTGGTGCTGGACTGCATCACCAGCCTGCAAAACGGTGCCGACCTGTTGTGGATCGAGACCGAAAAGCCCCACGTTGGCCAAATTGCCAGCATGGTGAACCGTATCCGCGAGGTGGTGCCGGATGCGAAGCTAGTCTACAACAACTCGCCCTCCTTCAACTGGACGCTCAACTTCCGTCAGCAGGTCTTCGATGCCTGGGAGAAAGAGGGCAAGGACGTGTCGGCTTACCAGCGCGACAAGCTGATGAGCGTCGAGTACGACGACACCGAACTGGGTCAACTCGCCGACGAGTGGACGCGCAACTTCCAGCGCGACGGTGCTCGCGAAGCCGGTATCTTCCACCACCTGATCACGCTACCCACCTACCATACGGCAGCGCTGTCTACCGACAACCTCGCCAAGGGTTACTTCGGTGACGAAGGCATGCTGGCCTACGTCGCAGGCGTTCAACGCCAGGAGATTCGCCAAGGTATCGCCACGGTCAAACACCAGGACATGGCAGGCTCCAATATCGGCGACGACCACAAAGAGTTCTTTCATGGCGACGCCGCGCTCAAGGCGGGCGGTAAAGACAACACCATGAACCAGTTTGGTTAATCCGCTCTTCGCATGACCCACAGGAGGCGCCGGCCTCCTGTTTTTTTGCACACTGCTTTCTTAATGCCTGTCTACACTATCATTGTGACCTTTTTTTGGGATGGCTGGTCAAAGCGCCACACTTCCGTTATCTTTTAACGAACGCTGTTCTAAAACGAAATAGACGCGATGTTTGGCAATTGATGAAACGCCATTGACGCGGATAGATACCCACTGGAGGTTTTAATGAAACGTTTATTACCCGTTGCCGCATTGAGCATTTTGACACTGGCTGGCTGCGCCAATACCGCGCCCTACTCCGGCGATGTTTACCGTGGTAACCAAGCGCAAACGGGGCAGAGCGTTAGCTATGGCACCATCGTGGCCGTTCGCCCCGTGCAAATTCAGGCCGATAGCCGCACCGGCAATTTGCTGGGTGGTGGCGGCGGCGCCGTGATTGGTGGCCTGCTGGGTAGCCAAATTGGCGGCGGTTCTGGCCGTCAGCTTGCCACCGTTGCCGGTGCCTTGGGCGGTGCCGTTGCCGGTACGGCCGCAGAAGATCGCGCCAACCGGATCAACGCACTGGAAATGGAAATTCGTCGTGATGATGGGACGGATGTGGTCGTCGTGCAAAGCGCCGATCGTCAGTACCAAGCAGGCCAACGGGTTCGTTTGATTGGCAGCGGTGCCAACCTGAGCGTTGCGCCTTACTAGCACCAGAGGTGCCCACTATTCGCCCGACGCTATACGCGTCGCGGCTCGTCAAAACAACAGCCCGGCCGACTTGGCCGGGCTGTTGTTTATTCAGCTATTTGACGATTCGAACCCAGGAGTGGACTCGATGGCTCGACTTAGTGGGCCATGCTGCTTGCCCAATTGGCGAGCTTCACGATGATCAAGCCAATCACGGCTAGCAAGATCGCCACCAGCAGCACGTCTACCGGGCGAATCAGTGTCGTTGCGCCCAGTACGGCCAACGCCGCTACCCACAGGTAGCGGTTGTCACCATGGCTTTTCAGCACCTCGGGCAGCACTTTGTCCAACCCTTGGCTAACGCCGCTTTCCCAACGTTTATTAGCAAAATATGCAATCAGCGCGAAGGCGACAACCCAAATAAAGAAGATGGTCATAACGGACTCCAGCGAGTGTATGGCAGGTTAAAAATGGGTGGATGTAGGGTATCCCTGCACACCCCTAGGCGCAATAGCGCTAAAGGCGTGTGGGTGGAAAAACCCCGCCGCCCCCCTGACAAGCCGCTCCACACGCGTTACCATGTTGGGACATGCACTCACCGAAAGGTTATTCAATGCAAATTGCGCAAAACTCGGTTGTCGCGTTCCACTATACCCTGACCAACGATGCAGGTGAGGTGCTAGACAGTTCCGAAGGCCGCGAGCCGCTCACCTATCTCCACGGCGCTGGCAACATCATCCCAGGCCTGGAAAAAGAGCTCGAAGGCCGCGCTGCTGGCGACAAACTGAACGTCCAAGTCGCTCCGGAAGAGGGCTACGGTGAAGTTCAAGAACAGCTGATGCAAGAAGTGCCGCGCGATGCATTCCAAGGCGTCGAGAGCGTCGAGCCCGGCATGCAGTTCCAAGCCCAGACCCAGGGTGGCCCGCTGATGGTGACCGTCAAGAAAGTCGAAGGCGATACCGTCGTCGTCGATGGCAACCATCCGCTAGCAGGCCAGCACCTCAACTTCGACGTTGAGATTGCGACCGTTCGCGAAGCTAGCCAGGAAGAAGTCGAGCACGGCCACGTGCACGGCGAAGGTGGTGTCGAGCACTGAGCGACTCGACGCGATCAAGGGGCGGCCACTGGGCCGCCCTTTTTTATGGATATCAGGTTTTCAAGTGGGCATTAGCGCCCTATTCGTCAGGAATCAGTACGAGCTGGCCGTAGCGCACGCTGCGCGATGACGTCACCTCATCGGAGAACTGCTTCAGTGCGCTCCCCTGCCCCTTCAATAGCGCCACCTCCAGACAACTATCGTGATTGATGTGCACGTGCAGCGTCGAGAGCGTCAAGTCGTGATGATCATGGGAGTGGCGAGTCAGCCGCTTGGAAAGATCTCGCGCCGCGTGATCATACACGTACACCAGCGCTCCCATGCACGGCGCATCCGGTGCAACCTGCTCTTTAGCCTGCGTCAGCCCGCTGCGGGTGAGATCACGAATCGCCTCCGAGCGATTTTGATAGCCGCGCAGCGCCATCAGCGCGTCGACGTCGCTTAACAGCTCTTCATCCAGCGTTACCGTTACCCGCTGCATACCCTCTCCTTCGCCGATCTCTCATTGTGCATCGCCGCAACTTCCAGCGTTGATAGTATGATGTTATTGTAAAAACATCATATCAGCAGCCTTAAAAGGTGTCTTATGCGTCGCTCTATCATACTGGCTCTAGCAGCCACATGCGTAGCGCTAAGCGCGCCTGCGTTGGCCAAAGAGCAGCTAGTGCTAGCCATTGGCGGCGAGCCGGAACAAGGCTTTAACCCACTGCTGGGCTGGGGGCAGTACGGCAACCCGTTGTTTCAATCCACGCTACTCACCCGTGGCCAAGATTTGACGCCGCAACCGGGGCTGGCGACCGAGTGGTCGCTGTCTGACGATCGCCTCACCTGGACGCTCACTTTACGTACGGATGTGCGTTTTTCCGATAACACCCCGCTCACCGCTGACGATGTGGCCTTCACCTTCAATGCCGCCGCAGAGGCGGGTGGCCGTGCCGATCTCAGTGCACTGGAGAGCGCCCGAGCCATCGACGGCAACACGGTTGAACTGACGCTAAAGGCACCGCGCATTACCTTTATCGATCAACTCATGACGCTGGGCATCGTGCCTGATGCTGACCGGGACAATGGCTATCGCGAGGGTTACGGCAGACAGCCGTTAGGATCCGGGCCTTACCAGTTGGTTGAATGGCAAGAGGGCGAGCAGCTGATTGTTGAGCGCAACCCCTACTTCTATGGCCCCACGCCCATCTTTGAGCGCCTGGTGTTTTTATTTACCGATGAGGCCGCCACGCTCAGTGCCGCCCACGCCGGTGAGGTGGATCTCGCCGCGGTGCCACAAGCACTGGCGAACAACCTCCCCAGCCAAATGCAGCGGGTCATCATGAAGAGTGTGGACAACCGCGGCATTCTGTTTCCTATGCAGCCCGATGAAGGCGAACAGGCTGCCAACGGCGCTCCGATCGGCAATGACGTCACGTCTGATCTCGCCATCCGTCAGGCGGTGAATCTTGCCCTCGACCGCGAAACACTGGTGGACGTAGCGCTCAACGGTTTTGGACGTCCGGCCTTTGGCCCGGCGGACGGCCTGCCCTGGAGCCAAGAAGGCGAGAAAGTGGCGGCGCCCAATTTAGCACGCGCTAATGCCCTACTCGATGAAGCAGGCTGGGTTCGCCAGGACGAAGACGGGCTGCGTTTTAAAGATGGCCAGCCAGCACGTTTTCGACTGACGTACCCATCGAGCGACACCACGCGTCAACAGCTCGCCCAAGTGAGCGCTGAGATGGTGCGACCGCTTGGCATCGAGATGCAGCCCACCGGCCGCCACTGGGACGAGATTCAACAGGAAGCCCTCCATCAAGATGCCATTGTGTTTGGTTTTGGCAGCCATAGTCCGCAGGAGGTGTACTACCTGTTTCATAGCGAGCATGCCGGATTTGGTTTCTACAACAGCGGCTATTACGCCAACGAGACCGTGGATAAACACTTCGAGGCCGCCCAGGCCGCAGCAACGCCGGAAGCGGCCAACTCACACTGGCAAGCGGCGCAGTGGGATGGCGACACCGGCTATGGGTTGCAGGGTGATACCAGTTGGGCCTGGATGGTCAACCTTGC
Source organism: Halomonas sp. McD50-4 (assembly GCF_022348135.1). Classification (NCBI taxonomy): domain Bacteria; kingdom Pseudomonadati; phylum Pseudomonadota; class Gammaproteobacteria; order Oceanospirillales; family Halomonadaceae; genus Halomonas; species Halomonas sp. McD50-4. The sequence goes on along the minus strand of NZ_JAKRFG010000002.1, from coordinate 345,488 downwards.
CCATGTGTATGCCACCCACCGCTGCCTCGATCTGGGTGAGCTGGGCGTGGCCCCCCACGGCCACGGCTGGCCGATAACAGCTAACCTGCTGGAGTGGCGCTGGTCGTGCGACTAGCCGCCTGGTTCACGGCACGCCTACTGCGGTTGGTGCTGGTACTACTATGTGTCGCGGCCGTCTCGTTTGGGCTGATGATGCTCTCGCCCATCGACCCTGTCGATGCCTATCTTGGCCCGCAGATGGCCCAGGTAAGCCCGGAACAGCGGGCCTTGATCGCAGAGCAGTGGGGGTTTGATGCGCCTGCTATGGTCCAATTTAGCCACTGGCTGCGCCAGCTGCTCAGCGGAGAGCTGGGCTGGAGCCATATCTACAACCAGCCGGTCAGCGAGGTCATTGGCCAGCGCTTCCAGCGCTCGTTCTTCCTGCTGTTTGGCGCCTGGCTACTCTCACTCGCCCTGGGGATGCTCCTGGGCATCGCGGCAGGCAGCAAAGAGGGCGCTTGGCTTGACCGTCTGATTAGCGGCTATGCCTATATCACCGCCTCGACGCCCACCTTTTGGCTGGCCATGCTGGCGCTGCTGCTCTTTTCGGTCACCCTCGGCTGGACACCCACCTGCTGCGCCGGCCCCATGGGCGTTCTCAGGCAAGAGGTGGGCCCACTGACGCGTCTACATCACTTGATCTTGCCGATGGCGACACTGGCGCTGCTGGGTATGGCGACGATCACACTGCACACGCGTGCCAAGATGGTGGCGTTTATGCGCTCGGAGACGGCGCTGCACGCCTTTGCACAAGGCGCAAGCCGCTTCGATATCGCTTGGCGTCATGGCCTTCGCCATGCCAGCCTGCCCGCCATCACCCTGGCGTTTGCCTCTCTCGGCGAGCTGTTTGGCGGTTCCCTACTAATTGAGCAAGTCTTTGCTTATCCCGGGCTTGGTCAGGCCACTGTAGCGGCGGGTTTAAGAAGCGATGTGCCGCTGCTGCTCGCGATTGCGCTGTTCACCGCGCTGTTTGTCAGCATGGGCAATCTTATCGCCGATGGCCTTTACCAGTTAGCCGACCCGCGCATAGCGCAGGGGCAGCGATGAACCGCCAACCGCGCCTACTGGCAGCAGGCTACGCAGCAATGCTCTGCCTACTGGTGGCACTGCTGCTCAGCCACCATGTCTGGCTAGGTGATACGCCTTTTCACATGCAATTTGAGGCGCGCTTGATGCCTCCTAGCGCCACCCACTGGCTGGGAACGGATGCGCTGGGCCGGGAGCTATGGGCACGCACGCTGGCCGGTCTTGCTCTGAGTTTTTGGGTAGGTCTTAGCGCCGCACTACTAGGCACGCTGATTGCCGTAAGCCTGGCGAGCCTAGCGATGCTGTCATCAACGCTAGATGCCCTGGTCAGCCTGCTGATTGATACGCTGCTAAGCGTACCGCACCTGATTTTACTGCTGCTAATTGCCTTTGCCCTCGGCGGCGGAACCCAGGCAGTGATTATAGCGGTCGCACTGACCCACTGGCCCAGTCTTGCCAGGGTGCTGCGCGCAGAGCTATTGAGTGTACGCCATGCCCCGTACGTAGCCATGTCGAAAGCATTCGGCAAACCCCACGGGTTTATTGTGTGGCACCACCTGCTGCCCCATTTACTGCCTCACTGCTTGGTCGGCGCACTGCTGCTGTTCCCCCATGCCATTTTGCATGAAGCCGCTCTGACCTTTTTGGGCGTTGGCCTGGACCCAACCCAGCCCGCCATTGGCGTACTACTGGCCGACGCCATGCGCTATCTCACTGGTGGCTACTGGTGGCTTGGCGTGTTTCCGGGGCTGGGCTTACTGCTCATGGTGCTGGCCATTGGGCGTTTTGCGGCCCTGCTGCGCCAAGCGCTGTAAGGCGATACGGTCTACCTGAGGAGTTTGCCATGCTGCATATCGAACGGCTGACCCTAGAACTGCCCCATTACCCCCGCTGGTGGCAAAGAGAGTGGGCCACCTGTATCGACGCGCTGTCGCTGCACATAGCAGCGGGCGAAATACACGCGGTGGTGGGGGCATCAGGCGCAGGGAAAAGCCTGCTCGCCTACGCCATTATGGGACTGCTGCCGTCGGCGGCTAATATGAAGGGAACGCTGCATTTTCACTCAGCGCCTTTAACCCCTGCGCGCCAGTGCCAGCTACGCGGCCGTCAGCTAGCGCTGATTCCCCAATCACTAAGCGCCCTTGACCCTCTCGCTCGTAGCCAGCAACAGGTACGCTGGGCTGCCCAGCGCGTGGGGTTTGAACGCCCCGCCGCCGATCAGCGTGCCGAGGCGCTGCTCGGCCACTACCAGCTTAGCCACGCCGCCGCCCTCTACCCCCATGAGCTCTCGGGTGGCATGGCCCGTCGCGTACTCATCGCCATGGCCCAAGTGGGCAACGCGCACCTAGTGATTGCCGATGAGCCCAGCGTGGGTCTAGACCCCACACAGCGCGACCGCGTACTGGCAACGCTAAAGGCCATGGCACTCGAGGGCAAAGCAGTATTGCTGATTACCCACGACCTTCGCCATGCCCTGCCCATTGCCGACCGCGTCACCGTGATGCGACACGGTAAAGGCCTAGAGACCGCCCCCGCCAAAGCGTTTCAGGGCCAAGGGGAACGGTTAACCACCGCTTATGCACGCGCCCTCTGGCACGCGCTGCCGGATAACGCCTTCAGCACGCTGCCAGTCACCGCCTTGCGACAGGAGCCAACGCTTGCTTGAAGCCCATGGTGTCTCGTTTCACTTTCCTTCCGGCTTGCCACTCCTGAAAGGAGTTACCCTTCGGCTTGCACCTGGCGAATGGATCGGGCTCAGCGGCGACTCTGGGGCAGGAAAAACCACCCTGGGTAAACTGCTGGCAGGTCAGCTAGCCCCCCACGAGGGCCAAGTGACCATTGACGGCGCGCCGCTACCTAAGCAAGGCTTAAGCCCTGTACAGTGGCTTCCGCAGTCACCTGAGCTGGCGGTCAACCCGCGCTGGCGGGTAGGCAAGATAGTGAGAGAGGCATGGACACCCCCCGATGCGCTGATGAAAGCGTTTGGTATTGAGCCGCACTGGCTCAAGCGTTTTCCCAGCGCCCTCTCTGGCGGAGAGCTACAGCGTGTATGCGTACTTCGCGCACTCGCCCCCGGCGTGCGCTACGTGGTGGCCGATGAAATCTCAACCATGCTGGATCCCGTCACCCAATTGACCCTTTGGCAGGCGCTGCGCGCCCACGCGGAACGCCACAACCTGGGCGTGCTGGTAATCAGCCACGATACGGCGCTGCTAAAGCGCCTGTGCCATCAACGGTGGCATTTGGCGGGTGGGCAATTAACGGCTGGTACGGCGCTCGAAGCGCCATAGGCCCACGCTAATGAACAGCGTCACGCAAAGCAGCAGCCACGAACCGATCGCCACGCCCTGCCACTGCGACCAGCGCCAAAAGGGCTCCAACCAAAAACCGCCAATGCTGGCACCTAGATAGTAAAACACGAGATAGAGCGCTGATGCGCTACCCCGCGCTCCTTGGGCATAGCGCCCCACCCAGCTAGACGCCAGCGAATGCGCCATAAAAAAGCCAAAAGCGTTAATGGTCAAACCCAATATGATCAGTGCCAGCGAGTCCGCCAAGGTCACAGCCGTCCCCAGCATCAGAATCACGATGCCTGCGCTAATACAGATGGCAGGTGAAAAACGCCCCGCCAACTTGCCGGACACCGTCGAACCAAAGGTACCGCCCAGATAGGTGAGAAAAATCAGCCCTAGACCGCTGGCCGCCAACTGATAAGGCGCATCCGCTAGACGAAAAGTGATATAGCTGTATTGGTTGATAAAAATCAGAAAGTTAATGCCGCCTAGACAGTAGGCGGCGAGCAGCACCGGTGAGCGCAGATGTCCCAGCAGGTCTGTCACTGCATCACGCAAATGAAAACGTTTGGGCACGAAGGCTTGGCTGTTGGGCAGTAGCCGCCAGAAAAGCACACAGCCAACCAGGGTCATGGCTCCCACTGCAATAAACGCTGCCGTTGGCCCGCCGATGGCGGCGGCACCACCGCCAACGATACGTCCGCTGATACCGCCCAACGAATTGGCGCCGATATAGAGCCCGACGGCGCTCAGCAGAGCCGTCTTGTCGAACTCATCGCCCATCCAGGCAATGGCCACCGCAGGCAAACCTCCGAGCACGAAGCCTTGCAGCAAGCGCAGCAACAGCAAACTTTCGAAGGACGGCGCAAAGGCCAAGGCAAGCGACAGGCCACCGGCCAGAAGCAGCGTAAACCGCATGATGGCTTCCCGACCAATCGCGTCGGAGAGCGGCCCAAACACCAGCAGCGCCAAGGCCAGCGAGAGTGTCGACACCGACATCAGCAGGCTGACACCTAGCGTCGACACGCCATAGGTCTCTTTGAGTCCAGGCAGCAGCGGCTGCGGTACGTACAGGTTGATGAACACCAAAAACGACCCTAAACAGAGGGCCGCCGTCGCGCGCCACCAGGCGCGCGTCTTTGCTTCAATCATGGCCTTTCCAACGTGAACGGACGCTCACGGCGAACACTTACGGCATCGAGCGACTGCTGAGCTGAGCCAGATTGGTCGGCTCTAGCGCCCGACGCGACTGCCAGTAATAGCGCTGCCAATAGCTGTTGTCCAAGCTTGAGATGATCACCCCTTTGGAGGTGGACGCATGGAGAAAGTAGCCATTGCCGACGTAAATCCCCACATGGTTGTAGCGTCCCGGTGGGCGGAAGAAGACCAGATCGCCCGCCTGCAGCTCTTGGCGGTCGATCGGGCGTCCCTCATGCACTTGATCTTGGGTGGAACGGGGTAACTCGACGTCAAAGGTATCGCGGAATACGTTTCTCACCAGGGCAGAGCAATCGATCCCTCGATCCGTCGTTCCTCCAATCCGATAAGGCGTTCCGGCCCACCGCTGATGCTGCTCTAGAAGCGCTTGGCGCACGACTGTTGGCGGGGGTGTCTGCAGACTGCGAAGATGCGCATCGATGGGATCAACGGGCGACATTTGAGGATTGGCACCCTGCATGCCGGGAAGCGACATCGAGAAGTAATCCTCGGGGGGTTCCATACCCTGGCGTGAGGTGGAGCCCGCACAACCAGCTAACAAAGCAACGACGACACAAACACTTACAACACGGACAGCGGTCACAGCGGGGTGTGGCGACGCAACCATGCGATTAACCTCGTGACTGAAGAAAAAGTGGAAAAGACCCAAGCATGAGAAAACTCATTTTTTACAAACCCTGGACTATAAGCTAGTTATCCTATGCTTGGCGAGCCTAATGTAAGATTCGTTGATCACCCGGCAGCGTATCGATATGCAGCGGCGCGAAATGGCGCGGCTTGTTGCCTGGAAAATCCAGGCTCGCCCAGGGGCCGGCCAGCACTGGCGCGCCGCATAACCAAGCCACCAGCGCTTGACGAAAACCGGCCAAGAAGCTCTCTCGTTCCGGGGTGTCGCCCATGAAAAACGAAAACCCTGCGTACATGCCCGCCGCATACTCCTGCCAACCCGAGTAATGATCCGCCGCCAACTGATAGGCGCGGTCGAGCACGTTCGCGAACGCTGACTTGTCGAGCCAACCTAGCTGACGTGCCGCAATGGCGAGATCGACGAGCTGGGCAATGTCCCAGGCGGCCATATCCACGTCATTACAACCATCTTCGTTGGTACTCACACGGCGCAGGCGCAACAAGTGGTGACGCTCTTCTTCGCCGCAGTCGCCGGACTCCAATATGGCGATCTCAGCCGCCAACCGCTCCGGGTTAAGCGTGTAGGGCGCGTAGTTGATCTGGTACTCCTGGCGATCTCCCGCCTCCAACATGAAGGTCAAAAACTCCTGCATGTCGTCGGCGCTAGAGAGGTGATAGTGGCTCTCTACCCATTCGCGAATGTCGGCGCACTCACGAGGACTTTCCAACTGTGGCTCGCTCCAGACCGCGCTGTTCAGCGGCCCCACCAGCGACATCGCCGTGAAGTGGGTCAATGTAGGTCTCTCACCCGGTTCGCACCAAGCATCGGGGCGCCAATCTAGCCAATGGAACAGGCTGCCAGGATCTTCCAGATGCCATGCGATTTCATTGATCAGCGAATCATGCTCGGGCTCTGGCAGGCAACTCTCCCAGGCAAACCACGCCTCTAGCAGACGCTTGGGCGACGCATAAAAGCGACACAAGCAGCTACGTAAGGCGCTAGCGTGCTGCATGAGCGGTTCGCGCTCGAACAGACCACTGTCGAAAGCCATATGCAGATAGAAGGCAAATTTCTCCGCCATGTGAATCGTCGCGGCGTGGCGGCTCACGCCTTTTACCGCGTTGCGCTGTTTGAGCTCATCGGGGGTCGGCTGACCAAAGCGCGTCTGCGACGGTGGCAATACGCCATGGGCGGCATCCGCAGCCAGCTGGTTAAGATGGTGCGCCTGGGCAGGTAGCCAGTAGCGCGCCAGCACTTGGTGGCCCTCATCGGCATGCAGCCCCAGAGAGTCTTGAAGGTAAACGGCGGCATCTGCCCTGCGCTGTTCGGCGATCGGCGCTGACGGATCGAGTTGCCGCAACATGACGTCCGGCTCGCGGACGCCCGCCAACGCGAGCAGCCAATGGTGCGGCGTATGACGCCATGCTTTGATGCGCGCCCGCGAGGCATCACGGGTCGGCTCGTCCAGTAACGCCCCCAGCGAGTGTTTCCAAGGGCTGTGGGGCGCGTGCATGAGCAGCTTATGACGCGCGCTAGGCGTCATCCCCCGGCGATCGACGCCCTCGAAGAGGCTTTGTCCGCGCAGGTAGGCTTTCAGTACGGCATGCCAGTCGTGGTAACGGCGCCCGACGAGATCAGCCGCGTGGGCCGCCAGGTCGTCCGCTTCCGCCTGGCTTAGCCAGCCGCAGCAGGCACCGGCCCAGGCAAGCTCCACCAATCGCAGCCAATCCCAGGCGGCCCATTCCAGCGGCTCGCCCTGATTGACGAACGTGGTGAGCACTGGCGCGTAAGGCGCATCGTTCACCGCGCCCCGTTGCCACTCTTGGCGCTGAGCATGATCCATGGTTAGCAGTTCGCGGGCTTCGATATCCCAGCGCTGGCGCTCGCCCTGGGCACTGAGCCAAAGCATCACTTCCAGTAACTGCTCACGGTCTTGAATCTGCCAAACACGCGCCAACCACTGCGTGGCGTCGGGCCAATCGGCGGTGCTGGCTGGATAGCACACCAGCGGGCGGAACAGTGCGCCCAACCGCCAGGGCTGGGCTGCAGCAGACTGAGGCCACAGCGATGCTGGGGCGCCACGCTCGGCGAGCGCTGCATCCAGCGCCTGCCAGGTAACACCTTCACCTTCACTCTCTAGATCCGACAACGCTTGGCAGGCATCGATAAAACGGTCATCGGCACCGGTTTCCCAGCCTTTAGCACCTAAGGCGCGGCGCAGGTCGGCCAGCCACGCTCGCTGATCGCCGTAGTCGGCGGTGATGCGTCGTATTAGGTGGTGCGCCCAGTTCGTCGCCTGCGCCTGACTCAACCAGCCTGCTGCGCCCGCCAGGGCTGACCACTCCAGCGCGCCCAGCAGTTGGTCGGCACCCCCCGATGGCGCACCAAGGGCAAAAAACAGCTGGTCTGCCAACGCGCCACGATCTGTCATACCCAGTTCCAGCAGGCGCTGCTCCGCTGCAACCGCATCCACCGCCAGTGGATGCGGCGTAAAAGCCCAGTCACACAGCACCAGCTGTTGAGCCCACCAGGTAGTTAGTGCGTCGACCAAAAGACACCTCGAAGAAACAGAAAGCGATCCATGAAAGCCATCACCCATCGGAGCAGCCAGTCGCGGCTGCTAAAAGCCGAATAGTGTAACGGAATCTGCTGCCAAGACCGATAGCCGCCGCACAAAACAGCGCTGCCCGGCGCAAAGGCCGGGCAGCAGATACCACTTAGCGTGAGAAACGCTAGGCGCTTTTAACTTTACTAATGACCCATAACAAGACCACGGCCCCCACGGTCGCCGTGACTAGCGAGCCGATGAAGCCGCCCGCCTGCAGCCCCAGCAGGCTGAAGAGGAAACCACCGACGAGCGCACCGACCACGCCGACGCCAATGTTACCGAGCACGCCAAAACCGCCGCCACGCATGATGTTGCCGGCGATCCAGCCAGCTAAACCACCAATGATTAACCACGCAATAAAGCCCATACTACCTCCTTGGTTTCACTCAGCTTGGGGTTTTACCTTCCATCTATGCTTGTCCTACCATAGCACACGGCGCTACTGTTCTGCCTATTTGTTGCCTTTGCCCACAAGGATTCCCCTATGATTCCCGACTCCCTTAAACAGCTACTTAGCCATGTTGATGGTCATCAACGCGCCACCTGGGAAGGCCGTGACGTTACGCTCTTCAACATGGCCTGGGGGGAAATGGTCATTAGCCTGCAAGGCGCACAGGTGCTGCACTTTCAGCCGACAGGCGACACTGGCTGGCTATGGGTAACGCCAACGCCCCAAGCGCTGCCCGGCGCGATTCGTGGCGGCATTCCGCTTTGCTGGCCCTGGTTTGCCGACGAGCGCTACGCTGACGAAAGCCCCGAGCGTAACGGCCCCTTCCATGGGCTTGCCCGTCACGCCATGTGGCGCCTGGACGCCGTTGACGACCACGCCGAAGGCATCGAGGTCCATCTCTCGCCGGAAGAGCGTCTGCATAGCCAGCTCACCGCGCGCGTGGTGATTCAAGCCAACGCCCAGCGGTTGAACGTCGAGATCATCAGCGAAAACATCGGCGATGCCCCGATCAAGACCAGCGGTGCGCTGCACAGCTACTTGGCTGTCCATGACGCCCATCAGTGCCGTTTAGAGGGCCTGGCGGGGGCGCGCTACCTGGACAAGCTGCGCGACTTTGCCGAGTCTGAGCAGCAGGGCACGCTGGCGATTCGTGGACCGGTCGACCGTATTTATCACACCAACGAAGCCGTGCTGCTCGACGACGGTCAGCGCACGCTGCGCATCGGCAAACAGTCCAGCGACTCTACGGTGATCTGGCACCCGGATAGCGAACTGCCCAACGATACCCCCGCTGACGCCGCCAAGCACTTTGTATGCGTCGAAGCCGCCAATACGCGCCTTGATCCCGTTTGGCTGGTTCCCAGAGCACAGCACTTGCTAGGGACGACAATAAGCCGCGGTTAATGATCGGTTCATCGAGGCTTTGCTATGATCAGGCCACCAATATCCCCAAGGAGAGACGATGGATCCGCAGCAATGGCTGGAGGCCGCCACGCTGGCCTTTAACCTAATCGGCATGGTGGTGTGCTTGGTGGGTTTGACCCTTGCGCAAAAAATGCAGCGCCACTGGCCCGGCTATAGCCTTGCGGTCGTTGGCTTCATCATTGCGACCCTGCCCATGCTCTCTCAGCTGGTCTTGATGTGGCAGCGCTAGCGCGCTTATCTCATTCGAACGCCCTACCCAACCAAGGAAGCGACAGGATGCGCCAGCCGCTGAGCCGCGAATTGAGCAACCTATTGGAGCGAGGCCGAGACCGGCAGCTGCGGCTGGCGGTCACGGGGCTGTCGCAAGCAGGAAAAACGGCCTTTTTGACCTCGCTAGTAAACCAACTGCGCCATGCAGGCGTAGAAGCACGATTAGACCTGTTATCGGTTGCCCGCGAAGGGCGATTGCTAGGCGCGCAGCGTTTGAATCAGCCTGACCTAGGGGTGCCGCGTTTCCCTTACGACCCCGGCATGGCCTCGCTGAGAGACACACCGCCGCGCTGGCCAGAGCCTACTCGGGGTATCAGCGAGCTTCGCTTGCAGCTGCGCTACCGCCCTGCCCAACAGGGCTGGTTCACGCCGGATATCGCTCACCTGACACTGGACCTGTTCGACTACCCTGGCGAATGGCTGCTGGATTTACCGCTGCTGCAGCACGACTTCTATAGTTGGAGCCAGAGCCAAGCCCAGCACGAAGGCCCCCATCGCCGAGCGCTGTTTAGCGAATGGTTGGCCGAAGCAGAGCAGCTAGACCCCACGGCGGAAGCCGATGAAGCGCAGCTCGCCACGCTGGCCGAGGCCTACGCATTGGGCCTACGGCGTGCCAAGCAGGCGGGCTTTTCTGACCTGCAGCCGGGGCGTTTTTTGCTGCCCGGCGAGCTGGATGGCGCACCGGTACTGCAGTTCTTCCCGCTGCCCGGATTAGATACTCCCAAAGAAACCCTCGACGCGCTGCCCGAGTCGAGCCTCTACGCCACCCTGGCGGCGCGTTTTCGCTACTATCAGCAGCAGGTGGTGCGCCCCTTCTACCGCGACCACTTCCGCCGCTTTGACCGCCAGATCGTGCTGGTGGACGTGCTGGGCGCGCTCAACGCCGGGCCGGAGCGTTTCGAGGATCTTTCCCGCGCGCTGCAACAGCTGATGAAGAGCTTTGATTACGGCAAGCGCAGCTTGCTGACCCGCCTGTTCGCTCCCAAAATCGATCGCCTCGCCATTGCCGCGACCAAAGCGGACCACGTAACGCCCGATCAGCACCCCCATGTCGTGCAGCTGTTGGAAGCGCTGCTGGCGGAGCCATTGAAAGACTTACGCTTTGCCGATATCCCGGTGAAAGCGCTGTCGCTGGCGGCCATTCGCACCACCGAGGCCCGCGAAGTGCTGCATGATGGCAAGCGAACGCCAGCGCTGAAAGGCACCACGTTAGAAGGCGAAGACGTGTTGGTGTACCCCGGCGATGTGCCCAGCCGCCTGCCCAAAGCCGATTTTTGGCAGCAGCAAGGGTTTGATTTCCCCAGCTTCCGCCCGATGCCCGCCGATAGCGAGGCACTGCCCCACATCCGTATGGACGCCGCGATTGACTGGCTGATTGGAGACAAACTGACATGAGCAACCCTCAGCCCCGCCGCGACTTCCACACCGAAGCGCCGCCCGAACCTACCCCGGAAACCCTGCGCCAGCACGAACGCTTTTCGGCGACTGAATCGCACCAGCCGCTGGCGACCCAAGCCGAACTCAAAGCACTGCCGGAAGAGACCCTAGGCGCGCCCCGCAAGCGCCGCTGGGGGCTGATGTTCGCCTTGGCAGGCGGAGCCACACTCGGCACGGTAGAGCTGGCAACCGGCATTCCTGACGCGCTGTCCCAGTCCCAGTGGATGACGATGGCGTGGCAGCTGTTTGGGATTAGCCTGATTGGCTTGGGCGGCGTATCGCTTCTCAAGGAGCTGGGCCGTTTGCGGCGCTTAAAGCGGCACGATCAGCTACGGGCCAACCTAGCCGAGCTTCCCCAGCGTTCCAGCCAGCAGGCCCAGGCGATGGCCGTTCAATTGAAACAGCAGCTCGCGCTGAGCAACGATGATCCTCACTGGCTGGCCTTCCAGCGGGCGTGCCAGCCGCACCATAGCGGGGAAGAGATTCAAACCCTGCTGCGCTACCACCTGCTGGCCCCCCGTGACCGGGAAGCTCAGCGGTTGATTACCCGGATGTCGGGGGAAACCGCCATCATGGTGGCGGTTTCCCCGCTGACCCTGGTGGACATGGCGCTGGTAGCGTGGCGCAGCCTGGCCATGGTGGATCGGCTGAGCCGTCTGTACGGGCTGGAGCTTGGCTACGCCAGCCGCCTGCGGCTATTTCGCCACGTGCTGCACAACATGGCCTTTGCAGGCGCCAGCGAACTGGCCACCGATGCCAGCATGGACATGCTCTCGCTGGACTTGGCAGGCCGCCTTTCGGCGCGAGCAGGCCAGGGCTTGGCGACCGGGTTGCTGAGCGCCCGCCTGGGGCTGCGTGCCCAGCGGCTGTGCCGCCCGGTGGCCTTTACGCCAGAGGAGCAGCCCAAATTAGCCGACCTTCGCCAAGACCTCTGGCGGCAGATCAAGCGGCTCGACAAAGAGCCCGCCCCCGCCGCGCGTCACCGCGATTAATACCGCTCACCCAGCGGCTCACGCCAGCCGCTGCTCGGTTTCGGCATCGAACAGCACCGCTCGGGACATATCGACCCTCAGCGCCAAGCGCTCCCCGGGTGATACCTCACATTTGGGCCCGACCCGCGCGGTAATCTCCTGCTCACCCAGCGGCAGGCGCAGCAGAATATCGGCACCGGTCGGTTCCACCACGCTCACCTTGGCGTCCAACAGCGTACCTTCGGCTTGCTCGCTGAGGCGCAGGTCCTCTTCGCTAAAGTGCTCGGGCCGTAGACCCAGAATCACCGGCTTGTCGAGCTGCTCCACCAGCTCTGCGGTATGGCGGGCCGTTGGCCAGGGCAGCAGCAGGTCGGCTTCGTCGGGGGTGGCAATGCGCAGTGCATAGCCATCGCCGTCGGCTTCCAGCGTGGCGCGGATGAAGTTCATCGACGGCGAGCCCATAAAGCCCGCCACGAACATATCCACCGGATTGTTGTAGACCTCATCGGGGCTGCCCAACTGCAGAATATGCCCGTCACGCATCACCGCGATACAGTCTGCCAGGGTCATGGCTTCTACCTGATCGTGGGTAACGTAAACGATAGTGGTGCCCAGGCGCTGGTGAAGCTTTTTGATCTCGGTGCGCATATCCACGCGCAGCTTGGCGTCCAGGTTCGAGAGCGGCTCGTCAAAAAGATAGACTTTGGGCTCCCGCGCCAGGGCACGCCCCATGGCCACCCGCTGGCGCTGGCCGCCGGAGAGCTGGGCGGGCTTGCGCTCTAGCAGGTGGGAGATTTGCAGCAGATCGGCCACCCGCTCCACGGCGGCTTCCCGCTCGGCCTTGGGCACTTTGCGCATCTCTAAACCAAAGCTGATGTTTTGGCGCACGGTCATGCTGGGGTACAGGGCGTAGGATTGGAACACCATGGCAATATCGCGCTCGGCGGGGGTGCGCCAAGTGACGTCCTCACCGTCGATATAGATATTGCCGCTGGTGACCGGCTCAAGCCCGGCGATGGCATTCATCAGCGTGGATTTCCCACAGCCGGATGGCCCCACCAGAATCAAAAACTCGCCGGAATCGATGGAGATGCTGACATCTTTCAGCACCCGCTCGCTGCCAAACTCTTTGCGTACGTTGTGAATCTCTAACGCTGCCATGATCAAAATCCTGTTCTAAGGGGGCTGGCAAGAAGCGCATTGGCACCGGTCAGATCACCCCTTGGCGGGGGCGCTGTAAACCCTTCCCTGGGCGCTACTTTCGCCGTCCTGGCGAAAGACCCCCGCTACGGGGTGATGCTGACCTCTACCTGCGACTGCCATGCACCTAGTTGTTATTAGCCCTTTACGGAGCCTGCCGTGAGCCCGCGTACGAAGTATTTACCCGCCAGCACGTACACCACTAGGGTGGGCAGTGCGGCAATCATGGCGGCGGCCATATCGACGTTGTATTCGCGCACGCCGGTGGAGGTGTTCACCAGATTATTGAGCGCCACCGTGACTGGCTGAGTGTTGTGTGCCGAGAACGCCACGCCAAAGAGGAAATCGTTCCAGATTTGGGTGAACTGCCAAATCACCGACACCACGATGATGGGCGCCGACACCGGCAACAGGATGCGCCAAAAAATACGGAAGAACCCGGCTCCGTCCAGCTTGGCCGCCGAGACCAACTCGTTAGGAATCCCCACGTAGAAGTTACGGAAAAACAGCGTGGTAAAGGCGATACCAAACACTACGTGCACCAGGATCAGCCCCGCTCGAGAGCTAGAGAGCCCCAGCCAGCCCAGGGTTTGCGCCATGGGCAGTAGCACCACCTGAAACGGAATAAAGCAGCCGAACAGCATCAGCGCGAAGACCAGCTCGGAGCCTTTGAAGCGCCATTTTGTCAGCGCATAGCCGTTCAGCGCTCCCACGGCGGTGGAGATCAGCACCGCAGGAATGACGATGGCAAAGGAGTTCCAAAAATAACCACCCACGCCGTCGCAGCGCATACCGGTGCAGGCTTCACCCCAGGCTTTTGCCCAGGGGGCCAGCGTCGGATTTTGCGGTAACGACAGCAGCGACCCGGCGCTGATTTCGCTCAACGGTTTAATGGAGGTCATCAGCATGACCACCAACGGCAGCACGTAGAACAGCGCGGCGATGACCAGGACCGCGTACAGCACGCCACGCCATAACTTGGCCGCAGGCGTTTGGCGACGAATCACATTAGCCATGTTTGCGGCTCCTTAATTCGGAGTAGAGGTAAGGAATCAGGATGGCCAACACCCCACCGAGCATCAGCATGGCGCTGGCCGACCCCAGCCCGATCTGCGCCCGGTTGAACGCATGGGTATACATGAACGTGGCCGGCAGGTCCGTTGCATAACCCGGCCCGCCGCCGGTGAGCGCGACGACCAAGTCAAAACTCTTGATGGCAATGTGGGCCAGAATCATCACCGCGCTGAACACCACCGGGCGCAGGCAGGGCATGACCACCCGCCAGTAAATGCGCGGCAGGCTCGCGCCATCGAGCTGGGCGGCTTTGATAATGCTATCGTCGATACCGCGCAGCCCGGCGAGAAAGAGCGCCATCACGAAGCCAGAGGCCTGCCAAACGGCGGCAATCACCAAGGTGTAGATCGCCATATCCGGATCGACGATCCAGTCGAACTCGAACGACTCGAAGCCCCAGCTGCGCACCATGGCCTGAATGCCTAGCTGCGGGTTCAGCAGCCACTTCCACACGACCCCCGTAACAATGAACGACAGCGCCATGGGGTAGAGATACACCGTGCGTAGCGCGCCCTCCTGACGAATCTTTTGATCCAACAGCATCGCCAGCAGTGCCCCCAGCACTAAGCAGATCACGATAAACAGCGTGCCAAAGATCATCAGATTGGTAGACGCCACCCACCAGCGCTCGTTGGCCATCAGCCGCGCATACTGGCCAAACCCGACAAAATCGTAGCTGGGCAGCATACGCGAGCTGGTGAGTGATAAGACAAAGGTCCACAGCATAAAGCCGTAAACAAAAAACAGAGACACCGCCACCGAGGGTGCCAGCACTAGCCTTGGCAGCCAGGCCTGCAGCCGACCAGAGGCCGTTGGCCGCAACGCGGTGTGCGTTGGGGTTTCGCTCATGGGGAATTCCTCGCCAGTCAACCGCTAGCGCCGCCGTTGCGGCGGCGCTGGTTGCGTACGTTCAGCGCGTACTTGCGCTATTGCCAATGGTGCCGCGCTTAGAACGAGGCAGCTTCTGCGGCGCTGACCAGTCGCTGGGCCGCTTCTTCGGCGGGCATATCGGCGTCGTTGAAGTAGTTGGTCACGACGTCAAAGATGGCTCCCTGAACGTCGGCACGTACGGCCATACCGTGAGCCATACTGGGCACTAATCCGCCTTCATCGGCAGTGCTCTGGAAATCGTCCATTGACTGCTGGGCGCAGCTATCGAACTCGCTCATATCCAGGTCAGGGCGCGCGGGAATGGAGCCTTTGGCAAGGTTGAAGGCTTCCTGGAAGGTGGGTTCAAGCACCAAACGCGCCAGCGTGTGCTGAGCTTCACGCTCGGCATCATCGGACACGCGGAACATCGCCAGGCTGTCGATGTTGAAGGTAAAGGCGTCTTCGGTGCCCGGAGCGGCGGCGCACAGGTAGTCTTCACCGGCGGTCATGCCTGCAGCGGTGAACTCCCCCTTCGCCCAGTCACCCATCAACTGGAAACCAGCCACGCCCTCGATCACCATCGCGGTGGCAATGTTCCAATCGCGGCCCGGCATGCCTTCGTCCATCAGCTCGCGCAGGCGTTTGAAATCTTCCAGTGCGGCGACCATCTGCTCGCCTCCCAGGGCTTCTGGGTCTAGCTCCACCAGCGCCTGCTGATAGAACTCGGTGCCTTGACTACCTAACACCACGCTTTCAAACACGGTGGCGTCCTGCCAGGACTGGCCACCGTGGGCGAGCGGCACAAAGCCTGCTTCACGAATCGCTTCCCCGGCGGCAAACAGCTCGTCGAGGGTGGTGGGCATTTCTACGCCAGCGGCTTCCAGCACGTCTGGGTTGGCCCACAGCCAGTTAACCCGGTGTACGTTTGCGGGCACGGCTACGTACTGGCCGTCATAACGCATAATATCGGCCACAATTTCTGGTAACAGGTCGTTCCAGCCTTCGGCATCCGCCACTTCATTTAAGTCACCTAGCAGGCCAAGCTCGCCCCACTCCTGAATTTCCGGGCCTTTAATTTGCGCGGCGGAGGGTGGGTTACCTGACATGGCACGGGATTTGAGCACTGTCATGGCGGTTTCACCGCCACCGCCGGCCACAGCGAAATCCTGCCAGCCGTAACCTTCGGCTTCGAGTAGCTCTTTGAGAACGTTGGCTGCGCGGGCTTCACCACCGGACGTCCACCAGTGCAGCACTTCGACCTCATTGGCCTGCGCGGTGCTTGCCAGGGCCGTACCGGCGGCAAGGGCCAGCGCGAGGGCGGATTTTTTGAAGACGGGTAACAAATGACGCATGAGTTGCTCCTGCTGTTGTTTTTATAGGGATAACGATGATGGGTAAACGGCGAGAGCGCCGTTTTTATCGCGGTTATCGCGCCGCGCTTCGTTGAGAGGCGGCTCATCGCAGAGTACGTCACCTGCGCCCACAACGGGAGTTACCGAGTCCTGCATAGTGTTAGCGATTTATTACAAGTCTGTAACGCTGGTTTGGCGAGGCAGCGTAAGCGTGGCCAGCAGGCCGCCTACGGGGTGGTTGGCAAGGGTAATATCGCCCCCATGGGCACGGGCGATATGCCGCGCAATGCCTAGCCCCAGGCCGCTTCCACCGGTGTGGCGGCTTCTGGACACCTCCAGGCGTACAAAGGGTGAAAACACGCGGCCAAGCTGATCCTCAGGAATGCCAGGGCCACTGTCGTGAATATGTAGGCGCACCACGCCCGACTGCTCTTCCAGCGTTACCCTCGCCCGCTGGCCGTAAAACACCGCATTTTCTAACAGGTTCGCCAGGCAGCGCTTCATCGCCAGCGGCTTGACCGTGAGTGGCGCCACCTGCCCGGCCACCTGCACGTCGCCCCCCTGCAAGCGCAGCGCCTCGGCCAGTTCAATCGTTAGCGCGTAGAGATCCGTTGGCTGCGGCTCTTCATGCAGGTCTAACCCCTTGACCGAGGCCAGCGCGCCTTTGACCAGCTCGGACAGCTCGTCCAGCGAGGCGCAGAAGCGTTCGCGCTGAAGTGGGTCATCCAGCATTTCAGCCCGTAAGCGCATGCGGGTAATCGGCGTTTTCAAGTCGTGGGAGATCGCTGAGAAGAGCCTCTCGCGCTCCTCCACCTGCTCGCGAATACGCCGCTGCATACGATTGAACGCCACTGCGGTAGCTGCTACTTCCTTGGGGCCACTCTCTTTCAGCGGCGGGCTATCCAGGTCGTCGCCGAGCTGACGCGCCGCCCGAGAAAGTCTAGCCAGCGGCCTCGTGACGCTGGTAATACCCAATAACGACAGCGCCAGCACGGTGAGCAGCACGACGATGCCCGCCAGCAGCCGCTCTTCCGAGAGCCAGCGGTAGCCGCTGAAGATATCCGGCACGCCCAGCAGCGTGGCCACATAGAGCCAAGTATCCGGGGCCAACTCCAACTGCACCACCAGAATCGGCGGCGATAGCGGCTCCATCAACAGGCTATGCTGGCCCCAACGGGGCGGCAGATCGTGGAGCAGCACTTCGTTATTGAATACCCGCAGGGTTTCCGGGCGGGAAAACTCCACCACCACATCGTCAATCGAGAGCTGCTGAGTCAGAATGGTGCGAACGTTATTCACCACCACTGTTTTTTCCGGACCGTTGCCGATGTCCACGACGGGGATACGCCGCTCGTTTACGCTGACGAAAAAACGCGTGCCGCCCATGCTACGCAGCTGATCCAGCACGATATGCCGATAGTCCACCGGCAGCGAACGGAAAAATTTCATGGTGGAGGCAATGCTAAACGCCATATTGCTGGAGAGCTCATCGAGCTGTTCAAGCTGGCTGGCGCGCACTTGAGAGGTCCAGATGGTATAGCTGGCCACCTGAGCGGCCAGCACCCCAGCAATCATGATGATGACAAAGCGCCCGCGCAGGCTGCCGGGCAGCCAGCGTGAACGTCGTTTCAGCCAACGTCGCCACGCCCTCACGACGTTGGTTCTACCCTGGCCGTGAGCACGTAGCCCGCCCCGCGTACGGTACGAATCAACTGTGAATGCTGGGCATCCTCACCTAGCCGCTGGCGTAGCCGACAGACGTGCACATCAATCGAACGATCCAGCGGCGGCGCATCACGGCCTCGGGTCAAGGTATAGAGATCATCGCGAGTGATCACCTGGGCGGGACGCTCCAAGAACACCTGAAGCAGCTGAAAATCTGCCCCCGACAGCGCGGTGCGCTCGCCGTTGTGACCGACCAGTTCACGCGTCATGCGGTCGAGTTGCCACTCACCAAAGCGTACCCAACGCGCTTCATGAGGGGCGGCCGCCGAGGCAGCCGTGCGCGTGCGGCGCAGTACCGCTTTGATACGCGCCAGCAGCTCACGAGGGTTGAAGGGTTTGCCGATATAGTCGTCGGCCCCTAATTCCAGCCCCAAGATGCGGTCGGTATCGTCGGCGCTGGCGGTGAGCATGATGATCGGCGTGTCGCTGGTTTTGCGCAGCTCCCGGCAAATGGTGAAGCCGTCATCCCCCGGCATCATCACATCGACGATCAGCAAATCGGGTGTTCGCTCGGCAAGCTGTGAGTAAAGCGTGTTCGCGTCTTCGGCGGTCCGCACGTGGTAACCGTGTCGCCCCAGGTAATCCGCCAGTAGCTCGCGGATTTCCGGATCATCGTCGACCACCATCAAGGTCGCAGGTGTGGTAGTCATCGTAGAAAGGGCCCCTAGGTTATTATCGTTTTAGGGGCTAGATGATGGTGGAGCGTATCGCCTACCGCAAGCGGCTCTCGACTAAGGTGGCAGAGTGATAATGGCAGCAAAAATGCTAAAGCCCAAAGCGCTGCTTCAGGAACGACGCCACCGCCGCTTCGCCGTGGTGGCCGATGCGCTGGGCTCTTGGCACGCGATCGAACAGCGCCGGATGGGCGTTGGCCATCACCTGGGCTTCACCTGCCAAGGTAAGCATTTCAGTGTCGTTGAGGTTATCTCCGAAGGCTAAGCAGTCGGCGGCGGTGAGCCCCAGCGACTCCAGTAGCGCCGCCAATGCCACGCCTTTGTTGACCCCGCCCGCCATGATCTCTAACGAGTCCACCGTGGAGTAGGTAATGTGCAGCCCATCGCCGTGGGCGGCCTGGGCCTGAGCTTCCAGCTCTGCTAGCGCTTCCGGGTCGCCTAAATAGAGCACTTTACCCACGCCGTTGGCGTCCATCTGATCGGGCGGCACGACCTCATAGCGAAAGCCCGTTGAGGCATGTAATGACAGCAGATGTGGCGCGTGGGCATCCACATGCCAGCCTACCTCGCGGTAAAGACTGAGACGCACTTGGGGTGGTCGGGGTAATTGAATCAGCGTGCGGGCATGAGCCGGATCGAGATGGGACGCGCTGACCAAGCTATCCGCGGGATCATGGGTGTACGCCCCATTAGTACTGATCAGGTGGGCAGGGACGCCCAATTCGTCACGGAATACGCGCATATCGTGGTAATGGCGGCCGGAGGCCAGCGCCAGATGGTGCCCCTGCTGTACCAGCCTACGCAGCACCTCGACGGTGCTGTCATGTAACCGGTGGTCGCTGCCCAGCAGCGTACCGTCCAGGTCGGAAACGATCAGGCGTGGGGTCATAAGCGCGCTCCTTGTACGTTAGTCGCCTTAGCGGTCGATCTACTCAGCTTAACCGATTCAGCCAAGCGTAAGTAAGCCATTGACCTGTCGTGCCCACCGCCACTTCCCCCAGGGCAACGATTGGCGCGGCCAGTGGGAATCCGTATAGTGGCACCCTACTCTCGCCAACTGATCGAACACATGCTTCAAAACAACTCCCTGCTTGCCCAGCTCAAGCAACAGATCCGTGAAACGACTCCTCGCGCCGAAGGGGTGATCAAAGCTACCGAAAAAGGCTTTGGGTTTCTTGAAACCGACAGCGGCGACTCCTATTTCGTGCCACCTCCCGCCATGAAGCAGGTACTGCACGGTGATCGCGTGGAAGCCGTCATACACGAAAACGGCGATAAGAAGTCGGTCGAGCCGGAAAAGCTCATCGAAGCCGGTTTGGACCGCTTCGTGGCACGTGTGCAAAAACGCGACGGCCGCCTGGCGGTGGTGCCGGACCACCCTTCGATTCGCAACGTGTTGAAAGCACGTATAAAAAACAGCCTCGACGAAAATAGCATTGGCGATGGCGACTGGGTCGTGGCGCGCTTGGTACGCCACCCACTAAAAGAGAACGACCGCGGCTTCTTCTCCCAGATCGATGAGTTGGTGGCCAAAGCCGACGACCCTGCCGTACCTTGGCGCGTGACGCTTGCTCGCCACGCGCTGGAACAAGAGTGCCCGGATGCTGGCAGCGATTGGCCGCTACGCGACGAGGGACTGACGCGGGAAGACCTCACCGCACAGCCCTTCTTTACCATCGACGGCGAAAAGACGCGAGACATGGACGATGCCCTATATGTGGTGGCCCGTCCCGAAGGCGGCTGGCAGTTGAGCGTGGCCATTGCCGACCCCACCGCCTATGTGGAAGAGGGCCACGCCGCCGATCTGGAAGCGCGCACTCGCGCATTTACCGTCTACCTGCCGGGCCAGAACGTCACCATGCTGCCCGAGCAGTTGGCGGACGACTTGTGCTCGCTGTGGGAAGGCCAAGAGCGCCCAGCCCTTGCCTGCACGCTGACCATTCATGCCGACGGCAGCCTGGGCGACTACCGCTTCTTCGCGGCCAACGTGACGTCCCATGCGAAGCTGGTGTACGAGCGCGTCTCCGACTGGATCGAAGGCCAGGGCGACTGGGCACCGGCCGAGGAGATTGCCGAGCAGCTGAAGGCGCTGCAGGCCTTGACGGAAGCTCGCACTGCATGGCGTAACGAGCACGCACTGGTCTTCAAAGATCGTCCTGATTACGTCTTCGATCTGGATGAAGCGGGCAACGTGCTGGGCATTCGCACCGAAGACCGTCGCATTGCCAACCGCATGATCGAAGAGTCGATGATTGCCGCCAACGCCTGCTGCGCGGACTTCCTGGCCAGCCATATCGGCCACGGCGTCTTCAACGTCCACCGCGCTTTCGAGCCGGAAAAAGCCGAAGCGGCCCAAGAGTTCCTCGCCACTCAGGAAATCGTCGTCGATCAACAGGCCTTGACCGAACTGGCTCACTATAAGGAACTCAAGCGTGCGCTTGAGAGCCGCGACGACGCTTGGCTGGATGCGCGCCTGCGCCGTTTCCAGGGCTTCACCAGCATGTCGGCCCAGCCTGGCCCGCATTTTGGGCTGGGGCTGCCCGCCTACGCCACCTGGACCTCGCCGATTCGTAAGTACGGCGATATGGTCAACCACCGCTTGATCAAGCGTGTGCTCAAGGGCGAGCAGGCTCCGGCAGAAGCCAGCCAGCAGCTCACCGAGCAGCTCACCGAGCGCCGCCGTCTGAATCGTATGGCTGAACGCGACGTAAAAGATTGGCTTTACGTGCGCTACCTGACCCCGGCGGCGCAGAATCAGGACACCTTCGACGCCGAAATCATGGCGATCAACCGTGGCGGTATGCGGGTTCGTCTGATAGAAAACGGCGCGACGGCGTTCGTGCCCGCCCCCTTGATGCACAGTGACCGCGATAAAGTGGTCATCGATGACAAAGAGGGCCGCATTCAGATCGAGGGCGAGGAGCGCTTCAAGCTGGGCGATAGCCTGCGTGTCTCACTGACCGAAGCTCGCGAAGAGACACGATCGCTGGTCGCCAAACCTGCTGCCTAAACGCAGCCAACACGTGTTCGCGCCACGGCTTTGCCGTGGCGTTTTTATTTCTGCTGCACGGTGACGTTGTCGCAGAACTGACTTATTTCTACCCTAAGGTAATTCGATGACACTCATGTGGCTCGGAGGTTACCTTGCACATCGCCGATGTGACCATGTTCCACGCCCCGGCAAGTGGCGGCGTTCGCACCTACTTACAGGCTAAACATCGCGTGCTTTCGCGCAGCCCCAACCTGCGAACCAGCCTGCTGGTGCCGGGGGCCGAACGCGATAGTTTGGGCGACCACCATACGCTGTCGGCGCTGCACCTGCCGCTTGGGCAGGGTTATCGATTTCCGCTGCGCCGCCGTCCTTGGCGAGAAGCCTTGGTAGACCTCTCACCCACGTTGATCGAAGCAGGTGATCCGTATGTGACCGCCTGGGCCGCGCTAGAGGCTGGCCAGCGGCTAGGTGTGCCAGTGGTGGGTTTCTACCACTCCGACTTACCTAACTTAATGGGGGACCGTTTTGGACGACACGTCCACCAACGGCTGGTTCGCTACGTGGTAGATCTGTACCAGCGCTTCGATAGCGTACTCGCCCCCTGCCACGCCATGGCCAACCGTCTCACCGAGTGGGGCGTACCCAACGTACGCGTGCAGTCGTTAGGGGTCGATTTAGTGCAGTTCCACCCTTCAAGGCGCGACCCTGGCTTCCGTGCAGCCATGGGTGTACCTGACGATAAGAAACTACTGATATTCGTCGGTCGCTTCTCGCGAGAAAAGAACATCGACGTTTTACTCGCCACCATGCGAGCGCTGGGCAGCGACTATCATCTGCTACTAATGGGGCCGGGCATGCCAACGCAGGTGCCCAGCAATGTCACGGTGGTGAACCGCTGCTGCGGCAGCCATGAAGTGGCAAGGGCGCTGGCCAGTAGCGATGCGTTACTGCATGCCGGCACCCGCGAAACCTTTGGGCTAGTGGCTCAGGAAGCAATGGCCAGCGGCCTGCCAGTCATTGGTGCGCGGGCGGGTGCGCTGATCGAGAACGTACCGCTGGGCGCGGGCGTGCTCTGCCAGCCGCTGGACCCAGATGCCATGGCTGACGCCTGCGCAGCACTATTTAGCAACGACATCGCCGCGAGCGGTCGCTATGCACGCCACTATGTCGAGCGACAGTTCAGTTGGGATAGTGTGATTGGCTCGCTGCTGACGCACTACATCGACCTATGCGGACTCGAACAGCCCGATGCCCGTGCCGTCCGCCGCTAACGCCCAACGGCTGCTACGTTTTCGTCCGCTACACGGTGTGTTGCTGCTCGCTGCCCTGGTGGCACCGCTGGTGCTCACCTCACTGGCCGGGGGCAGCCGAGCGTTCGACCATGTGGCGCAATTCCCCATTGGCTTGCTGGTTCTGATGATCGCCATGGCGGCGCTGTGCTGGAACTTGAACGCCGCCCGGCTACGCCTGATGCTGAACGGCCGCGCTGGCCAGCTTGGACAGCGCGGCGCGCTGGGCATCGAGCTGGCAGCGAAGTGCGCGCTCTGCGCGACGCCAGGCGGCAGCGGCGGTCCGGCCACCCTGCTGTTACTGCTTGCCCAGCGGGGATTTTCACCCTCGAAAGGCACGGCGGTCTTTCTCATCGACCAGGGCTGTGACCTGCTGTTCTTCCTAGTGATGCTGAGCGGCTTGGTGGCGATGTCGGTAGTCGGTGATGCCCAGTGGCCGCACCAGGGCCTGGTACAGCTTTCATTGCTGGGATTGGCGCTGCTAGCCGTAGGCGTCTCGCTGATCATGGGATATTTACCCAAGCTGCTACGGTCGCGTCGTCAGTGGCTGGCTTGGCTACGCCCAAGCCGACGGCGCTGGCTGGTCAGGCGACTGTTACGCTGCCGCCATGCGTTGCGTATGACGTTAGCGCTCCCCAAGGGCACGCTGGCAGCAATGCTGGCGCTGACGACCCTGCACTGGCTACTGCGCTACAGCTTGCTTTACCTAGCAGTGATTGGCATCGGCGGGCATGCCGACTGGCTGTGGACGTTTTTGACTCAGATGCTGGCCATGGCCGCCAGCCAGTTCAGCTTTCTGCCTGGCGGCGCGGGAGCGGCTGAAGTGGGGGTGGGAAGCTTGCTGCTGCCTTTGATGGGCAGGGAGCAGGCCGCTGCCGCTGTGCTGGTTTGGCGGCTGATTAGCTACCACCTTTACCTCGCCGCCGGCGCGCCGCTGCTACTGCTCTACAGCGCGCGTCTGCTGCGTCAGCGCAAGCCGCCCCACCGCTTTCCTTGACCCTCACGAACGCAAAAAGGGCACCCGAGGGTGCCCTTTTCAGCGTCATGAAAAAAGTGCGCGGCTTACCAGCCGGTGACTTCTTTCAACGCATCGCCAATTTGCGCCAAAGAACGAACGGTTTTGACACCGGCGTCTTCTAGAGCCGCAAATTTTTCATCGGCAGTCCCTTTACCACCAGAGATGATGGCACCCGCGTGGCCCATACGCTTGCCAGGAGGTGCCGTCACGCCGGCAATGTAGGAAACCACCGGCTTCGACACGTTGGCTTTGATGTAAGCCGCGGCTTCTTCTTCGGCGGTGCCGCCGATTTCGCCGATCATCACGATTGCTTCGGTTTTCGGGTCTTTCTCGAACATCTCCAGGATGTCGATGAAGTTAGAACCCGGAATCGGGTCGCCGCCGATACCGACACAGGTAGACTGACCGAAACCGTGATCAGTGGTCTGCTTAACGGCTTCATAGGTCAGGGTACCAGAGCGAGACACGATACCGACGCGGCCTGGCTGATGGATGTGACCCGGCATGATACCGATTTTGCACTCACCGGGAGTGATCACACCCGGGCAGTTCGGGCCGATCAGGCGTACGCCCAGCTCGTCGCATTTGACTTTTGCGTCGAGCATGTCGAGGGTCGCGATGCCTTCGGTGATGCACACGATCAGCTTGATGCCAGCATTTGCAGCTTCAAGGATCGAGTCTTTGCAGAACGGTGCCGGTACGTAGATCACGCTGGCCTCTGCACCGGTTTTCTCGACCGCTTCTTTCACGGTGTTGAAAACGGGCAGGCCCAGGTGCGTCTGGCCGCCTTTGCCCGGCGTGACACCACCGACCATCTGCGTGCCATAGGCAATCGCCTGCTCGGAGTGGAACGTGCCCTGGCCACCGGTGAAACCTTGGCAGATGACCTTGGTGTTCTTATCGATCAGGATGCTCATTACTTGCCCTCCGCTGCTTTGACAACCTGCTGAGCCGCGTCGGTCAGACTGGTAGCAGCGATGATGTTCAGACCGCTAGACGCCAGTTTCTCAGCGCCCAATTCAGCGTTGTTACCTTCCAGACGAACGACCACCGGGACGTTGACGCCCACTTGCTCGACGGCACCGATGATGCCTTCCGCAATCATGTCGCAACGAACGATACCGCCGAAGATGTTCACCAGAACGGCTTTGACGTTGTCGTCAGACAGGATGATCTTGAACGCTTCTGCAACGCGCTCTTTGGTCGCGCCGCCGCCAACGTCCAGGAAGTTAGCGGGCTTGCCGCCACTCAGGTTGACGATATCCATGGTGCCCATGGCCAGGCCTGCGCCGTTGACCATGCAACCGATGTTACCGTCGAGGGCAACATAGTTCAGCTCCCACTTCGCCGCGTCGGCTTCACGCTGATCTTCCTGGGAAGGATCGCGCATGGCCTGCAGGTCTGGATGACGGTACAGGGCGTTGCTGTCGAGCCCCAGTTTGGCATCCAAGCAGTGCAGGTTGCCTTCGTCAGTGATGACCAGCGGGTTGATCTCGAGCAGTGCCAGATCTTTGTCGTGGAACAGCTTGGAGAGACCCAGGAAGATCTTGGTGAACTGTTTCACCTGATCGCCTTCGAGACCCAACGCAAAGGCCAGTTCACGCGCTTGGTAGGGCTGTGCGCCAACCAGCGGATCGATTTCTGCTTTGAGGATCTTCTCAGGCGTCTCTTCAGCAACGGTTTCGATCTCGACACCGCCTTCGGTGGAAGCCATGAACACGACGCGACGAGTGGTACGGTCAACGACCGCGCCCAGGTAGAGCTCGTCGGCGATGTTGGTGCAGGTCTCTACCAGAATCTTGGCAACCGGCTGACCTTTTTCGTCAGTCTGGTAAGTCACTAGGTTCTTGCCCAGCCACTGCTCGGCGAAGGTTTTGGCTTCTGCCGGGTCTTTGATCAGCTTGACGCCGCCCGCTTTACCGCGGCCGCCAGCGTGAACCTGGGCTTTGACAACCCACATGTCGCCGCCGATTTTTTTACACGCTTCTACAGCTTCTTCGGGAGTGTCCACGGCAAAGCCTTTGGACACTGGCAGACCATAATCGGCAAACAGCTGCTTGCCTTGATACTCGTGAAGGTTCATCGATTCATGCCATTGGTTGCATGTGACTCGAACGATGATCAGCTGGCGTGACAGTGTATCTGTACCGCCCTGACCATCCCCGTACTTTCAGTGGCCAGCACATTACCGCGCGGGGCTGAAAGTGTTGCGCCACCTGACGGTGGCGCTTGGTTGTTGCTTAGCGAATTACTTGCGCTTCTTACGGTTCGCCATATGAATCGCATGGCCTTCTACCGCAAGAGCAGCTTCGTGCACGGCTTCCGACATGGTCGGGTGCGCGTAGCAGGTCAGCGCGAGGTCTTCGGCGCTAGAGCCGAATTCCATCGCAATCACGCCTTGAGCGATCATTTCGCCGGCGTGCTGACCGACGATGTGCATACCGAGAATACGGTCGGTTTCCGCATCGGCAATGATCTTGGCGCTACCTTCGGTGGCATTGTTCGCCATGGCACGGCCGCTGGCGGCGAATGGGAAGCTGCCGGTTTTGACCTCAATGCCTTTGGCCTTGGCATCTTGCTCGGTCATACCGACCCACGCCACTTCCGGGAAGGTGTAGATCACGTTCGGGATGGTGTCGTAGTTCATCTCGGCTTTGTGGCCAGCGATGATGTCCGCCACCATAATGCCCTCTTCGGACGCTTTGTGCGCCAGCATCGGGCCGCGTACACAGTCGCCGATGGCGTAAACGCCCGGCACGTTGGTACGGCACTGGTCGTCGACGAAGATGAAACCACGCTCGTCCAGCTCGACGCTCACGCCATCGGCAATCACGCCTTTGGTGTAGGGGCGACGGCCAACGCAAACGATCAGCTTGTCGAAGGTCATCTCTTGTTCGCCGTTGGCATCGGTGTACTTGACGACGACTTCGTCACCGTTCGCTTCCGAACCGGTCACACGGGCACCCAATTTGATGTCCAGCCCCTGCTTCTTGAGCAGTTTCTGGGTCTCTTTGGCAATCGCGGTGTCGACCATCGGCAGGAAGGAGTCCATCGCTTCCAGCACGGTGACTTCAGAACCCAGACGGTTCCATACGCTGCCCAGCTCCAGGCCGATGACGCCCGCGCCAATGACGCCAAGACGCTTCGGCGTTTCCTGGAACTCCAGGGCGCCGGTGGAATCGACGATTAGGCCTTCGGTCAGCGGGGTCGGCGGGATTTCCACCGGCACGGAGCCTGCCGCGATGACGATGTTATCGGCGTCGTACGTCGTGGTATTGCCGTCGAGGTCGGTGACTTCGACTTGCTTGCCAGAGATGACTTTACCGGTACCTTCGATGGCCGTAACACCATTGGCTTTGAACAGGCCAGAGATGCCGCCGGTCAAGTTCTTAACGATCTTGTCCTTGCGCGCCATCATCTTCTTGACGTCCATGGTCACGTCGCCGGCTTCGATACCCATGTCGTCGAAATCGTGCTTGGCTTCGACGAACTTGTGCGAGGCTTCAAGCAGCGCTTTGGACGGGATACAACCGACATTCAAGCAGGTACCGCCGTGAACGACGTTACCTTCTTTACCGATCCATTTTTCAACACAGGCGGCTTTCAGACCCAGCTGCGCAGCGCGGATAGCCGCTACGTAGCCACCAGGGCCTGCACCAATAACGATCACGTCAAACTTGTCAGCCATGTTGGCTCCTTTAGCTTGGTGGCCTCCTCCCGGGTGGATGACAGCGGGTAGGAGGCTGTGTGCGATTAACTCAGCGTGCTCAACACTAGCGAAGGCGGATCAGCGCGCTTCGTTATACGTCCAGCAGCAGACGAGCCGGGTCTTCCAGCAGCTCTTTAATCGTAACCAGGAATTGTACCGCGTCTTTGCCGTCGATCATGCGGTGGTCGTAAGAGAGTGCCAGATACATCATCGGGCGAATTTCGACCTTACCGTTCACCGCCATCGGGCGTTCCTGGATCTTGTGCATCCCCAGGATAGCGGTTTGCGGCGGGTTGATGATCGGGGTCGACATCAGCGAGCCAAAGATACCACCATTAGTGATGGTGAAGGTGCCGCCGATCATGTCGTCCATGCCCAGCTTGCCATCACGACCACGCTTACCGAAGTCGACGATGGTGCGTTCGACGTCGGCAATTTTCATGCTGTCGGTATCACGCAGTACTGGCACCACCAGGCCACGGTCGGTAGACACCGCCACACCGATATCCTGATAGCCGTGATAGACGATCTCGTCACCGTCAATGGACGCATTGACATCCGGGAAGCGCTTGAGAGCTTCCGAGGCGGCTTTCACGAAGAAGCCCATGAAGCCAAGCTTGGTGTCATGCATCTTCAGGAAAGTATCTTTGTACTGCGCGCGCAGGTTCATGACCGCGCCCATGTCCACTTCGTTGTAAGTGGTCAGCATCGCCGCCGTCTGCTGGGCTTCGACCAAGCGTTTGGCAATGGTCTTGCGCAGGCGCGTCATCGGCACACGTTTTTCGACGCGATCACCTTCGACTGCCGGGGCCGCCGCGGCTTTCTTCGGCGCCGAGGACTTGGTCGCTTTCTTTGCCGAGCCCTCTTTGACGGCTTTCTGAACGTCTTCTTTCAGAATACGACCGCCTTTGCCGGTACCTTCGATCTTGGACACGTCCAGATCGTGCTCGGCCACCATTTTACGTGCCGCCGGTGCCAGGATCTTGTCGCCGACTTTCTCGTCAGCGCCGTCGTCGTCGCTGCCGGACTTGTCTTCGGTGCTCGGTGTGCTGGCTTCGTCGCTGCCACCGCCTTCGACGAAGGTCGCCAGAATCGCTTCCGACTCTACCTGACTGCCCTCTTCGGCCTTGATCTCTTGCAGCGCACCGTCGGCCGGTGCCACGACTTCGAGTACGACCTTGTCGGTTTCGATGTCGGCGAGTACTTCGTCACGCTTGACCGCTTCGCCAACTTTTTTGTGCCACGTGGCAACGGTGCCTTCCTGGATCGATTCAGGGAAGCTGGGGGCTTTTACATCGTGCTTTTTACCGCCGCCAGCAGGCTTAGACTCTGCTTTTGATTCGGTTTTTTCAGCGCTGCTATCGCTAGAAGCGCTCTCTTTAGAAGAGCTATCTTCTTTGCTGGCAGACGCGTTGCCTTCGCCAATTTTGCCCAATACTTGCTCAGACTCAACGGTATCGCCCTCTTCGGCCATGACGTCGGTCAGGGTACCCGCTTCCGGTGCGACGACTTCGAGCACCACTTTGTCGGTTTCGATTTCAACAATCAGCTCGTCGCGTTCGACGCTGTCACCCGGCTTTTTATGCCACGCGGCCACAGTGCCCTCGGCAACGGATTCCGGAAAGGTTGGCGCTTTGATCTCAGTAGCCATGTCGTTTCCCTTATGTGTTCTCTAAACCCGGTGGGCGCTTATAGGTTAAAAGCGTCTTCCACCAGCTGGCGCTGCTGTTCAGTGTGGACGGACATATAGCCCGCTGCCGGAGCAGCCGAGGCAGGACGCCCTGCGAATTTCAACTCACGTCCAAGGCCATCTTTCAACATATCGGCCACGGTGCGCATGTGGTGCTGACTGGAGTACCAGGCGCCTTGGTTCAGCGGCTCTTCCTGACACCATACGATGTCTTCCACATTGGCATACGCCTGGAGCACTTCCAGAAGCTCTTCTTTCGGGAAGGGATAGAGCTGCTCTAGACGAATGATCGCCGTGTCGTCACGCTCGTTTTCAGCGCGCCAGTTGGCCAGATCGTAGTAGACCTTGCCTGCGCACATAATGACGCGGGTGACGTTGTTGGCGTCGAGATTCGCTTGATCCGGCAGTACCATGTGGAACTTGCCGTGAGCGAGATCTTCCAAGCTCGACACTGCTTCTTTGTGGCGCAGCAGCGACTTAGGCGACATGACCACTAGCGGCTTGCGCAGCGGACGAATCACTTGGCGGCGCAACAGGTGGAAAATCTGCGCGGGCGTCGTCGGTACGCACACCTGCATGTTGTGCTCGGCGCACAGCTGCAAGAAGCGCTCTAGACGGGCAGAAGAGTGCTCGGGCCCTTGGCCTTCATAGCCATGAGGCAGCAGCATGGTCAAGCCGCACAGGCGACCCCACTTGGTCTCACCGGAAGAGATGAACTGGTCGACCACCACTTGAGCGCCGTTGAAGAAGTCACCGAACTGCGCTTCCCAAATGACCAAGTCATTCGGGGCGGTGGTCGAGTAACCGTATTCGAATGCCAGCACGGCTTCTTCCGACAGGAAGGAGTCGTGGATGGTAAAGCGCGGCTGACCATCGGCCATATTCTGCAGCGGTACATAGGTCGACCCGTCTTTCTGGTTGTGCACGACCGCGTGACGGTGGGAGAACGTCCCACGACCCACATCCTGCCCGGTGATGCGGATAGGATGACCTTGGTCGAGCAACGTGGCGTACGCCAGCGTTTCGGCAAACCCCCAGTTGAGCCCCATGCCGCCCGCCTGCATTTTACGGCGGTCTTCGTAGATTTTGGCGACCTGGCGCTGAACGTCGACACCGTCCGGTATTTCACACATCTTCGCCGCTAGCTGCTGAAGACGCTTCATATCGAAGGTGGTGTCGGCGTCACCGGTCCACTCGTGGCCAAGGTAAGGCGCCCAATCCACGAACAGTGAAGTATTGGGCTCTTGGACCAGCGCATTGGCAACATGATTACCTGCGACAAGGTCATCACGGTAGGTTTCTACCATGGCCTTGGCATCGTCTTCAGTGATGACGCCCTGCTCGACCAAACGCTGCGCGTAAAGCGTACGTGAGGAAGCGTGGTCTTTAATCTTGGCGTACATCATTGGCTGCGTGCCTGACGGCTCGTCTGCCTCGTTGTGACCACGGCGACGGTAGCACACCAGATCGATCACGACGTCTTTCTTGAACTGTTGACGATAATCCAGCGCTACTTGTGTCGCGTGAATCACGGCATCAGGGTCGTCGCCGTTGACATGGAAGATCGGCGCCTGAACCATTTTGGCAATGTCAGTACAGTATTCCGTAGAGCGCGCGTCCAAGGGGTTCGAGGTGGTGAAGCCCACTTGGTTATTGATGACGATGTGCACCGTGCCGCCCGTCTTGTAAGCACGGGTCTGAGACATCTGGAATGTCTCCATCACCACGCCCTGACCGGCGAATGCAGCATCACCATGGACGTTGATGGGCAGTACTTTGCTGCCTTCGTCATCGTTACGACGATCCTGGCGAGCGCGTACAGACCCTTCGACGACCGGCGCAACGATCTCCAGGTGCGACGGGTTGAACGACATGGCGAGGTGGACTTCCCCACCCGGTGACATGACGTTCGAGCTAAAGCCCTGATGATATTTGACGTCGCCGGAGCCACGCTCGATGACTTTCTTGCCATCGAACTCGTCGATCAAATCCGCTGGGTTTTTACCCAAGATATTGACCAGCAGGTTCAAGCGACCACGGTGGGCCATGCCGATGACGACTTCTTTGGTGCCGTAACCACCGGCGCGCTGAATCAGCTCGTCCATCATCGGTACGAACGACTCACCACCCTCCAGACCGAAGCGTTTGGTGCCCGGGTACTTGGACGCTAGGTAGTTTTCTAATCCTTCCGCTGCGGTCAACCGCTCCAGCACGTGCTTGCGCACGTCATCGCTGAACTTGGGTGCGCTGCGTACCGATTCGAACCGACGCTGTAGCCAGCGCTTCTCTTCGGTATCGACGATGTGCATGATCTCGCAACCGATGGAGCGACAGTAGGTCTGCTCCAGCGCGTCGACGATGTCACGCAGCGGCGCTTTATCGATACCCAGGAAAAACGAGCCGGTTTGAAACTCGGTGTCGAGATCAGCTTTGGAGAGCTGGTGGAACGACAGGTCGAGGTCGGGAACGGGGGTGGGATTACGCAGCCCAAGCGGGTCGATATTGGCCTTCTGATGGCCACGGAAGCGATACGCGTTGATCAGCTGCAGGACTTTGACCTGCTTCTTGTTCTCACCGCTGTCGGAGGCGGCAGCTACCCGGCCCGGGCGGCTTTCACGGCCCAGTTGGTAGAACTGATCACGAATGGGGCTTAGTGGAACATCGTGGGAGGCACTGCCCTCAGGACGCGGCAGCTGATCAAAATAGCTGCGCCACTCGTCTGAGACAGAATCAGGATCGGCGAGGTACTGCTCGTAAAGCGCTTCCACGTAGTGGACATTGCCACCACTAACGTGAGAGGAACGCCACATCAACTCCATTATGCCTTGTTGCATCTCTCGGTCACCCTGCACTGATGGGGTGGTATCGGCATCGCTGCATGCATGCAACGACATCGCTATTGCCCTGCCGGCGGGGCGGGACGTTTGCCGGCGGCGCCGACCGGAGGCCGGAAGCCCTTGTTCATACACGTGGTTAAGACCACGTAGTTGCGACGCGTTTCTCATTCAGTTCATGCTCAAAAGCCGGTACTTAAAGCACCGGCTTTTAAACTTGGCTGACCACGGTGCGACGCGTCGCCGCACCGTGACGGCCCCTATGATAACAAGCGAAGCGCCACGATTTAAGTAGCTTTATGCTGCAACTTACGTGGTACACGCTTTTTCTTCATGGGATTAGATAGTTACGTAGCGTCCGCAAGCAACATTTCACGAATTTTACCAATTGCACGGGTCGGGTTAAGACCTTTCGGGCACACGGCAACACAGTTCATGATGCCACGGCAGCGGAAAACCGAGAACGGATCCTCCAAGCTGGTCAGGCGCTCACGGGTTGCGGTATCGCGGCTGTCGGCCAGGAAGCGGTAGGATTGCAGCAGGCCAGCAGGACCCACGAATTTGTCCGGATTCCACCAGAACGACGGGCACGATGTGGAGCAACACGCGCACAGAATACATTCGTATAGGCCGTCCAGTTTGTCGCGCTCTTCCGGCGACTGCAGGCGCTCAATGGCCGGTGCCGGGGTGTCGTTCTGCAGATACGGCTGGATACGCTCGTACTGTTTATAGAACAGCCCCATGTCGACCACCATATCGCGGATGACCGGAAGACCAGGCAGCGGGCGAAGTGTCAGCTTGTTGTTTTTCACGACGTCTGACAGCGGCGTGATGCACGCCAGGCCGTTTTTGCCATTCATGTTCATGCCGTCGGAACCGCAAACACCCTCACGGCAGCTGCGGCGATAGGCCAAACCGCTGTCTTGCTCTTTCATCAGATGCAGAACATCCAGCACCATCAGATCGCGGCCTTTGGTATCGACCTGAAACTCCTGCATATAAGGTGCGGAGTCGGTTTCCGGATTGTAGCGGTATACGGATACCTGAAGATTGGACATGGTGACTCCCTCTCGTCGGTGCGGAGATTAGTAGGTACGAACCTTGGGCTCGAACGTATCGACGGTTTTCGGCTTGAAGTTGACGTCGCGCTTCTTCAGCTCTTTGCTGGCCGGGAAGTAGAGCGAGTGTTTCAGCCAGTTGACATCATCACGGTCAGGGTAGTCGTAGCGCGAGTGGGCACCACGGCTCTCTTTACGCTCGAGGGCAGCAATCGCCGTTGCTTCTGCCACTTCCATCAGGTTGTCCAGCTCCAGCGCTTCGACACGAGCCGTGTTGAACGCGTTGGATTTGTCCGGCAGGTGCGCATTGGCAATGCGGCCACGCAGGTCCGCCAGCTTTTTGACACCTTCTTGCATGTTTTTCTCTTCACGGAATACACCGAAAGAGTTCTGCATGATGTCTTGCAGCTCGGCTTTCAGTGCCGGAATGCTTTCGCCACCCTCTTCGGATTCGTTCCAGCGCGTGATGCGCTTCATGGCGAACTCGATGTCCGACTCGGAAGCGTCGAGGTATTCGATACCTTCGTTCAGCGCGCCTTCGATGAACATACCCGCAGCACGGCCGAAGACCACCAAGTCGAGCAGTGAGTTACCGCCCAGGCGGTTGGCACCGTGGACCGATACACACGCCGCTTCGCCACAGGCGAACAGGCCGTTGACGATCTGGTCGTTACCATTTTCGTCTTGAGTGATCGCTTGGCCATGGATGTTGGTCGGAATACCGCCCATCATATAGTGGCAGGTCGGGACGACAGGAATCGGGTCTTTCGCCGGATCGACATGGGCGAAGGTCTTGGAGAGCTCGACGATCCCCGGCAGACGCTTGCCAAGGACTTCTTCGCCAAGGTGATCGAGTTTCAGGAAGACGTGATCACCCTTCTCGCCACAGCCGCGGCCTTCGAGAATCTCCATGACCATGGAGCGTGCCACCACGTCTCGACCCGCTAAGTCTTTGGCGTTCGGTGCATAACGCTCCATGAAACGCTCGCCGTCTTTGTTGATCAGGTAGCCACCCTCACCACGGCATCCTTCGGTCACCAAGGTGCCCGCACCGTAGATACCGGTCGGGTGGAACTGCCACATTTCCATATCCTGCATCGGGAAGCCCGCGCGCAGCGCCATGCCGATGCCGTCACCGGTATTGATCAGAGCGTTGGTGGTAGAGGCGTAGATACGACCCGCACCGCCCGTCGCCAGAACCGTGGCTTTCGATTTGACGTGCACCACTTCACCAGTTTCGATGCACATGGCGATACAGCCCACTACGTCACCGCTGGCGTTCTTGACCAGGTCGACTGCATACCACTCGTTCAAGAACGTGGTGTTGTTCTTGAGGTTGTTTTGGTACAGGGTGTGCAGCAGTGCGTGGCCGGTACGGTCGGCGGCTGCACAGGTGCGCGCTGCCTGACCGCCTTCACCGAAGTTCTTCGACTGACCGCCGAACGGACGCTGGTAGATGCGGCCGTTATCGAAACGCGAGAACGGCAGGCCCATGTGTTCCAGTTCGAAGACCGCTTTGGGGCCTTCGGAGCACATGTATTCAGCGGCGTCTTGGTCAGCAATGTAGTCGCCGCCTTTGACCGTGTCGTACATGTGCCAACGCCAGTCATCGTTCGGGTCGGCGGAGGCGATGGCACAGGTAATACCGCCTTGAGCAGAAACCGTGTGAGAGCGCGTCGGGAACACTTTGGAAAGTACGGCTGTCTTTTTACCGGATTTTGCTAGTTCGAGCGCCGCACGCAGGCCAGAGCCACCGCCACCGATGATGATGGCGTCGAATGTCAGGCTACGAAGGTTAGACATGTATCAAGCTCCCCACAGAATTTGAATGCCCCACACGAGGTACACGAAGATGGCCAGAATGATCAGCGTCTGGGCACCCACGCGCAGGCGAGTGGACTTGAGGTAATCGGTGGTGACGGTCCACAAACCGATCCAGGCGTGCGCAGCGATCGAGATAAACGCCAGCAGCGAGAAAATACGCATCCAGGTTTGCTCGAACAGGCCGCTCCAGGTGTAGTAATCCAGGTTCGGATTCAACAGCAGGTAAGCAACGACGAAAACGGTATAGAGGGCCAGCACGACCGCAGAAACACGCTGCATCAGCCAGTCAGACAGACCGCTACGGCCAAAACTCGTAATGTTGGTTACCATACCCAAACTCCTGCCAGAATGATCAGAACCGCGCTTACCACGACGGTCGCCTGTGCTTTTTTCACGCCACCTTCTAAGGTCACCCCAATATTGGCGTCCATCAGCAGGTGCTTGATGCCTGCCACAAAGTGGAATGCCAAGGCAGACAGCAGCCCCCACGCAACGAGCTTGGCAAAGAAGTTGTTGGCTAAGGCACTGCTGACAGCATCGAAGCCAGCCGGAGATGATAGGGATTTACCCAACGCCCAAAAAGCGAAAATCAGGCCAACGAACAGGATCACACCCGTGATACGGTGTGTAATCGACGTTAGCGCCGGTAGTGGGAAATGTATCGTCGTTAGATCTAGGTTTACGGGTCGTTTGCTATTCACGGCGTTATACACACTCTCTTGGCCCGCTCTGCGACAGGTCGGGCATAGCCCGAGCGGGCAGTGGTTGCTGGAAGGGGCTCGGCCGTTGCCAAGTCGGGCACGACCACCTACCTGCCGGTCGCGCGCCGTGGATTATAAGAACCTTAGCCCCTGCTGACAAACCGATCTCAGGCTTAACTCGACCATGGTGCAAGAAAAATGCCGCCTACCCGAGTCGATTTTGCGATGCAGCATGGTTATAGTGACAGGAGATTGATGGTTTGATAAGCCTGTTAACGTATCGTCAATCCTCTGGCACTTCGCTACTATGAACACCTCATTTATCATATACAAAAATTGTTCATAACAACAATCTCTGTACAAGCATAGCTAGCGCTTAGGCTAATTGACAAAATGTCGCACACTTCTATAGTGGGCAAGCCTTTTCGCCGGCGCGGTATGCGAAACAACGACTTTACGTCCCAAACCGAATTCGAAAGGAGGCCAGCATGGCTGACAGGAAAGCGACATTGACGGTAGACGGTCTCGACAAAACGATCGAGCTACCCATGTATTCCGGCACACTTGGCCCCGACGTCATCGACGTGCGCGGCTTAGGCGCCGAAGGCCTGTTTACCTACGACCCCGGCTTTATGGCCACCTCTTCCTGCCAATCTGCCATCACCTATATCGATGGCGGCAAGGGCGTACTGCTGCACCGCGGTTACCCCATTGATCAACTGGCGAAAGAGTCGAACTTTGTAGAAGTTTGCTACACCCTGCTGTTTGGTGAGCTGCCCAACGACGAGCAGTACGCTGATTTCGAATCACGTATTCGCAATCACACCATGGTGCACGACCAGATCAACAACTTTTTCAAAGGGTTCCGCCGTGACGCGCACCCAATGTCGATTCTGTGCGGTGTCGTGGGCGGCCTAGCAGCCTTCTACCACGATCACATGGACATCACTCAGGAAGAAGACCGCGTCATCAGCGCGATCCGTTTGATCGCCAAGATGCCGACCCTGGCCGCCATGTCGCACAAGTACAATGTGGGCCAACCGTTCAATTATCCGCGCAACGATCTGAGCTATGCAGAGAATTTCCTCTACATGATGTTCAGCAACCCGTGCGAAGAGTACAAAATCAACCCGGTATACGCGAAAGCCATGGACCGCATCTTCATGCTGCATGCGGACCACGAGCAAAACGCCTCTACCTCTACCGTTCGTCTGGCAGGCTCAACTGGCGCCAACCCGTTTGCCTGTATCAGCGCGGGCATTGCGGCCTTGTGGGGTCCTGCGCATGGCGGTGCCAACGAGGCCGTGCTCAACATGCTGGACGAAATCGGCGACGATTCCGAAGAGAACATTCAGCGCTTCGTGGATAAAGCGAAAGACAAGAACGATCCCTTCAAACTGATGGGCTTCGGTCATCGCGTCTACCGCAACTTCGACCCACGCGCCAAAGTGATGAAAGAGACCTGCGACGAAGTACTGGCCGAGCTCGGCATGGCCGACGACCCGCAGCTCAAAATCGCCAAGCGCCTGGAGCAAATCGCACTCGAAGATGAATACTTCATCGAGCGCAAACTGTATCCGAACGTCGATTTCTACTCAGGCATCATTCTGAAAGCCATGGGCATTCCGACCAACATGTTCACCGTGATCTTTGCGGTGTCGCGTACCATTGGTTGGATCTCCCACTGGCATGAAATGCTCAGCGAAAGCTACAAAATCGGCCGCCCGCGCCAGCTGTACGTCGGTCACGAAAAACGTGACTATCCCAGCAAGTGATTTGGCAGCTAACGCGCTAATGCATGCATAGGATGACGAAGGCCACCCACGGGTGGCCTTTTGTTTGCTCGTACTTCCTACCAACAACAAAGGTGCTTTATGCAATCTATCAAAACCGTTGCGTTTATCGGCCTTGGCGTCATGGGCTACCCGATGGCCGGCCACCTCGCCAAGCAGGGCCTCACCACGCGGGTTTACAACCGCACCGCAAGCAAGTCAGAAGCATGGGCTAACGCCTTTGGCGGCACGGCTCACGCGACACCCGCCGAGGCAGCCCAGGGGGCCGATTTGGTATTGGTGTGTGTCGGCAACGATGACGATGTGCGCCAAGTGACCATGGGCAGCGATGGTGTACTGAGCACCATGACCAGCGGGAGCTACCTCGTCGATCACACCACCGCGTCAGCGGATTTAGCGCTGGAGCTGGATGCTGCCTGTCGAGAAAATGGCGTAGCGTTTATTGACGCCCCCGTGTCAGGCGGCCAGCAAGGTGCCGAGAACGGCGCACTGACCATCATGTGCGGCGGCGAGCAAGCGCATTTTGATGCCGTCGCCCCTTTCCTGAATCATTACGCACGTGCCGTCACGCTCATGGGCGCTGCCAGCAGTGGTCAGCTCACCAAAATGGTGAATCAGATCTGCATTGCAGGCTTGGTACAAGGCTTGGCGGAAGGCCTGCACTTTGCTGAGCAAGCCGGACTCGATCAGCACCAAGTCATCGACGTCATTTCCAAAGGCGCTGCAGGGTCTTGGCAGATGGAGAACCGTCATAAAACAATGATTGCTGATGAGTATAACCATGGTTTCGCGGTGGACTGGATGCGCAAGGATCTGGGGATATGCCTCGAGCAAGCGCGACGGTTAGACGCCACCCTTCCTGTCACGGCGTTGGTCGACCAATTCTATGCGGACGTACAGCGTATGGAAGGCGGCCGCTGGGACACGTCATCGCTACTAAAACGGCTGCGCAAACCTGAATAACGCTTGACTTTTTGGCACTCGCTGCCTAGCCAGGGTTTTCCACACTATCTGTGGATAACCCTGTTCACAACCACTAGAAAACGCCCCACAATCGCCATGAACAGTGACTCAACCTTAAATTGGTTATTTTTTAACCTAATATAACTGATTGATTTTAAAGAGCTTACGCTAAATTGCTGATTTTTTGCTTCATCTTTATGTGGTTGTGCACAACCCGATCCTCCAAGTTACAAAAGTGGACAAGTCAAGCACAATATGGACAAAAAACGCGTGAAATAGACGCAAGTTCTAGACAACGGGAATGCAAAAAAGGCAAGTGAGAAGACTCATTGCTATTCGCGAATCGAAATGA
Organism: Halomonas sp. McD50-4; assembly: GCF_022348135.1. Classification (NCBI taxonomy): domain Bacteria; kingdom Pseudomonadati; phylum Pseudomonadota; class Gammaproteobacteria; order Oceanospirillales; family Halomonadaceae; genus Halomonas; species Halomonas sp. McD50-4. The sequence continues at coordinate 306,504 of NZ_JAKRFG010000002.1, read as the reverse complement.
TTTAAGGAGAGAAACAAAGAGAGTGGCGTCCCATAGGGGGTTCGAACCCCTGTTCCCGCCGTGAAAGGGCGGTGTCCTAGACCACTAGACGAATGGGACGTTGTCAGACCTTAGATATCTTGGACAATCAACATCAGGGATGGCTGATATTGGTGGAGCCTAGCGGGATCGAACCGCTGACCTCAACACTGCCAGTGTTGCGCTCTCCCAGCTGAGCTAAGGCCCCACATGTCGCGAAGACGGAGCGTATATTACTGATTCGCCTGATCTTCGTCAAGCCTATTTCCCGAAGAAAACGCCACGCGTTCATAACTAGACCGCGCGACGCTCTCTCCATTTTCATACCAGGGGTCAATTACAGATCGCGGTACTCTTTTTCAAACCGCTTCGCTTGCTTTTTGGAAACACCCCCTAACACGTCAATAGCGTTACGCAACCGCGCACGTGTCACATCGGAGCCCAAGATAGCCATCGCATCCATCACCGAGGTACTGGACGCACTTCCGGTGATGGCAATGAACACCGGTGCCAAGAACACTTTCATTTTGAGCTCGAAGTGCTCTGACAATGTTTTCACCTCGGCCAGAAGTGCGTCTTTATGCCAAGCAGAAACGGCCTCGAAACGCCAAACCAGGAATTGCAGCAGCTTGACGAGTTCTTCGTCGTCCAGCTTTACGCTATCAAAGTCATCTTTACTGATCGCTGGCAAACCTGAGAAGAAATGGCCAGCGAGCGGTACGACCTGAGAAAGCGTCTCTATCCGTGGACGCACTTGCGGCAAAATCTGTTTAACGTACGCATCGTTGAACGCCCATTCGCGCAGCGCCTGAAGCAGGGCGTCGTCATCCAAATCTTCTCGAATGTAAACGCCGTTTAGCCACGTTAACTTCTCCAGATCGAACACGGGACCACCGAGGGAGACGCGCTGAATATCGAATTCCGCCATCATTTCTGACAGGCTGAATTTTTCACGCTCGTCGGGCATCGACCAGCCCATGCGCCCTAGGTAGTTGGTAACGGCCTGGGGTAAAAACCCCATGCGACGATAGTAGTTGATCGATGTGGGATTCTTACGCTTGGAGAGCTTGGACTTATCCGGATTACGCAGCAACGGCATATGGCAGAGCTGCGGCATTTCCCAGCCAAAGTACTCATATAGCAGTTGGTGCTTCGGCGCGGAGTTGATCCACTCTTCACCACGCAGTACGTGAGTAATGCCCATCAGATGGTCATCCACCACGTTCGCCAGATGATAGGTGGGCATACCGTCTGACTTCATCAGAATCTGCGCATCGACCTGCGCCCAATCGACCTCGATCGTGCCGCGCAACATGTCGCTCACCACACACACACCCTCGCTGGGTACGTGCATACGAATGACGTACGGCCAGCCTTCTTGCTCACGGCGTGCCTGCTCGTCGACGTCCAAGGCTAGATCGGCTGGCTTCAGCGCTAAGTGTAGGCCCGCCTCTTTGCGAGACTCACGCAGTTCGTCCAACTCTTCGCTGGTGCGGTAACATTTGAAAGCATGACCAGCATCCAGCAGCCGCTGGGCGTGCATCGCATAGATATCGCCACGTTCGCTTTGGCGATAAGGGCCATGTGGGCCACCAACGTCAGGACCTTCATCCCACTCCAACCCCAGCCAGCGCAAGGAATCCAAAATCATCTGTTCGGACTCGGGAGTCGAACGCACCCGATCGGTATCTTCGATACGCAGAATGAACTGCCCGCCGTGCTGACGAGCAAAGCAGAGATTGAACAACGCAATATAAGCAGTACCTACGTGCGGATCGCCTGTAGGAGAAGGCGCGATACGAGTGCGAACGGTCATCAACGGATCCTTTTGGCAATTAAGCGTGGCGCCATTATACGCACCCTTAGATCAACCAACAGCCTCCATAAGGGAACGAGTTTGGCTTAAAAGCGTCTGAACGAGTGCTCAAGGATCGTCGATAGGAAGATGCGCGCTAATGCACAATCGCTTAGTATGACGCAGTACCTATGATTCGTGTTCGTACATGAGAAAACATTGCGTCTTTCTCAGTATGATCAGAGCGCCACCTTGCGGGTGGAAGTACATTCAACGAGCTGATTCAGCTCATCGACAGGAAAATGAAATGGAATCGCTAGGCTCACGTATCAAGCAACTGCGGCTTAGGGCCAAGCTCAACAAGGCTGCCCTTGCACGTAAAGTTGGCGTGTCAGATGTCACCATTTCTTACTGGGAGTCCGGGGCGATTAAACAGATCGGCCACGAGCGTCTAGTGGCGCTCGCCGATGCCCTCGATTGTTCGCTGGCTACCCTGCTAGAAGGTGATAGTGCACCTCAACTGTTAACCCTGAGCCATACGGGTCCCCTCCCCTGGGAACAGGTTCAGGCCACGACCATTACCGTGCCGCATCATCTGCCGTTGAAGATCGACTGGAAAGCGCCCTGCGTGATGGCGACCCCGGGCAAAGACACGGATTTTTCACCCATTGCATCCGGGGATTTACTCCTGCTCGGCCCAACACATGTGTTCCATAAGGCGGGCCATTACTTGGTCCAGCGGGATAACCGCTTCGTGATCGAACACTTTGCGAAAGCGCCAAGTGACATCTCTATCCATGCCGTATTACTGGCACACTGGTGTCCTGCCTAAAGCAACTACCTCCCCATCCCTTTAGTTGTCCTCAATCACCTCCACCTGGTCGCGCGTCCGTCTTGGTTCATTGCCAATCAAGAAACGGCGCGAGTAGGTGGCTATCTGCCCTAGACCGTGGCGGGATTGGCTGACCAGCTCTCCCGCCAAGTATTCGCCTTCTCCACCAATGCGTTCCTGCACGCTTTCTGGCTGAACGGCAGCCTCACCTAACTGTACCGTAACCCAATAGCCCCCATCCGGTAGGCCGCTGCCAGAACCAAAGGGCCCCGCTTCGAATTTACCGTCCATCACTCGCGTACGCGCTTGCCAACGGACGCGGCTTAGCTCCCGCTCGATAATCACCTGCACTTGGGCGTTATCCGGCAAATTGGTGTCGCCTTCTACCATTAGGCGGCGATCGGGACGCAGTGACGCTGACGTCGAAATAACGACTTCCAGGGGCTCCACCTGCTGCGTTGGCGGTTCCGGCTCAGAGGCGCGCTCTTCGGCCACGGAGTTAGGCTGGGTTTGTGAGACCTCTTCCTCCGGCCCGCTGCACCCGCTCAATAGCAGGGCCCCGACTAACGCCACGCCAACATAACCGAGCGTCTTCCCCATAACGACTCCTCATCTTAATGTGCCACGCCTGCCTACCCAGCGTTGACTCTCACCATACCTTTTTTTGACCACAAAATACGCAAAGTGATGCAGGGGTTTATAAGAACTGATGAGGGCTGCGCGATGATTGAGACAGACCTCTCACCCCTCCTTAGAGACGCCATGCCTCTCCAATGGGGTCCACAGTGTTAGGACCTCAACAGTCGTACAGAGATAGCTTAGCTTTGTACTGTTCATAGCTTCTTGCGTACAATCGCACGCCAACGATGCCCCTTCGAATACATAGCCATGGTGCACCACCGCTTTTCGTTACACGGCAAGAAACTTGCTATTGGAACATTAGTGGTACATAGAGCATGACTTATAGATAGCATCTTATGATGCAAGTGATTGATATGAATAAACAAAGCCCAGCAGACATGGCACGCCGATTCTCCGTCGCGCCTATGATGGATTGGACGACCCGAGATTACCGCGCCTTCGCGCGCACGCTGACCAAGCGGGCGCTGCTATATACCGAGATGGTGACGACTGGGGCGGTGTTGCATGGTTCTCCCCGGGAGCGCTTTCTGGGTTATAGCGAGGTGGAGCATCCGATTGCACTGCAGTTGGGGGGCAGCGATGCGGGGGAACTGGCGGAGTGCGCGGCGATTGCGCAGGCGTGGGGTTATGATGAGGTCAATCTGAACGTTGGCTGCCCCAGCGACCGGGTACAGAACAACATGATTGGCGCGTGTCTGATGGGCCACCCAGAGAAAGTAGCGGCGGCGGTGAAAGCCATGCAGGCGGCGGTGTCGATTCCGGTCACGGTGAAGTGCCGCATCGGCATCAATGATCAGGATGAAGATACAGATTTAGCACGATTTATCGATATCTTGGCCTCGGCGGGCTGTGAGGTGTTTACCGTACACGCCCGCAAGGCGTGGCTGCAGGGGCTGTCGCCGAAAGAGAATCGCGATATTCCGCCGCTGAATTATCCCCGCGTGCACCGGCTGAAGCAGAGCTATCCTGAGCTGCACATCGGCATCAACGGCGGCATTAAAACGCTTGGAGAGTGCCAAGCGCAGCTTGAGCACGTAGATAGCGTGATGGTAGGTCGTGAGGCGTACCAAAACCCGTGGTTACTGGCGAGTGTGGATAAGCAGATTTTTGGGAAGTCTGGCCCTGCGCGTACGCGATTGGAAGCAGCCACGGCGTTTCGCCCGTACATTCAGCAGCGGCTGGATGAAGGGGCCAAGCTGAATCATATCACTCGGCATCTGCTTGGGCTGTTTCAGGGCTGTCCTGGCGGGCGTCGGTTCCGTCGCCACCTGTCGGAGCATGCGCACAAAGAGGGTGCAGGCTTACGTTTGTTTGATGATGCGCTCGGCTTGGTTCGCGAGCCTAAGTTTGAAGCGGAGTCTATCGAAGAGCATAAGACCAGCCAGCTTTTGTTCTAACACATCCAGGGGAGTTGAAACCTGCAGCGCTAAATCGTGCGCCGCCTCTGTAGGCTCGATACCTCGGGCTTTTCGTTCAAACAGCGCCACACCTAATTGATGGTGCTAACCTCATCGTCGCAGTGGCAAATTTTGACGGTAAGCCGTGGGATATTTTGGCTAAAGGCGCCTCTTTCGTGTAAGCCTTGCCAATAAGTTCAGTACTAACGTTGCTAGCTACCGGCGCTGATGAATGCGCAGCGTGAGCAAAAACGGCTGCAGCACCTCTCGAAGAAGACCCCGGTGCGCAGCTCAACTGCGCGGCCGGGGTTTTAATTTACCGGTTGCGTAAACAGATAAACCTTAGTAGCCAGATTGCGTTGGCTGAATAATTATTTCATCGATATTTACATCATCCGGTTGCACTATGGCGTAGGCAATGGCATTTGCTATCGCGTCAGGCTTCAGCGCTACCTGACGAAAATCTTCCAGCCAGGCTTTAGTTGCGGTGTCTGTGGTGGTGTGCGCCAACTCGCTTTCGACTACACCCGGCGAAATAGTGGTAACCCTGACTTTTTTTGTTTCCATCCGCAGACCATCGGAGATAGCACGTACTGCAAACTTAGTTCCGCAGTACACTGCAGCTGTCGGAAATACACTGTGGGCAGCTATAGACGCAGTATTGATTATATGCCCGCCACGCTGCTCCATCACGCTGAGCACAGACTCAATGCCGTTTAATACCCCTTTAATGTTCACGTCTATCATTCGGTTCCACTCATCTGCTTTCAGCGCCGCCATGGGTGACAGCGGCATTAAGCCAGCGTTGTTCACCAAAACATCAACCGGGCCGAACTCTTCGCTGACAGCCGCCACTACCGCCTTAAAGTTATCGCGTGATGTGACATCAAGCGTATAAGCTTTCGCCTTACCACCTGCTTGCTTAATTCTCTGAGTTAATGCTTCAAGCCGATCAGTACGGCGCGCTGCTACCAGCACGGTGTGCCCGGCGTTAGCTAATATTTCAGCGGTGGCTTCACCAATACCGCTGCTGGCACCGGTGACCAGAACAACTCTAGGTTTGATAGCGCTCATAACAAAATCCTTTGTAAATAAAGAAAATAATGCTGCTTTTATACGGGCTAACCCGATGCCTGTTATGTTAAAAGCATGAAGGACTGTTATGGATACCCAAAAATACGCTATGATTGCCTGATTATCCAACCTAAGTCAGAGGGGGGGGGGGGGTGGAGAGATGATTCACAGTACTCTGAAACGACAACTGTTGCCGCTGGTCCAGCAAGTTGCCGTTAATGAAGGGCTAAACAGCACCGCTTTACCTAATGTATTTTGTTACAAAGTTCGCAGCTCTCAGGTCACGATGCCAGCGGTGTATGAACCCTGTCTATGTATTATCGTGCAGGGCCGCAAAAACGTAATGCTTGGCACCGATATACTAAGTTATGGCGAACTGGAGTTTCTGGTGGCCTCGGTCGACTTACCCATTCTTGGTACCGTGGTAGAAGCATCAGAGCAGCAGCCGTATTATGTTATCCAGATTAATATTGATGTCAGGATACTGTCAGAATTACTGCTACAGATGGAACATTTGGCCGTTGCAAACCGCAAAGCCGAAAGTGGATTGTTTATCGGCCAGGTTGACCCACAAATGGGCGATAGCCTGCTGCGTTTATTAACATTAATGCAAGTGACAGACGATATTCCGGTACTTGGCGAAAGCCTAGTCCGCGAGATGCACTATCGTATGCTGCGTAGCAACTACGGCAAAGAAATTGCTCAGATCTCATTAAAAGGCACGCCAACTCAGCGCATTTCGGTTTCTATTCAAAAATTACGCCGGGACTACGATCAAACCGTCACCATAGAGGAACTGGCGGCGATGGCTGGAATGAGCGTGTCGTCTTTTCATGCCCATTTTAAAGCGGTAACCAACATGAGTCCGTTGCAGTTTCAGAAGTCAGTCCGGTTGGTCGAAGCGCGTAGTTTGATGATTGCGCAGCATTTGGATGCGGCCAGCACAGCATATAAGGTAGGTTACGAAAGCCCCTCGCAGTTCAGCCGCGAATATGCACGCATGTTTGGCAACCCGCCAGCACGTGATATTGCCAGGATTAGGTAATAGCCAAGTATTAGGGGAAATAAATCAGACATGCTAAATGGTGCCCGGGCCAATGGGCTGACAGTTTAGCTAACGCCCAACGATGTTATCGTTGGGCGTTGTCGTTTACGGGGCTACTGCGCGCGAACGCCTTGCTCGATACGCTCGCCCACCTCTTGGTCGATGTTGCGCCAATACTCAAACGCGCGCTCCAACACCGGCTCGGTGACGCCACCGGAAAGGTGCCCCACCACGTTGGAAACCAACCGGTCACGCTGGGCATCGTCCATCACCTCACGCACCAGGGTGTGCGCTTGGCTCCAGTCGTCGTCATCTTTGCGCAGCGTGTACGCGGCGCGTACGAATTGCCCATCCGTCGACCACACCGCATCTTCCGGGTAGCGCTGCCCATCTGCTTTGGGGCCGCCTTTGCTATTGGGGGTGTAGACAGGATCAGTGGCGTGGCGAATGCGCATGGCGCCACCCTGACCATAGCTATGCACAGGGCATTTGGGGGTATTCACGGGGATATGCTTGTAGTTTACCCCTAACCGTGCGCGGTGGGCATCCGCATAGGAAATGGAGCGAGCCAGCAGCATTTTATCCGGCGACAGCCCGGTGCCGGGCACCATGTTGTTGGGTTCGAACGCGGCCTGCTCGATTTCGCTATGGAAATCGGTAGGGTTACGGTCGAGCGTCAGTTTACCCACTTCGATCAAGGGGTAATCTTTGTGTGACCACACTTTGGTAAGATCGAAGGGATTAACGCGATAGATCTTGGCATCCTCGAACGGCATGATCTGCATGTGCAACGTCCAGGTGGGGTAATCGCCGCGCTTGATGGCCTCGAACAGGTCGCGGCGGTGGTAATCCGCATCGCTACCGGCCATCTGGTCGGCCTGCTCTTGAGTCATGCATTTGATGCCTTGATCGGTTTTGAAGTGGTACTTCACCCAGAACCGTTCGCCCTCATCGTTTACCCACATATAGGTGTGGCTGGAGTAGCCGTTCATGTGCCGCCAGGTGGCGGGAACGCCGCGGTCGCCCATGAGCCAAGCCACTTGGTGAGCAGATTCAGGCACCAGCGTCCAAAAATCCCACTGCATGTCGTGATCGCGCAGGCCATTATCGGCGCGGCGCTTTTGAGAATGGATGAAGTGCTGGAACTTCATTGGGTCGCGTACAAAGAACACGGGGGTGTTGTTACCCACCATGTCGAAGTTACCTTCTTCGGTGTAGAACTTGATCGAGAAGCCGCGCGGATCGCGCCATGTATCCGGGCTACCGCTCTCCCCTGCTACGGTGGAAAAGCGAATGAGGACATCGGTCTTCGTGCCTGGCTGCAGAAATTTTGCTTTGGTGTATTGGCTAACGTCTTGAGTGACTTCGAAGTGACCAAAAGCGCCACTGCCTTTCGCATGGGGCTGCCGGTCGGGAATCATTTCCCGGTTAAACGCCGCCATTTGCTCCATCAGGTAGTGATCGTGCATCACGATCGGACCATCCGCGCCTACCGACAGCGAATGCTCATCGCTCGCTACCGGAATACCTGCTTCATTGGTGGTGGGATGCTGGCTACCACTACTCATTGCTCTTCCTCCTTGTCACACTCGACATGGCACGGTCTGTACCACTGGAAATCACCGCTACTGCTTTTTAACGTAAGCTAAAACGGCATCCACACAGGTATAGTCAACAAGCCAGCATCGCGCCATCCATGGCGCTGGTTATAGGGCTATTGCTTTAATAGCTGTTAACTATCGAGGTAACGTCAATACAGCGCGTCTGGTGGAGGCGTCAGGCTGGACTGAAAGCTTTCGATGGCCGTCTCGGCTTCTTCGATCTCATCGAAACGGGCAATGTGGTAAAGCGCCTCTCCTTCGTTGGCAAGCGGTAAGCGGCTCATGCCGATGACGATGCCGTCCGCCATGGCGCGCACTTCGTCTTCATCGTTGCCGAATGGATCTGCCACTTTGCCAAGCACCTCGCCTTTGGCCACTCGCGCCCCCAAGCGCACCTTGGGGCGCAAGATGCCGTCGATGGGTGCGCGCGCCCAGCTTGAGCCATTGGCCAGTTCGGCCGGAGCCGGGGCACGGCGACGCTGCTCGCCTGTGAGCATGCCCAAGCGGCGCATGACGCGCAGCACGCCTTGCACCCCTGGGACAATGGCCCATTCATCGAAGCGCAGCGCTTCACCCGCCTCATAGGTGAGCACCGGAATACCGCGGCTTTGGGCGTAATGACGCAGGCTGCCTTCGCGTAGTTCCGCATTCAAAATAACCGGCGCACCAAAGGCGTCTGCCATGCGCTCGGTTTCGCTGCCCGTACTTAGCTGTGCACGGATTTGCGGCAAGTTCGTGCGGTGAATGGCGCCGGTATGCAGGTCAATGATATGGGTGGCGTGATCGACGATCTCATCGCGAAACAGCGCCGCGATTCGGCCGCCCAGCGAACCTTTTTCGCTACCAGGGAAACAGCGGTTCAAGTCGCGACGGTCAGGCAGGTAACGCGTCTGTTGGAGAAAGCCGAAAACATTGACCACCGGCACCGCAATCAGCGTACCACGCAGGCTATTGATCGTCTTCGAGCGCAGCAAACGGCGGACGATCTCCACACCATTGATCTCATCGCCATGAATCCCTCCACACACTAACATTACCGGCCCCTCTTTGCGGCCATGAACCACTTCGACCGGAATATGCAGCGGCGTATGGGTATACAGGCGCGCCACCGGCACGTCGATCTGTAAACGTTGCCCAGGCATCACGGTATGCCCAGCTAGGGAGAAAGGAGCTCGCGCCATGGCCATTCCTTATACATGCAGGGAGACATAGCCTGATACGCCATTTCTAAGTGGCACCAGGGCTTTGAAAGGTTTTAAAACAGTGTTTTAAAATGAAATCATATCCGTTTTCAACCATTAAGTAACGTGCTTGATAACCTAGATTATCAACTTATACCCATTATCCATACAGTTTTGAATGTAAAAAGGCACCACATCAGATAAAATAACGCCATTGTGTATCGAGAGTGAGGTAATGGTTTCATGGCAAGAAAAACCAAAGCGGAGGCTGCTGCAACTCGCGAAGCGCTGTTGGATGCTGCTGAAGAGGTGTTTTTCGCAAAAGGCGTTGCGCGCACGTCATTGGAGCAAATTGCTCGCCATGCTGGCCTTACCCGAGGTGCCGTTTATTGGCACTTCAAAAACAAGGGTGACCTCTTCATGGCGCTGGTACAGCGGGTGCGCATGCCATTTCAGTCGTTGATGGAAGAGGTCAATAACGCCGACCCCACGGTGTCACCACTCGATGCCATCCGTCTTGCCTGCCATGCGGGCCTGAACCGTTTGGAGCAGCCCTCTCACCAGCGCATCCTATCGATTCTGCTGCATCGCTGTGAGTTCTTTAGCGACATCAATCCCATCGAAATGCAGGATGAAATTGCCGAAGAATGCTTCGACGAGATGCTTCTGGTGTTTCAGCTCGCCCAACAGCAGCAGCTATTACGCGATGATATAACACCGGAGATTGCCACGAGGCTCATGCAGGCTACTCTTGGCGGCCTGTTTCACGACTGGCTACGTAATCCCGATGCGTTTTCCCTACGCGAGCGCGGCGGAGAGTTGATTGACGCTTTAATGGCCATGCTCCACCGCTGAGGTGACTCCCCTCTCTGTTGCACTGCAGCAAATCGCCTATACTGGAGCTATCTCATGAAAGGAGCCCAGTATGGATGCTTTGGAATTTATCCGCGTGCGCGAGTTGGACGTGGCCGTACGCATTTGGAACCCAAAAGCAACGCGCACTCTGATCGCTTGGCACGGGCTTGCCCGCCACGGCGGTGACTTCGCCGCCCTGGCGAGAGAGCTGGGCAGCGAGTGGCGCATCATCGCCCCAGACACTCCGGGTCGCGGACTCTCCAGCTGGTCGCTGTTTCCCGCCCATGACTATCTCTACAGTCACTACATCACCATTGCCGTTGCGTTGCTGGATCATTACGAGCTCGATCAGGTGGACTGGCTGGGGACGTCCATGGGCGGCCTGCTGGGCATGTTGATCGCAGCAGACGCACAGCACCGCTCGCGCATTTCACGGCTGATACTCAACGACGTGGGGCCCGAGCTGAATAAAGAGGGGCTGATCGCCTTGTCGAGCTACTTTGGCGTGACGCATCGGTTCAACAACTTTGCCGACTTAAAAGCAGAACTTACCCAGCATTACGCCAGTTTTGGTATCACCTGCGAGGAGGAGTGGCGAGAGCTGGCCTTGAACAGCGCTCGCCGCCTGCCCGACGGCAGTTGGACCTACCACTTCGACCCGCGTATCGGCGAACAGTTTATCCACGACACACCCAGAGACACCTGGGCCGACTGGGCCAACATTCGCTGCCCGCTGATGGTGATTCGCGGAGAGACATCGACCCTATTGGATGCCGAGACGCTACCCAAGATGGCCGAGGTCCAGCCTACCTTGACGACCTTGACCGTCACAGGATGCGGCCACGCTCCGATGCTCAACACGCCCGAACAGGTTACGCCCATACGCCACTTCCTCGACGCGCCTGCACGCACACATCGCGAACGTGCCGCCACCGCTGCGCCCACCCTATTGAGCTGGCTGACGAGACAGTGGCAGCGCTGGTTTCATCGCTGAAGGCAGCCGTTAGGTGGAGTATCCGTTAGGATGCTGCTTGTGCTGCAAACGAAGCTTATTGATACGCACCCGTGTATCCAGATAGTGCTGCTCTAGCACGCTGCGGTATGCCCCTTCCTTGGCTAGATACTTCACCAACACACGGCGTTCACCCGGCTGCGGGCAGTCCCCGGCTTTACAGTGCAATATGACCGTACTGTTGGGCTCATTGAGCAGCGTAGCGCTGGCAGATTCGTCGTTTTGGCGCTCTGCCACCACGACGGTAGCGCCCAGCAGACAGCGACGTTTGAAGGGTTGATAACGGTGCAGCGCACGCTGCAGCGCATGGCATAAAGCGGCAGCGATGGGGGAAGCTACCGCGAGCGCAGCCCACACGACCAACACCCCGACCGGCACCCTGAGCAATCCAAGCGGCATCCATCGCAGAGCGAGCAGCTCGACGGCTAGTGATAACGCACCGGCAATGAGCATCAAGAAGCTGAGCGCCAGCGTCGCGGGTACCCCGGCAAACCCAAGCGAGACCAAGGTGCTGGCCATATGATCATCGCGTAAGCTGTCGCGCTCGAAAAGCTCTAGAGGGGCTAGTCGAATGAGTACCAGCAGCCAGTAGAGCGCCATTAGCGCCAGCAAAAAACTAAACACGACGGTAGGAAACTGCAGCGCAGCAGAGATAAGCGTTTGCATGGCGTGTCCTCCTCTGGGCGTACCCAGTCTTGTTTGCGCCTGACCCACGCTCTGATTATTGGCGTTTATTAGTACAAGCTAAAAACGGGGTCACTACTAGCGTAGCTCATCTCATTGGCTTATGAAGCGCCAGGGTCGAGGGGCAATCGGATCGGTGGCAAAAAAACGGGCGCCCTGAAAAGGGCGCCCGTCGTCAGTCAAGCCAGATACATTAACCGTTATCGTGGCCAAGTTCCGCCTGCGATTGGCGGTTGCCGTTCGGATGGCGCTTACGATAGAGCCAATCCGAGACCGACGCGATCATGGCGTAGAAACTGGGAATGAAGAGACTTCCCAACACCGCCACGGAGGCCATACCCACCGCTACCGTAGTACCAATGTGGTGACTGCTCACGTCACTGGCACCGGTGGCCAGCGCCAACGGTAACGTGCCGAAAATGAACGCCAATGAGGTCATGACGATCGGACGGAAGCGCAGCTCTGCTGCGGTCACCGCAGCTTCACGAATCGACTTACCCTGCTCTTTACGCTGCAGCTCGGCAAACTCGACGATCAAGATGGCGTTCTTCGCCGCCAGGCCGACCACCACCAGCATGCCGATCTGCACGTAGACACTGGTATCCAATCCGCGTAGCACGATACCCGCGATGCCGCCCAGGAAGGCGAAAGGTGTAGCGGTGAGAACCGCCAACGGCAACGACCAGCTTTCGTACTGTGCCGCCAGAATCAAGAACACCATCAAGATACCGAACACGATGGCCAGCGTGGCGGTATTACCCAGGTTGGACTCCTGATACGCCGTTCCGGTCCAGCCCATGCCCCAGTTATCGCCCAGCGTCTCTTGCACCACTTCTTCCATGGCCTCGATGGCTTGGGCCGAGCTGTAGCCGGGTGCCGGGTTACCCTGGAATTGCGCCCCCGCGTAGACCCCAAAACGCGACACCACCGCAGGTCCCGTTTGACGCTCTAGCGTGACGAACTCAGAGAGTGGAATACGCTCGCCATTACCGCCGCGCACGTAGACGTTGTTGACGTCTTCCGGTGTTTTACGGAACTCGTCCTCGTTCTGTAAGTACACCTGGAAGTTGCGGTTTTGGTAGCTAAAGTAATTCACAAACCCATTACCAAAGGTGTTCGCCAGCGCCGAATTGATGTTCTCCAGCGCAACGCCGTAGCTGAGCGCTTTTTGCTGGTCGATCTCCGCCCGGTACGAAGGCACGTTCACGTTGAACGTGGTGAACACACGGTTCAGCACCGGGTGCTGGTTCGCCGCCTGCATGATTTGCAACGAAGCTTCATACAGCTCCCGCGTGGACGCTCCGTCGAACGACTGCAAATAGCCGGTGAAGCCACCGGTCGTGGAAAGCCCCATGATCGGCGGCACGTTGAAGGCCATCGCCGAACCGCCATCGATACTGGCACCCAGTTGCATGATGCGGCCGACCAGTTCGTTAGCGGTGAGTTCACGCTCTGCCCATGGCTTCATGTTGATGAACATGATGCCGCGTGCGGTATTCACCGCACTGGAGAGAATGTCGTAACCCGCCACAGCTGAGGAGTACTCGACACCAGGGATGGCTTCGATCTGCTCGCTCAACTCGGCCATGTACGCTTGAGTACGACTCAGCGAGGCCGCATCCGGCAAAGAGATACTTGCCAAGACGATCCCCTGGTCGGTTTCTGGCACCAGCGTCGAGGGCGTATTGGCGTAGAGCCAATAAGAGCCTGCGCCCACCGCCACGGTCAACGCCAGCGCCAGCACCCAGAAACGCACCAGCTTCTTCACCACCCACATGTACACCGCGGTGAAGCCCGCAAAGAAGCGGTCGAACAGCCGCAGCGGCGTGGTAATGGCACGCTTGAACGCCGATTGCTTGGTTTTGTGCAAGTTGTGCTTGATGAAGATCGCCGACAGGGCGGGGGTGAAGGTCAACGCCATCAGCGCCGACAGCGCCACCGAGATGGCTACGGTAATCGCGAACTGCTGATAGATCTGCCCGGTGAAGCCTCCCAAGAAAGCGACCGGTACGAATACCGCCGCCATGATCAGCGAGGTCGCAATGACCGGCCCACCGACTTCCTTCATGGCTCGGATCGTCGCCTCACGAACGCTGATGTCGTCCTCTTCGCTAAGAACCCTCTCGACGTTCTCGACCACCAGTATGGCGTCATCCACCACGATGCCTATCGACAGCACCAGGGCAAATAGCGTCAGCAGGTTGATCGAGAAATCGAACAGATAAAAGCCTGCGAAGGTACCGATCACCGACACCGGCACCACCGACATGGCGATCACGGTAAAGCGCCAGTTCTGCAGGAAGATGAACAGGATCACGATGACGATCAGAAACGCTTCGATGAACGTCTTGATCACCGTTTCTACCGAGGCATCGATGAACAGCGTCGTATCGTAGGGAGTGACGTACTCGAGCCCTGGCGGGAACCGCCCGGCCAGCTCTTCCATGGTGGCACGCACCGCCTCGGCGGTTTCCAGCGCGTTGGCCCCCGGCTGCTGATTGATGATGATCGGCGTCATGGCGTCGCCGTTCAATCGTGCGTCGACGCCATAGAACGAGGCGCCCAGTTCGATACGCGCTACGTCTTGTAGGCGCAGCGACGAGCCATCGGGGTTGGTGCGAAGGAAAATCTCACGGAAATCATCGGTGCTAGTGAGTCGTCCACCGGCGGTGATCGTGTAGGTATAGGCGCGCGGGTCGCTTTGCGGCGTCGCGGCCAGGTTACCAGCGGGAATTTCGGTGTTCTGAGCACGAATGGCGCTAGCCACTTCGCTGGGCGTGAGGTCGTATTGCGCCAGCTTGTCGGGGTCCATCCATATCCGCATGGCGAACTCACCGCCGCCGAGCACCTCGGCGTTACCCACCCCTGGCACTTGGCGAAGCTCATCCAGAATGTTGAGCGTGGCGTAGTTCTGCATGTAGATCTTATCGTAATCCCCGCTTTGCGAGGTCAGCGCCACCAGCATCAAAATGGAGTCTGAGCGCAGTTCGACGGTGACCCCCTGGGACTGCACGGCCTCCGGTAGCTGCGATAGCGCCCCCTGCACACGGTTGTTGACGTTGATCGTGTTGATATCGCCATCCGTGCCGATATTGAACGCTACACTCAGACTCATGGTGCCGTTATCGGCGCTATTGGAGGTCATGTAGAGCATGTCCTCGACGCCGTTAATCGCCTCGGCGAGCGGGGCCGCCACCGTTTGCGCTACGGTTTCGGCATCCGCCCCTGGAAACTGGGCCTGTACCGATACCGTGGGCGGCACCACGCTGGGGTACTGCTCGATCGGCAGGACCCGCATGGCCATCACACCTACCAGCGTGACGATGATTGCCAGTACCGTGGCAAAAATCGGACGACTGATAAAGAAGTTAGAGAAATTCATTATTGCGCGCCCTCTTCCCCTTCAGCAGCGGGTTGCGCGCCGTCGGCTTGCTGCATTGCCTCAGCGGCTTGCGCTTCTTCCTGGGCATCTTCCTGCATCGCTTCTTCCACTACCTCAGTCGCGCTGCCGCTAAACGGCTGAGGATCGATCAAGACCCCCGCTTCCAGACCGGCAGGATCACCGACGACCACGCGATCACCAGGCTCCAGACCATCGCGGATGATTTGCCATGGGCCTGCGACTTCACCCAACTGAACGGTGCGCTCCCGGGCTTTGTTCTCGTCATCCAGCACGTATACCAAAGGCCCCATCAAGCCTTGCGTGACGGCAATTTCTGGCACGGCCAGCACGCCGAAGCGCTTCAAGCCTTCGATACGCACGCGCACGAATTGGCCTGGCAGCACTGCGCCATCGGGATTGGCAAAGGTCGCCGAGGCCTGCACGGTGCTGGTGCCGGTATCCACGCGGGAACCGAGGAAGTCCAGGCGACCTTCCAGCTCGCTGCCTTCGCTACCATCCAACCCAGGCACCCGCAGGCGAGCGGTGATTTGGGAAGCATCGCCGTCGCTGCCGAGCTGGCGACGCAGCTCGAAGGCATCACGCTGGGGCAACTGGAAGCGCACTTCCAGCGGATCCAGCGGCGTGATCGTGGCAAGCTCGGTGCCCGACGTCACCAAGTTGCCGACGTTGATCTGGCTCAAGCTGATCATGCCGGATACCGGTGCCGTCACGTTGGAGTAGCCTAAGTCCAGGTTGGCGCTGGTCAGTGCCGCCTCCGCCTGGGCAACGTTGGCCTGCGCCACGCGCTGCTCGGCAAGCGCTTGATCGTACTGCTGGCGGCTAACGGAGTTTTGGCTCAGCAGCTGCTCGAAACGCTGAGCATCGCGCTGGGCACGGGCCAGCTCGGCGCGGGCGCTTTGCAGGTCGGCTTCCCGCTGGTTGACGGTCGCCTGATACAGATCGGGCTCGATGGTATACAGACGATCGCCCTGCTCGACCATTTGACCAGGTTCGAAGTGGCGCTCTTCCAAAAAGCCGCTGACGCGTGCCACGAGCGTCACTTCACTATCGCTGCGCAACAGCGAGGGGTAGGATTTATCCAGCGGTATGTCCCGACGCGCTATCTCAGTGACCTCCACCGGGTGGGGCGGCGCTTCCTGCTGCTGGCTTTGCTGCTCTTGTGGCTGCTCCTGGCCACACGCCGTGAGCGCTAACGCGGCGATCAGCGTCACTAGACTCGCTCTACCTGAGTGAATCACTCTTTTCATGCGTCGAATTCCCATTCATTTTTCTAAACATTGACCGACCGCCAAGAAGGCATGCGCAGCGTACGTCAAGCACCTGGAGTGGGCGGTGCACCAATATCCATTGCACGCTGATACGCGTCGGGCTCATTGCTTTCCGGTAGAATAAAGTGGATGTCCTCGCCGGTGAGCCACGCGTTCACTTCTTCGATGGCCTCGACATCGAGCAGCCCTGCCTGCTGACGCAGCGACAGCAGATTCACGACATAGTCGTAACGCGCCTCGGCATAATTGGCGATGGCGTTATAGAGGTTTTGCTCGGCATTGAGCACGTCGACGATATTGCGCGTACCCACTTCGTAACCCGCGCGGGTCGCTTCCAGCGCGCTGCGGTTGGACACGATGGCCTGCTGGCGCGCTTCGACCGTTTCGACGTTGTTGCTGACCTGGGTATAGAGCGAGCGAACCTGTTGAATCGTAGTGCGGCGCTGAGACTCGAAGTCGTACTGGCTGCTCTCCAATTGGAAAGTGCCTTGTCGAATGCTGGCGCTGGTGCTGCCACCGGTATAGATCGGCACGTTCGCCGAAACACCGACCTGAGCGGAAGTGTCGTAACCGCTCACTAATTCGCTGTCGCTGTCGGCGTACTGATAGTTGGCGAACGCTTGCACGGTGGGCAAACGATCAGCACGGGCCAGCTCTACTCCCACACGAGAAACTTCGATACCCGCCTGCTGGGCAAGTACCTGGGGGTTGCGCTCCAGTGACTGTTCGACCCAGTAATCACGGTCGGTGGGCGTCGGCAGCGCGATGGGCATACTATCGCCCAGGGCTTCGATGCTGGCATAACGCTGGCCGGTAAGCTGCTCCAGCACTTCAAACGCTACTTGCAGGTTGCTCTCGGCAGCAATGCGATCGGCGCGAGATTGATCGAAGCTCGCCCGCGCCTCCTCGACTTCGGTAATCGCAATCAAACCGACCTCGAACTGCTCACGGGCCTGCTCTAGCTGACGGCCGATAGCACGCTCCTGCGCTAACCGTGCTTCCAACACTTCATGAGCGCGTAGAATATCGAAGTAGGCACTGGCCACATCGATCAACAGCTGCTGCTCGGTGGCGGCCAGCAGATAGACCTGCTGATCGATCTGACGCTCTGCCTGAGTGACTTCCTGCCGTGTCACCGCATTGAATAGAGCCTGGGTGGCTTCTAACGTCAAAGAGACCGTGTTGTAGCTATCGTCACTGACGCCGACACCCGCATTAGCCCCTGCTCCGGTACCGGCACCACGGGCCGAGCCTTGACTCTCGAACTGCTCGTTATGCACAGCGCTGCCAGAGGCGTTCACTTGAGGCAGCAGTCCACCGCGGGCGACGTCACGCGCCGCTTCGACGCTTGAAAACTCAGACCGCGCAGAGGCCAGAGCCGCATTGTTATTCAGCGCGTCACGGGTAATGGTCACCAAATCGGCCGCTTGGGCGGGCGCGATAAAGGACGCCGTGAGTACTGCCAACAATAGGGGGCGGAAGGGGGCATTGACTGCCCAGTGTGCTAGTCGCATGGGATTGCCTCTAGGTGTCAACGTAAGACGGCGCAGCAGAGCACCATTACGAAAGAGTGGCATTATAGTTACATTCATGTATGTATGCTAGACTTGAAGTTGCCTGATTTGTGTGTACAAACGGATGTCAAGCAGATCCTCCCTAACCTTAGTCCAAAGCATCGTTGGCTGACGTACTTTTGCGCTGGCGTCTGCGATATTGCCGAGGATCGATGCCCCATTTTTGCAGTCGCGAAGTGAGGGTGGTGGGCTTCATGCCCAACAGCTCAGCCGCTCCTCCCGCCCCAGACACCTTTCCGTTTGCGGCTTTCAACGCTTTTAGTGCATTGCACCGCTGCTGATGGCACAGCGCTTGCTCGGTGAGCAGGTGGTCGGGCAACTCGCTACTATCGTGCGACGTTTCGTTGAACGCCGTGTGACGAGATAGTGGCTCTACCAACAAAAGGTCATCGAAAGAGAGCCGCTGATCTTGCGTCACGATTACCTGACGCTCGATGACGTTCTCCAACTCGCGAATATTGCCGGGCCAGGGATAACGCGTGAGGACATCAAGTTGCGCAGGCGGTATTCGTACCCCAGGTTTGTTGAACTTCAGGCAGGCGCGATGCAAGAAGTGGCGGGCCAGCAGCGGCACGTCTTCGATGCGTTTGCGCAGTGGAACGGAGTCGATGGGAAAGACGTTCAATCGGAAGTAGAGATCCTCGCGAAACTGCCCGGCATCGATCATCTCTTTTAACTCACGATTGGTCGCCGCAATCACCCGCACATCCACTTCGCGGGTACGGTTATCCCCCACCCGCTCGAACTGCTGATCCTGCAATACGCGCAGCAGCTTGCTCTGCAGCTCTAATGGGATTTCCCCTACTTCATCCAGGAACAGCGTGCCGCCATGGGCCAATTCAAAGCGTCCCGGACGGTCTTGCACCGCGCCGGTAAAGGCGCCTTTCACGTGACCGAAGAACTCACTCTCGAAGAGGTCGCGGGGAATCGCGGCACAGTTCACGCGGATCAACGGCCGGTCGCTGCGAGTACTACCTGCGTGAATTGCCCGGGCAATCAGTTCTTTGCCAGTACCTGACTCGCCGCTAATCAGCACGTTAGCGCTGGTCGGCGCGACCATGGCAATCTGCTGAGTCAGCTTGGCCACCGCCGGGCTGTTGCCGACGATATTGCGGTGGTTCACTTCGGCTTTGATCTCTTCTTGCAGATACTGGTTCTCTAGCTCCAAGCGGCGTTTGAGCGACTCCACCTCTTCTAGCGCATCGCGTAGCTGCTGCTCGGCACGTTTACGCTCGCGAATATCGCGAAACAGGACCACCGCTCCCACTAATCGGCCCATTTCGAAAATCGGCGTGCTGGTGTACTCCACGGGAATGGCCTCGCCATTTTTATGCCAGAACACTTCGTCATCCACATGGTGCACTTGACCATCACTAAACGAGGCATGGATAGGGCACTGCTGGACGGGGAAGTGGCTGCCATCGGCGTGGGTATGATGAAACATCAGATGCGCATCGTGGCCCACCATATCCTCCGTACTCCAGCCAAGAATGCGCTCGGCGGCCGGATTGACGAAGGTGGTTTTGCCATCGGCATCCAGGCCGTAAATGCCCTCCCCGGCCGCGCTGAGAATCAGCTGGTTCTGCTTTTCGATACGCTCGAACACCTGCTCGACCCGCTGCCAGCCCACCTCCCCTTGCCGGTGCTGTCGGCTAAGCTCGGCCTTGGCACGACGCTGTTCGGCCTTGTTGCGATCGATCAACGTCAACAATAGCTGCGATTCGCTCTGCAAGCGTTGGCCATAGACTTCGACACGACGAGGTTGGCGGGCGCTATCCAGCAGCACTAAATCATCCGACCACCCTTGCCCGGTCGTTAGTACCTCGTCGGTAAAGCTGACCCATAGCGGCAGTGAGGCGCTCAAGCGGTGACTGAAGGGGGTGGTGAGGGTTTGATCACGCGCTAGGAGCAGCAAGTGGCAGGCGGCAGGGTTGGCATCGATCAGGGAATCGCTAAGCGGATCGACGATGATCATGGCCAGCGGCGTATGGCTGGCCATATGCGTTAAGGGCGTTTCGATGATCGAGGAGTGGGAAGTGCCACGCATCACAGGCTCCTTGGCAGCCAGCTGGACGACTCTCTTTCCATACAAACAGCGGGCCAATCACGAATTTTCGTTATTTAAACAACGAAATATCGTCATTGACGAAAAATCGTGACGAATTCGTTGACTCAGCGACTGCCTTCTCACACCAGTAACCCTATGACTCATCGACAAAAACATCAGAAAAACTCGTTTTGGCATATAAGTCGCTATCTATGGACATAGCGCCGCAGGGAATCGTTACGCACCAAGACGGCGCAGCTTAAACCCCTTTTGCTCCTGTGAGGTGAACGTCCATGAAAGAGAACAACGACCCCAGCAGTCTTGGCAACCCGTTCGATCATCGCCAATCACTGATTCACGGACGACAGTGCGATTGCCATCAGTGCTCCCCCTCCCAACCCAACAGCGCTAGGTCCCCGCATCAGACAAACGCAGTGGCACCATCGTTAACGCCAAGCAGCGCCGATGACGTTATGGATCGAGTGGTCGAAAGCGCCTTAATACGCGGCATGTTTGGCCATAGCGACATGCACCGCCGTCAGTTCATGAAGCTGGTGGGTGGCGGCACGGCCGCCGCGGCGTTAGCGAGCCTGTTCCCCCTAGATTCGATCAAAGCCGCCGTCAAAGAGAGTTTAGGTCCGCTCGAGAAAACCCAGCTTAATGTGGGCTTCGTTCCCATTACCTGCGCTACCCCCATCATCATGGCCCACCCCATGGGTTTTTATGAGCGCTACGGCCTGGATGTCTCGGTCATCAAAACCGCGGGGTGGGCAGTGGCGCGGGATAAATCCCTTAACCGCGAATACGACGCGGCGCACATGCTAACGCCCATGCCATTGGCCATGACCCTCGGTGCGGGTTCCACGCCCGAGCCATTCATCATGCCAGCGGTAGAAAACATCAACGGTCAGGCCATCGTGCTACATAACGACCACCTGGATAAGCGCGATCCGCAGCAGTGGAAAGGCTTTACCTTTGGCGTACCGTTCGAGTACTCCATGCACAACTTCCTACTGCGCTACTATGTCGCCGAGCACGGCTTGGATCCGGATCAAGATATTCAAATTCGCGTGATTCCGCCGCCCGAGATGGTCGCCAACCTGCGGGCAGGCAACATCGACGGCTTCTTATCACCCGACCCCTTCAACCAGCGCGCGGTATTCGAACGCATCGGCTTCATTCATCTGCTGACCAAAGAGATTTGGGACGGACACCCCTGCTGCGCCTTTGCCACCAGCGCCCGCTTTGCCCGCGAGAACCCGAACACCTACGGCGCTTTGCTTCGCGCGATTATCGACGCGACACAGTACTCCTCCGACCCTGCCAACCGCTCAGAGATTGCCGAAGCCATTGCTCCGACGAATTACCTGAACCAGCCGGTCACGGTCATAGAGCAAGTACTCACCGGGCGCTTTGCCGACGGTTTGGGCGGCGTACAGAACGTGCCCGACCGCATCGATTTCGACCCCTTCCCCTGGCACTCCATGGCGGTCTGGATCCTGACGCAGATGAAGCGCTGGGGCTATATCGAAGGCGACGTGGATTATCAGCAGATCGCTCGGGACGTGTATCTGGCTACCGATGCGCAGACCGTGATGCGCGAGCTGGGCTATGAAGCGCCCGAAGAGACCGCCCGCAACTACCAAATCATGGGCAAGACCTTTGATTACACCCAGCCCGAAGCGTACGTCGACAGCTTCGCCATTCGGAGGGGTTAACCATGGACCGCACCACTACCGAGTGGAAATTGAGCCTAAACGTTCGCGCCACGATTCTTGCCATCATGTTGCTGGTCGTGGGTCTGGGCATCTGGGAAGGGTTGAATCAATCCCCGCTCATGGGGGGAGGTGCCGAGCTGAGCGAATACGAGCAGCTGCTGGCCGGGGCCGATGAGAGCGCTAAAGTACCGCCACCTTCAGAAATCGCCGTCAAAGCGTGGCAAGAGCTTTCGAACCCTTTTTATGATGCAGGCCCCAACGATAAAGGCATTGGCATTCAGCTGGGCTATTCGCTGTATCGCGTGCTCAGCGGCTATTTGCTGGCCGCGCTGGTGGCGATTCCCATTGGCTTTTTGATTGGCATGTCGCCGCTGGCGTACAGAGCGCTCAACCCGTTCATTCAGGTGTTGCGGCCCATCTCCCCGCTGGCCTGGATGCCGCTGGCACTGTTCATCATTCGCGATTCCGAAGCCTCCGCCATCTTCGTGATCTTTATCTGCTCCATTTGGCCCATGCTGCTCAACACGGCCTTTGGCGTGGCGGGCGTACGCAACGACTGGGTGAACGTGGCCCGCACCCACGAGCTGTCGTCGCTGCAAACGGCCTTCAAGGTCATTCTACCTGCGGCAGCGCCCACCATTCTGACCGGTATGCGGATCTCCATCGGCATCGCCTGGCTGGTCATCGTGGCCGCCGAGATGCTGGTGGGCGGTACGGGCATTGGCTACTACGTCTGGAACGAGTGGAACAACCTCGACCTGACCAGCGTGATCTTTTCCATCCTAATGATCGGCGTGGTGGGCATGCTGCTGGATATGTCGCTTGCCTATATTGCCCGCTTCGTCACTTACGCCGAATAAGGAGCCGACCATGAGTCATGCGTTCGTAGAGGTACAGAAAGCTGCCAAGCGCTTCCCAAGTGCCAGTAAAGAAGCCGAACCGCTGACGGTGTTCGAGAACATCAGTTTTCAGCTCGAGAAAGGCGAATTCGTGTGCATCATCGGCCACTCTGGCTGCGGTAAATCCACCATCATGAACGCGCTCGCCGGGCTGGATCAGTTCTCCGAAGGGTCCTTGGTGATGGAGAACAAAGAGATCAGCGGCCCAGGCCTCGAGCGCGGCGTGGTGTTCCAAAACTACAGCCTGCTGCCCTGGCTAACCGCGCTTGAAAACGTTCGCTTTGGCGTACGCGCCCGGTGGAAAACGTGGAGCGATCGAGAAGTTACCGACCACAGCATGAAGTACCTGGACATGGTCGGCTTGAAAGAAGTGGTGGACCGCAAGCCCTCCCAGCTCTCTGGCGGTATGCGTCAACGGGTGAGCATCGCCCGGGCGTTTGCCACCAAGCCCAAACTGCTGCTGTTGGATGAGCCGTTTGGCGCGCTGGATGCGCTGACCCGGGGCGTCATTCAAGACGAGCTGATCAACATCTGGAGCCAGGATCAGCAAACCGTGTTCATGATTACCCACGATGTGGACGAAGCGATCTTGCTGGCCGACCGCATCTTTTTGATGACCAACGGCCCCCAGGCGCGTATCGCCGAGGCGGTGGAGATCGATCTGCCACGGCCGCGCCAGCGGGCAAGTATCGTTAAACACCCGCACTTCTACACGATTCGTAACTACCTGGTCGACTTCCTGGTGAACCGCTCCGGCGAGCTGCGCACCCAGGAGTTCGACGGCCAAGGCCTGCGCTATCCCACACCGGTCAACCCGGTGCAACTAGCGACTGCCGAGGCCACCACGGTTTCAACCCCGGCAACCCCTGCCACCGAATCCCAAGAAAACCTAGTGAAGTTCACTCCCAAGGAGGTCCGTCATGGATAAGCTAGAAATGCGTCATACCCTGCTGGCTGCCAAGGCCCGCAAAAAACTGAGTTGGGACGACATTGCCAGCGCCGTCGGCATGTCGCCGGTGTGGGTCGCCTCTGCCTGCTACGGCATGAACAGCGCCAGCGCCGATATCGCTCATAAACTCTGCGACGTACTCGAAGTGGATGGCGACGTCGCTACCGCACTCACGGCCTTCCCCACCAAAGCGTGGGATGAAGCGATTCCCCAAGACCCGTTCATCTACCGGCTCTACGAAGTGGTGGGCGTGTACGGCGAAACGCTCAAGGACGTGGTGCAGGAGAAGTTCGGCGACGGCATCATGAGCGCCATCGACTTCACCATGGAGGTGGATAAGGTCGAAGACCCGAAAGGCGACCGTGTGCTGCTCACCCTCAACGGCAAATTCCTGCCCTATAAATCCTGGTAGTGCTCCAGCCGCGCGACGCTGCGCTCGACGCCGCCACGGTAGCTGACGCCAAACAGCAGTAGGTGGTTGAGCAGCGGATAGAGCTGAAACAGCGCCTCACGCCTCGGCCAGTCGGCCGGGGCGTTGCCGTTCCAGTAAGCCTCGAAAAACGCGTCACCGGGGGAGCCGAACAGCGTCAGCATGGCCAGGTCGGTCTCGGGGTAGTGGCGATAAATCGCCGGGTCGATCAGCGCTGGCCCGCAGGGCGTGGTCAGTACATTGCCGGACCATAGGTCGCCGTGAAGCAAACTCCCGGGGCCGTCCGGCAACCAGCGCTCAAGCTGTTCGGCCTGCTGCTCGATACGGCGACGTAGCGCGCTATCGAGTAAACCACGCTGAAAGCAAGCCTCGCAAAGAGGGAGCAGGCGCCGCTCGCGCTGGAACTGCCGCCCATCGGCCAGTGGCGCATTGGGCTGCGGGGTCAATCCGCAGGCGTTGTCTTCATGCCAACCATGGGAGCTGCCTATCACGCCGTGCAGCTGGCGAAGCCCCTCCCCTAGCGCGGTCGCATCCTGCCGGTTGGCGGGCTGAGTCTCCAGGGCTTCTATCACCAACCAGCCTTCCGCCTGGCCGAGCACTTCCGGAATGATGAGCGAGGTATGGGCCCCGGCCAGGGCGTGCAGGCCCTTTGCCTCGCCCCTAAGACGCTCGGGATCGTCGTGCTTCACGATCACCCGCCCCTGGCGCGTGGATAACGTGTACACCGCTGCACTGTCGCCGCCGCTTAGCGGCTCTAGTTCGCCGGTTGGCGCTATATCGTGAGTCGTGAGCAGATGGCGTAAGCGCGCCTCCATGGCATTCTCCGCTGCGTTACCGTGGTTGAATAGATCACGCTACAGGGCCATCGACCATGAAGGCAATGGGGGGTTATAGCGTATGGCGCTGCCCTAGCGCAGCCAAATAGCGCCGATAGGCCGCTTCATAGGTCGCCACACGCTCGACATCGGGCTCCGCCAGCGAGGCAGCATCCAGATGCACTAGGCGCTCGCAGAGCGATGCCAGGCTGACCCCCTCGGCCTGTAGATCGCACCAGGCCGCTTGAATGGCAGCCCCTAGCGCAGCGGCATCGGTAATCTCGGGGCAGATCACCTGGGTACGGGTAATGTCCGCCACCATCTGCCGCCACACCGGGCTGTTCGCCCCGCCGCCAATCAGCCGAATCTGGCTGGTGCCTGCGGCAAGCTCACCCAACAGCTCCAGCCCATAGCGTAGACCAAAGGTCGCGCCCTCCATTACGCCTCGGCAGAGGTTGGCCTGGGTCATGTTCAGGCTGGTCAACCCGAGAAAATCGCCGGCGGCATCGGGCAGCATGGGCACCCGCTCGCCGTTAAAAAACGGCAATACGGTGACACCTTCAGCGCCAATCGGGGCGCTGGCGACCTGTTCGCTAAAGGCGGCCAAATCCAGCCCAAACAGTTCACGCACGCGAGTCGTTGCCGAGGTCACGTTCATGGTGCAAATCAGCGGCAACCACCCCCCGTGGCTGGCGCAAAAATTCGCCACCATGGCGCTGTCACACACCACGGGACTAGGCGAGTAAGCGCACACCGTGCCGGAGGTGCCCAAGCTGAGCGTGACCAGTCCTTGGGTAATATTGCCGGTGCCAATCGCCCCCATCATGTTGTCACCACCGCCGGAGGAGACCACCACGTTATCGCTCAGCCCCAGCTCCTGCGCCACTAGCGGGCGCACCCGGCCTGCTGGTTCATGGGCGTCAATAATCCGAGGTAATACACGGTCAGGGTCGAGCTCCGGCGCAATGGCGGCAAACACCGCTTTCTGCCAGCACTGGGCGCGGGTATCGAAGTAGCCAGTGCCCGAGGCGTCGCCTGCCTCGGTCACGCGTTCGCCGGTTAGCCAGAAGTTTAGATAGTCATGGGGCAGCAAGAGTGTGGCAATACGCTGATAGGCATCCGGATGGTGGTTGCGTAGCCAAGCCACTTTTGAGGCGGTGTAGCCGGTTTGCAGCACCAGGCCCAGCTTCTCCAGGCAGCCCGCCTCGCCCCCCAGCGTTTCCACTAGTGCGCTATTTTGAGCGCTGGTTTCGGTATCGCACCACAGCTTGGCGGGATACACCGGCACGCCATCGGCATCGAGTGCCACCATGCCGTGCTGCTGGCCAGACACGCCGATGCCGCGCACCTGCTTGGCATCGATGCCGGCGCGCTCAATCGCTTGAAAGAACGCGCCTTTGAGCGCCGCCAGCCACTCCGCGGGTGCCTGCTCCCGGCGGCCATGCTCCCCTTCATCCAGGCGATGCGGGCGGCTGCCCTCGCCCAGAATGACGCCCCGCTCCACATCAACCACCACGACTTTGGTACTTTGCGTACCGCAATCCACCCCGATATACATCACAACGTTCCTTTGGACGCGACCAGAGCCTCAAGAGTAGCCCGTGCGCCTCGTTCATGCAGCGACTTCAGTGCCTCCAGGTAGGCGTTAAGGAAACGAGGCTGGTCCGCCAAGTCGCCAAACAGCTCGCGGTTTTCCACGAAGGCCGCTGGATGGGTGCGGTTATTGGCGGCAATGGCCATTAACGGCTCGCGCAAACGGTCCACGATCTCAATGGACTGACCCTGCTCATCGACGCCTTCGGCGTAGCGTGCCCAGCTGGCCACCACGGCGGCGCTGCGCTCAATCTCACCGCCCTGGGCAAGCTGCTGGCGAATCACCGGCACTAACCATTTAGGAATGCGATCCGAGCTTTCGGCGCACAGCCGCGCCAAGGTGTCTCTGATTTGCGGGTTCGCAAAGCGCTCGATCAGCGTCAGCCGGTAGGTTTCTAGATCTACCCCCGGCACGGGGGCCAGCGTCGGCGTGCCCTCTTCGCGCATGTAACCGAGCAAGAACTCGACAAACAGCGGGTCTTGGCACACCTCATGGGCGTAGCGGTAGCCCGCCAAATAGCCAAAGTAGGTCAGCGCCTGATGGCTGGCATTGAGCAGGCGCAGCTTCATGAGTTCGTACGGTTCGACATCCTCGACAACTTGAACGCCGACCTTCTCGAACGCCGGGCGGCCCAAGGGGAAGTGATCTTCCAACACCCACTGGGTAAAGGGCTCACACACCACGGGCCAGGCATCTTCCACGCCAAAGCGCTGGGAGAGCTCTTCGATATCCGTGGGCGCGGTCACTGGCGTGATGCGGTCCACCATGGCGTTGGGGAACGCTACCTCAGCGGCTAGCCAGTCGCCCAGCTCCGCACTGCGGGCGCGGGCGTAGGCGCTGAACATGCGCTTGGCGACATCGCCGTTGCCTTGAATGTTATCGCAGGACATCACCGTAAACGATGCAATACCCCGTGCCCGGCGGCGTACCAGGGCTTCCACCACCAAGCCAAAGCTGGTGGAGGGGCGCTCAGGGTGGGCGAGATCGTCGCGCACCTGGGGGGCGTCCAAGTTGAATTCTCCGGACACCGGATGAAAGTTGTAGCCGCCCTCCGTAACGGTGAGCGAGACAATTTTGATGGCGGGGTCGGCCATGGTTTCGATGACCGCCTCGGGGTCTTCCGAGGCAAACAGGTAGTTCACCATGCTACCAATCACCCGAGGCTGATACTCACCGTCAGGGTGCTTGACCACCAGCGTATAGAGGTAGTCTTGCGCAGCGAGGGCCTGCTGCATGCGCTTGTCGCCGGGCATGACCCCCACGCCCACAATGCCCCAATTCAGCGCTTCGCCCTGGTTCATCAGCGCATCCACGTACATGGCCTGATGGGCTCGATGAAAACCACCAACGCCAATATGCACGATGCCAGGCGTCACGGCCTGACGATCATAGGTTGGCGTCTCGACCGCCGCGCTGAGGGCACCCATGTTGTGGTTGTTAAGCTGGGTCATCGTCACTCTCCGGGTTATGGGTTAGGCAAGCGCGTCCTAGCGCCAGCGCTGGTCAGGTGTCACGCTGCAGGTTTTGACCAGCGCGGCATTGAGCATGTCTTTTTGGTGGGTACGCTCGAGGGCACCGGTCCGGTCTTGGCCCATACAGAGCCAGCGGTTCACCAGCCGCTCCACGAGCACGGCATCGTCCACGTCGATAAATACCGTCCAGTCGAACAGCGCGTGCAGTGAACGCCACGGGTCTTGGTCCAGTAGTAGGTAGTTGCCCTCCACGATCACGATGCGATGCTCTGGCGTCACGAGCCGCCCACCGGCACGGGCAAGATCCAGCGGTCGATCAAAGACCGGTACAGCGACCGGCTTATCCACACGACGGATGCGCGTCAAATCATGATGCAACCCCTCCACATCGAAGGTATGGGGCGCGCCTTTCACAGGAAGCTGCTCATCGCCCAGTACGGCGTTATCGAAGTGGTAGCCATCCATCGGCACCACCACCGCCTGCCCAGGGCGCAGCTGGTTGATCGCCTCACAGAGCAGCGCGCTGCGGTAGGATTTTCCTGCCCCCGGCGGCCCCGCCAGGGCAACCATCCAGCGCGCCTTGCCGTCGGCAGCATCCAGTAGTTGGTGGCTTAACGAAACAAGATCAGGGCTCATGGGCGTCTTAGCTCATCCAGTTGCCGCCATCGACGTTCAGGGTTTGGGCGACAACGTAATCGCTATCCTGGCTGGCAAGAAACACGGCGGCGCCGGTGTGATCTTCCGGCAGCCCCATACGGCCAAAGGGCACCGACTCGCCCACTAAGCGCTTTTTCTCACCCAGCGGGCGGTTCTCGTAGCGGGCGAACAGCGCATCGACCTCTTCCCACATCGGGGTATCCACTACGCCGGGGGCAATGCCATTCACATTGATGTGGTGTTTGATCAAATCGAGACCGCAGGACTGGGTCAGGCTAATCACGGCGGCTTTGCTAGCGCAGTAAACGCTTACTAGCGGCTCGCCTCGTCTACCCGCCTGGGAGGCCATATTGATGATCTTACCCCCCTGGCCTTGGGCCACCATGGCGCGGGCTACGGCCTGCAGGGTGAAAAACATGCCCTTGGTATTCACCGCAAACTGTTTATCGAAGCTGGCCTGGGTCACGTCCAGCACCGGCGCCATATCGAACACCGCCGCGTTATTGACCAAAATATCAATGCCGCCAAAGCGCTCGGTGACGCTCTCCACCATGGCATCGATGGAGCCTTGGTCACACACGTTCAGCACCACGCCCATGACCCGCTCGGCGCTAGCATCCTGCTGCAGCGTGGCGAGCGCGTCTTCGATGGCGTTGGCATCGATATCGGCCACCACCACCTGGGCTCCTTCGGCCAAGTAGCGCTGGGCAATGGCGAGCCCGATGCCACGGGCACCGCCGGTAATCACGGCACGTTTATCGAGCAGTTTCATTGTTATCGTTTCCTTGCAGATGTAGTTGCCACTCGTCGACCAAGGCGTTGAGCCCACGCATATGGGGCAAAATTCGCCAAGCACCCGCCGCGAGCAGGCGGTTAGACTGCTCGTCGTCGATATGGCTGGCGCCCACAAAACCAATCACCCGCATGCCGGCGGCATGGGCAGCGCTCACCCCTGCCACACTGTCTTCGACCACTAGACAGCGGCTGGGCGGGCAACCCAACTCGCTTGCCGCCAAGCGATAAATCGCGGGGTCCGGTTTGGGGTTGTCGACCTGCTCGGCGGTGAAAATGGGGGCGTCGCCCAGCGCCTCTTTCAATTGTGTCGTGGCGAGCGATGCCAGCACGCGGCAGCGGCGGCTGTTGGAGACCACGGCTTTGGGTAAATCGATACCGCTCACAGCGTCGTGAACCCCTTCAATAGCGGTGAGTTCTCGCGCTAGACGCGCTTCTATAGCGCTATCGACGACTTCAGAGGCATTGGACGGCAGCGGATAGCGGCTTAACTGCGCCAAGTGCTTTAGGATGTCGGCGGTCGTCATGCCCAGGGCTTGGCTGAGCAGCGAGGGAATATCCAGATCCGGCAGCCACTGCACAAGGTGGGTTTCCAAGGTCTCTTCCGCCAGTGCCTCGCTATCCACCAAGACGCCATCGCAATCAAAAATCAGCACCTTCATACCTGCGCTCCGGGCGTAGGCGTCTCGGTCGCCGCACGGTTATCCTGTCGGGTCAGGCTGGCCAGCGGGTGCTGTGACAGGCTTTCTAGCGCCAACCCTTGGGCATCGAACAGATGAGCACGCTCGGCGGCAAAGCCAAACTGCACGGTATCGTTCACCCGGTAGGCCACGTCGCCATCGGCCATGAGGGTGATGAGCAGCTCGCCCATCTGAACGTACAGCGAGGTCTGCCCGCCCAAGCGCTCCAACACTTTGATTTGGCCACTCAGCGGGCCGTTTTCATCCAACTGTAGGTGCTCAGGACGAATACCTAGCTCCAGCGCTTCGTCGCTGGCGAGCCCTTCGCCCGAGACGGGAATGGTGCACGGCCGCCCGCCGGGCAGGCGCACGGTGACACCGTCATCGCCAATGGAGCGCTGCTCGACGCTGAAGAAGTTCATCTTGGGCGAGCCAATAAAGCCCGCCACGAAGCGGTTACGCGGATGGTGATAGAGCGCCATGGGCGAGCCCACCTGCTCCACCACGCCATCGTGCAACACGACGATTTTATCGGCCATGGTCATGGCTTCTATCTGGTCGTGGGTCACGTAAATCATCGTGGCATCCAGCTCTTCATGCAGCCGCGCCAGCTCGATACGCATCTGCACACGCAGCGCCGCGTCTAGGTTGGAAAGCGGCTCGTCGAACAGGAAGATGCTGGGGTTACGCACGATCGCCCTGCCAATCGCCACCCGCTGGCGCTGGCCGCCGGACAGCGCTTTGGGCTTGCGGTCCAACAGCGGCTCGAGCTGAAGGATCTTGGCGGCTTCCAGCACTTTGGCGCGGCGCTCTTTTTTGGGCACGCCAGCCAAGCGCATGCTAAAGCCCATGTTGCCCTCGACGGTCATGTGCGGGTAAAGCGCATAGCTCTGAAACACCATTGCCAATCCACGGTCGGCGGGTCCCACGTCGTTCATGCGCTGGCCATCGATGAGAATATCGCCGTCGCTGGCGCTCTCCAACCCCGCGATCATGCGCATCAGCGTGGATTTACCGCAGCCCGAGGGGCCAACGAACACCACGAACTCACGATCATTCACGTCGAGATCGATACCTTTGATGACCTGGGTGTCGCCAAACCGCTTGGTAATGTTCTTGAGTTGTAAGGTCGCCATGGGGAACTCCTTTACTTGACGGCGCCAAAGGTCAGGCCACGCACCATTTGTTTTTGGGTCAGCCAACCGAGGATCAGGATGGGGGCAATAGCCATGGTGGACGCCGCCGACAGCTTGGCCCAAAACAGCCCTTCAGGACTCGAGAAGGAAGCAATGTAGGCGGTCAATGGCGCGGCTTTCGACGACGTTAAGTTGAGGCTCCAGAACGCCTCGTTCCAGCTCAAAATCACCGACAGTAACCGGTAGAGGCAATGCCCGGCAGCGTGAGCGGTAACAGCAGGAAAAACAC
Organism: Halomonas sp. McD50-4; assembly: GCF_022348135.1. Lineage (NCBI taxonomy): Bacteria > Pseudomonadati > Pseudomonadota > Gammaproteobacteria > Oceanospirillales > Halomonadaceae > Halomonas > Halomonas sp. McD50-4. Next base: position 274,645 of record NZ_JAKRFG010000002.1, on the reverse strand, counting down.
TTCCTGCAACGTAGAGGCACCGTCCATCCGGCCCGCTTCGAGGATGTCTTTGGGCATGTCTTTGAAGAAGGTGTAGAGCATCCACACCACGATGGGCAGGTTCATCAGGGTATAGACGATGATCAGCCCAGTGCGGGTATCCAGCAGCCCGACATCTCTAAAAATCAGATAGATAGGCACCAAAACACCCACCGGAGGCAGCATCTTGGTGGAGAGCATCCACAGCAGCGTGCCCTTGGTGCGCTTGGTGGGTAAAAACGCCATGGCGTAGGCCGAGGGAATGGCGATCAGCAGCGCTAAAAAGGTCGAGCCAAACGCCACGGCTACGCTATTTAGTGCAAAGCGGGCGTAGCCCGAGCGGTCCTGTACCGCCTGATAGCTTTCCAGGGTGGGCGAAAAAATAAAGCTGGGATCGGCAATCGCCGCTGTCTCGGTTTTGAACCCCGTCAGCACCATCCAGAGGATGGGAAAAAAGATGATCAGCGCGATGGTCCAGCCCAACAGGGTGAGCACCAGTTGCCTCATCGGCAACGAGCGAGTGTGTGCTGGTGCGCTATTACGATGCGTTGTCATTGAAATGCTCCCAAGACGCCCTGGTGCCGGGGTCAGTCTTCTAAGTTCTTAGCGACCATGCGGACAAGGAAAATCGCGACGATATTGGCGAGAATGATGGCGATCACCCCACCCGCCGAGGCCATGCCCACATCGAAATCCAGCAGCGCTTGGATATAGATCAAATAAGCCAAGTTGGTCGTCGCGAGCCCCGGCCCGCCGGAGGTGGTGACGAATATCTCGGCAAAAATCGTCAGCAGGAAGATCATTTCGATCATGATCACCACGCTTATAGCACGCTTGAGATGCGGCAGCGTGATGAAGAAAAAAATCGCCAGCGGCCCTGCGCCATCCATCCGGGCGGCCTCCACCTGGTCCTCATCCAGCGATTGCATGGCCGTGAGTAGAATGAGGAGCGCGAACGGCAGCCACTGCCACGAGACGATAATGATGATGGAGGTCAGCGGTAGCGACGAGAACCAGTCCAGCGCGGGGAGCCCTAACGACTCCGCCAGCCATGCCAGGACCCCATTGGAGGGGTGCATCATCATGTTTTTCCACACCAGCGCGCTGACCGTTGGCATGACGAAGAAGGGAGAGATCGCCAGTACGCGGGCGATACCCTGCCCGGCAAACTCCTGTTGAAACAGCACCGCCAACAGCGTGCCGCCTACAACGGTGACCACCAGCACCCAGCCCACCAGCAGCAGCGTGGTGCCCATGGCCGACCAGAGCGCGGGGTCGGTGAGCAGATACTCGTAGTTCTCCAACCCGGCAAAGCCGGTCATTCCGGGCATCAGCAGGTTGTAGCGCTGAAAAGAGAACCAGAGGGTCATGCCTAAAGGCACGATCATCCAGAGCAGCAACAGCGTGACGGCGGGCGCTTGAAGCGACAGCGTCCTCAGCCCGCCGACCGTCCGGCCAGAAGCACGTGTTCTATTCATGTAAATACCTGCAAGAAAGACCTGCGAGAACCACCAGCAACGCCTGCCCAGGGCCGGGCAGGCGCGGGAGTGCCTTTAACGTTCGATATAGCCCGCCCGTTGCATGGTGCGTTCGGTGGCGCGTTGGGCGCTATCCAGCGCCTGTTCAACCGATGTATCGAGGGTAAGTGCCGCAGCAATGGTCTGGCCAACCTGCGTCCCAATCGACTGGAACTCGGGGATACCGACGAACTGCACGCCCACATAGGGGTTCGGCTCAAGGGTGGCATCGGTGGGGTCGGCTTCTTGAATGGCGTTCAGTACGAAGCCAGCAAACGGCGCGGCGGAGGTGTACTGCTCGTTAGCATAGGTAGACTCGCGGGTGCCAGGCGGTACGCTGGTCCAACCGTTGGTGTCACCGACTAGCTCGATGTACTCCTGGGATGTGGCCCAAGTGATGAACGCCTGCGCAGCCTCTTTATGCTCAGAGGAGGCTGGGATGGCGAGCGCCCAGGACCACAGCCAGTGGGAGCCTTTGGGGGTTTCCGCGATGGGCGCGGGTGCAAAGCCCAGCGTGTCGGCTACGTCGGATTCGTTCTCATCATAGAGCTTGCCAGCCGCCGAGGTAGCATCGACCCACATCGCGCAGTTGCCGCGGGAGAAGAGCGCGAGGTTCTCGTTAAAGCCGTTGGAGCTGGCGCCGGGCGGGCCATAGTTGCCAAGCAGATCTACGTAGAACGCAATTGCCTCATTCCAGGCCTCGGAGTTGAGCTCTGGGTTCCACTGCTCATCGAACCAGCGTCCACCGAAGGTGTTTACCAGCGTCGAAACAAAGGCCATGTTCTCGCCCCAGCCCGGCTTACCGCGCAAACAGATACCCGCAAGGCCCTCTTCGCTACCGTGGAGCTGTTCGGCCCAGTCACGCACCTGCGACCAGGTGGGCTGCTCGGGCATCTCGATGCCTGCCTGCTCGAATAGATCGGTGCGGTAATACATCATCGAGCTTTCCGCGTAGAACGGCAGGGCGTGCAGCGTACCATTTAGGCTCAAGCCATCGCGCACCGATGCCAGCAGATCGTCTTCGTTGTAGTCGTCAGCCAGGTCGTCCAGCGGCTCTAGCCAGCCGCGCTCCGCCCAAATGGGCACTTCGTAAGTGCCGATGGTCATGACGTCGAATTGCCCACCGCCGGTGGCAATGTCCGTGGTCATACGCTGACGCAGCACGTTCTCCTCGAGCACCACCCAGTCCAGCGTGATCTCAGGATGCGCTTGTTCAAAGGCGTCGGTCAGGCTCTGCATGATGACCATGTCGTTATTGTTCACCGTCGCGACGGTGATCTCGGTTTGAGCCTGGGCTTGGCCAGCTACCGCAACGGCAGCCGCTAGGGTCGTAACGGGCAAATGACGCGCGAGACGCATACAGCACTCCTCTTGGCAAATATTGGCATTGTTGTTGCCTTGATCTTATTGATCATCAACCGAACAAATGATCGTATGCAGACCAAAAAAAAGCAAAGCCTGCCGCGTTAGACTTTACGCTAATGCATTCAATCGTTTGCATGTTGCAGGCGCGAAGTCGCGCTTCACTCCATTGCCTCCACGATGTGTCGGGCGGCAATCTCATCGGTGACCAACCCTTTCAACCAGCCGCCGCGCAGCGCGGCTAAAATGGCGGGGGCTTTATCCCGGCCACCGGCAATGCCTACCATCAGATGTTTGCCAAAGCGTTCAAGCGGCAGGCTAGTCACGCGCCGGGTGATCGAGCAGTCCACCACCTCGCCACGGCGGTTCAGCGGCCAACCCAACAGCTCCCCCACGGCCTCTCGGCCCAGTAGCTCATCCAGCTCGGTTTCACTGATGAAGTGATCTTGAAACAGCGTGGCTCGACGATCGATGCGCCCAATACCGATAAAGGCGGCTTCCGACTCCCGCGCCACGTCGGCAATCGCTTTGAACAAACGCTGCGAGAGCATGGCCTCTTTTTCCGCCAGTGACGCCGCGACGACCGGAGCGGGAAGCAAAAAACGCTCTCCGCCGGTTTTATCCGCCAGCACCATCACGGCGTCGTAGCGGTTGGCGGAACCATCACGCGCCACGTTGCCCACCAGTGAGACAAAACGATGCTGCGGCCGCTCCACGCGGCTCAACGCTTCCACCGCGGCGCGCACCGAACGTCCAGTTCCCAGCGACAGCGTTAACGGCTCGCTGCGCTCCACCAGACGGGCAATGCGCTCTGCCCCTGCTACGGCCAAGTAGTAGGCCGCACTCTCAGGGGCCTGGGTGTCTGCTGGCACCACGTCGCAGTAGGTCAGTTGAAAACGCTCACGCAGCGTGCTGCCGAGCGCCATACAGGTCGAGATGGGGTGGTCGATATGCACTTTCACCAACCCCTCTTGGCGCGCCAGGGCCAGTAAACGCTGAACACCGGGGCGTGAGACGCCAAGTTGGCTGGCAATCTCGTCCTGGGTCATGCCACCGACATAGGACATCCAGGCAGCTCTCGCCGCCTGATCCAGTTTTACTTCGAACTTATCCATGACTGGGCTCGCCGCCTTGTCGTTAAAAAAACCTCATCATACAAAGCCTTCGCCAAGACCAGTAGTGTCCGATCCGCTAACATGGGCAGCGACGTCTTATTCCCGATGCACAGAGGTGGCCATGTATAAACTTGCGTTTTTCGTTCCCATTGAAAATGCCGATAGCGTCAAACGCGCCGTCTTCGAGGCGGGTGCCGGTCGCATTGGCGACTACGAGCATGTCTGCTTTCACTCCCGCGGCACCGGTCAGTTTCGACCGATGGCGGGCGCCGAACCGCATATTGGACAGGTCGGCACGCTGGAAACGGTCGACGAGTTCAAAATCGAGATGGTGTGCGACGACGAGCATATCCGCGCCGCCATTGCTGCGCTCAAGCTGGCTCACCCCTATGAAGAAGTGGCCTACGATGTGTGGCAGCTCGCCGACCTGTAAGCGCATGGACTAGACGAATGCGCGAAGCGAACGATCTAGGCGCTGCCGAAGTAGCGCTCGCGATCCTCGGGCGTGATCTTACTGATATGCAGCGGAAATATGGCGCTTTCACGGTCAGCATAATAGTGACGCAGCGTCCGCTCGATGGTGGGAAACGCCAGCGCGTCCCAGGGAATCTCGTGCTCCTCGAAGAGCGCCACTTCGAGGCTCTCCGGCCCTGCGTCGAAGCTCCCCACCAAGTCGGCACGAAAAATCATATAGACTTGGTTGATATGCGGCAGGTCGATCAGCGTGTATAGGTCCCCAAGGGCGACCTCGGCAAACGCCTCCTCCCAGGTTTCTCGCATGGCGGCCTGCTGGGTAGTTTCGGCGTTTTCCATGTACCCCGCCGGTAGCGTCCAGTACCCTTTTCGAGGCGATATCGCCCGCTTGCAAAGCAGTACTTTGGAGCCACTGATCGGCAGCGTACCCGCCACGATGCGTGGGTTCTGATAGTGGATCGTGCCACAGCCGTCGCACAGGTAGCGGGGGCGATCGTCGCCTTCGGGAACGGCAAACCGGACTTTCTCACCACACTGACTACAAAAGTTCATCGCGTTTTCTCTACGGCTGGTGGGTCGGGGCATCAACGTGCTTGACGATGATCACCGTGGCTGGGTAAAAGAGAGCAAAGTAAAGAGACGCCTATGTTAGAGAAACTGCGCAAACGGCTGCAACAGCATACCCCTCAACGGCTAGACCACATAGCGCTGCCGGAGGCGGCCGTGCTCATGCCCATCGTCGAGCGTCCTGCTCCTACCCTGCTGTTCACACGCCGGGCCAGCCACTTGACGACCCACCGAGGTCAGGTCGCTTTTCCAGGCGGCAAACGCGAACCGGACGATGCCGACCTATACGCCACCGCCTTGAGAGAAGCAGAAGAAGAGATTGCGCTGGCGCCTGGCCAAGTGCAACCGCTCGGGCGACTGTCGGATGTGATTTCGCTTCACGGCATTCGCGTGACGCCTTGGGTCGGTCTGATTCCGCCAGACCTGCCGCTGGTCGCCGACCCTGGCGAGCTGGACGCCATCTTCGAGGTCCCGCTCAGCCACTTTTTAGACGACCAGCGCACCCATACCGATGTGATCACCGTCGATGGCGTCGCGCACTATGTGCCCAGCTATCACGTCGATGGTCACGTCATTTGGGGATTATCTGCCATGATGTTGGTGGAGCTGTTGGCCGAGGGTTTTGGAATGGAGATTGACCTTTATCAGCGCCCGCCCGGCGCCCTACGCCACTACCCTGAACGCCGTACCCCCACTAGCCGTCGCTCGGCTACGACCAAGCGCGACCCCGCTACGAGATCAACGAAATGATTGCAACGCCTGACATGGATACGCCAGCCCTCACGCCCCAGGCCCACTTGGCGCTCGTAGACGCACTGGTGGAACAGGGTTGGTACGTCGGTAAAGGCGTGATCGACCCAGCGCTTTGCCAATCACTGCACCGGGAAATCCATCTCTTGGCCGAGCGTGACGCGCTGGATGAGGCGGGCATTGGGCGAGGCCAACAGCACCACCTGCGTAAAGACATCCGCGGCGACGCCATCCACTGGCTCGATCGCGAAAGCGACGCCCAGCGCCGCTATCTGGATGCCATGGCAGAGCTGCAGCAGTCGCTGAATCAAGCGCTGTTTTTGGGTCTGTTCGAGTACGAAGCCCACTTTGCCCACTACCCTGCCGGTGCCTTCTACCAGCGCCACCTGGACAGCTTTCGCGGGCGGGCCAACCGAGTGATTTCCACCGTCGGCTACTTGAACCCCAACTGGCCGAGCGACGGCGGTGGCGAAATGGTGATTTACCACCCCGATGACCCCACTCTGGAAGTGGCCCGGGTAGTACCCGAAGCTGGCACCTTTGCCTGCTTTTTATCGGAAACCATTCCCCATGAAGTGCTCCCCACCCGCCAGCCCCGCGCCAGCATTGCAGGTTGGTTCCGTCGCAACGCCTCCATGGGTGGCGTGTTAGACCCTGCCCGCTAAACGATGAGCGAGACGAGCCCGTGAGTGCTGAAAGAGAGGCTATCCTAGCGGCAAAAGTGGCGACCCTGGAAGCTCGCAACGCCGCACTCGAAGAGGAGAAGTGCCACTATCAGTGGCTGGCCGAGAGTACGACGGATCTCATTTCACGCCACGCCCGAGACGGCACGTTTCTGTACGCGTCCCAAGCCGCTCGGGAGCTGCTAGGCTATGAGCCGGATGAACTTATCGGCGTCTCTGCGTATCAGCTGTTTCACCCAGCAGATTTGAGCGACCTGCTCAACAAGTCGCCGCGGGTGTACTATCACGATGGCTTCTATCAGCAAACCTATCGGTTTCGTGCCAAGGCAGGCCACTACGTATGGTTCGAAACCACCAGCCGTACCCGGCGAGACACTCACACCGGTGAGCTGATCGATATTTTGTGCGTCTCCCGCGACGTCGGCCGACGTATCGAAGCAGAAGCCACCCGCGAGCGCTTGGCCCAAGTCGTCGAATCCACTACTGACTACGTGCTGTTTTTAGGGCCGGACCAGCAAGTATTCAGTGCCAACGAAGCCGCCCGCCGCTGCTTTGCCCTACCCGCGGCGTCGCCTACGGCGCTAAGCGCGCTGTATCAAGCCGAGTCGCTGCGCTTGCTCATCGAGGTGGTGTTTCCAGCCGTCGAACGCTACGGCTCCTGGAGCGGGGAATTGGAGATGTGCACCGAGAACGGCAGCGTGCCGGTGCTCAGCGTGGTACTGGCCCATCGCAGCCGGGGGGCCACACCCGGCCACTACGCCTTGGTGAATCGTGATATCAGCGCCCGCAAAGCCGCTGACGCCCAGGCGCGACGCCATCAGGAGCAGATTGCTCACGCCAACCGACTGGCCGCGGCGGGGGAACTGGCTCCAATATCGCCCACGAATTGAACCAGCCTCTCGGCGCGATTGCCAACTATACCAGCGGCGCGTTGCTAAAGTGCCAGCAGCAACCCACGCCCCTCGCCAGCGAGCTTCAACTACCTCTAGAGCGCATCGACGAGCAGGTACAGCGCCTCGCTCAGCGGCTGCGGCATCTGCGCAGCTTCGTCCGAAAGCGTAGCCATCAAGTACGCCCACTGGTGTTGGCTGACGTAGTGACGGCCGCCTGCGGGCTCTGCGACTGGCAGTACCAACAGGCAGCGGTGGGTCTAACGGTAGAGCTTCCCGCTGTGCTGCCGCGGATCTACGGCGACGCGATTGCCTTGGAACAGGTCATCGTCAATTTATTGCTGAATGCGCTGACTGCCAGCCGTCGAGTGGTTGATGCCAAAACAGTGCGCGTCAGCGCACGGCGAAGCGGCCAGCGACAAATCATGCTAAGCGTGGAGGACGAAGGGCCGGGGGTCGACCCGAGGCATCAGCCCATGATTTTTGACGCTTTTTTTACCACCCGTGATGAAGGGCTTGGCATGGGGCTAGCCATTAGCCGTACACTGGTGGAAAGTATGGGGGGCGCGCTTGCTTTGCGTGCCGACAGCGCTAAAGGTGCCTGTTTTGACGTATTTCTACGCACGGAGACCGACGTTTGATGCCCTCGGCTAACGCGCCTACGACTGCCTCTTCGCCTAAGGCTAGCGCCATCGCGGTGGTCGATGACGACGACGCGCTTCGGGAATCGCTGGTGTGGCTATTGGAATCGGTAGGGCTCACCCCCCGCGCTTTCGCCAGCGGTGACGCCTTTTTAACCACGGGGCACGAAGCCTTTGGCGCGCTACTGCTGGACGTGCGCATGCCGGGTATGAGTGGTCTTCAGGTGCAACAACAGCTCGTTGACCAGGGCAGCCGCCTGCCCCTCATCATGATGACCGGTCACGGCGACGTTCCCATGGCGGTGGCAGCATTGAAGAACGGCGCATTCGACTTTATCGAGAAGCCCTTCAATCATCAGCAGCTCATCGATGTAGTGCAGCAAGCGCTCAGCCATACCGAACAGCAGCGTCAACAGACCCAGGCACTGGCACGATTACAAACAGAGTTCGACGCCCTGCGCCCCAAAGAGCAGCGCATCGTGCAGCATGTTGCAGAGGGCATGACCAGCCGTGAAATCGCCGATCACATGGGCATCAGCGCCAAAACCGTCGAGGTCTATCGGCTGCGTGCCATGAAAGCGATGGGGGCAGCCAACGTGGCTGCCTTAGTGCGTCAGGCGGTAGCGCTCTCGTTGGTCCCCGCGTTGCCGCCTGATGTCGACTGATCGTTGGTTAGCTAAGTGGCACGATCTGGCCGTTGGCGTCTTCCAAGACGCGGCTCACCTGCTCGTAGTTCGCGCGACCTTCACCTTCATGCGCTTCGATCAGGCTCACTACATTCAATAGCGTCTCCATACCAAACGCCTGCTCATCGGTCGCCGTGAACGCCTGAATGTAGGCGTCGCCTCCGACGTCCCATCCCAACTTGATCGGCGCATCGATGATGTTCACTTGGGTGCCCACCGGCACACGCCAGAAGACTGACTCGATATCCTCGGGGTGCATGCGAATACAGCCGCGGCTGGCGCGCATACCAATCCCGTCAGGTTGATTGGTGCCATGAATCAGATAACCGGGAATATCCAACAAAATGGCATATTGACCCAGCGGGTTATCCGGTCCAGGCGGTACGACCGCAGGCGGCGGGTCACCACGCTCGGCGGCCTCGCGGCGGATCGACTCAGGCGGGTACCATGCCGGATTTTCCAAGCGCATGGTGGTTTCGGTGATACCCAACGGCGTATTGTAGGCATCGCGGCCAATGCCGATGGGATAGGTTTCGACACGGGGAGCATGGCCATCTTCGGCCTCGGGGTAGTAGTACATGCGCAGCTCGGCAACGTTGATCACGATACCAGTGCGAGGCTCGTCAGGAAGGATGAACTGCCCCGGAATGGTGACCTCGGTGCCTTCGCCAGGCACCCACAGACTCACGTCCGGGTTAGCCATGCGGATCTCTTCGTAGCCCACGTTATGCGCTCGGGCAATATCCAGCAGCGTGTCCTCTTCACTCGCAGTGACGGTATACACTTCGCCCACCATATTGCCCGACTCGGGCAGTAAAAAATGGCCTTTCGGCAGCTCAGTATCGTTGGCGATCGCGCTGGCTGTCATCAGCCAAGCGCCTAATGCCACAACACCGCCAGCCAAGCGCTGTTTCAATGGCTGAAACAGCCATGAAGGGTCTGTCAGGGTCATTGGAAAATCTCTCTCTATGTCGCTATCGCTCTACGGCGATCTTGATGACGATGAAAATGAATATGCACAGCCACAGGCAGCGGGTCAATTCGCCAGACTGTCGCAGCCGTTTAACCTTTATCTAGCATTTTATTGATATTGATTAAGAGTTTGACACAGCGATTGCAAAGAACGTCTCAGCACCTACCTTGAGAAGTGTCCTTGCACAGCGAGGTGCAGGGCAACTTCGGACAAAGAGGTGCCACGCACAGTGAGACCTCTTCATCACCACGCAAGGAGCAATCACCATGAAACCGACCTTTCTGACTACCCTCATCCTTCCCGCGCTGATGGCTACGGCAGGCATCGCTCAGGCCAATGAGGGCGGCAATGGTATGGAAGCGTCTTACCTGACCCATGCCCCAGACAACACTTTTCACTCTGACTCGCTTACGGGTAACCAAGTGCGCAGCCGTGTCGAAAACGACGAAGACATTGGTACCATCAACGATTTGATCATCGATGAAGACGGCAAAATCAACGCCGTGGTCGTTGGTGTCGGCGGTTTTCTAGGGATGGGCGAAAAGAACGTCGCCATCGAATGGGACTCCCTGGAACTGACGAAGGGCGAAGATAACGAAGAGTACGTCATCTCCGTCAACGCCTCTGAAGAAGCCCTTCAGGAAGCCCAGGAGTACGAGCGCAACGATGATCTTCGCACCGAGCGCGACACCGAGATGAACAATAGCGAAGACAACGCTAACGAGATGCGCGACACACAGAGCTAAGCGGTACTTTAACGAGTACATAGCAGCCATTGCTCGCAAAAAGGGCCTTGCCATTCGGCAAGGCCCTTCTCGTATGTGAGTGGCAACAACGGTATACAACACGCTGCCAAGCGCTGCCCTAAGGCAGCGCCAGATATTAGCCTTTCAACTTGGCAGACATCGTGATATCGGCCTTGAGGACTTTAGATACTGGGCAGTTGGCCTTGGCGGTTTCGGCGGCCTCCTGAAAAGCAGCGTCGTCGGCACCGCTCACGCTGGCTTCCACGTCCAGGTGAATGCTGGAGATATCGAAACCGGCATCGCTTTGCGACAGCGTGACTTTTGCCTGGGTATCGATGGCGTCGGCGGTGTAGCCTTTCTCACCCAGGATCATCGATAGGGCCATCGAGAAACAGCTGGCATGTGCGGCGCCGATCAACTCTTCTGGGTTGGTGCCGGGCTCGCCTTCGAAACGCTGTTTGAAGGAGTAACCTGCATCCAGTACGCCGCTTTCCGTGGCGACTTTGCCTTGGCCATCTTTCAAACCACCTTCCCAATGTGCGCTTGCTTTACTATCCATTCTGTTCTCCTTTCCTAGGGTAGTGTGCTTCTCGCAGGATGAACGCAGGGTTACGTTCGGTGCTCATTCAGCGTAGCTGATTCTTAGCAGCGATTCTATGTGGCTGTCGAAACCTCTAAACCCCGACGATAAAACTGCTGGCGCTTCACTGCGGACAATAAAAAGGATTCGCTGGCGGTGGCTTTGTCGTTAAGCTGTTCATCTCTTTAAAAAGACCGACATACCACGGTAAGGACACTCCATGTCATCGGCCGATACGCTGCGCTTGCTACTGCTCTCTTCGTTATGGGGATTGTCGTTCATCTTTATGCGCGTCGCGGCGCCCGAGTTCGGCCCGATACCGCTGGTGTTGGTACGAATGGGCATTGGCGCTCTGCTGCTACTGCCGCTGCTGCTGAGCCTGCACTACGTGCGTCTGATTTGGCAGCATAAGGGGCCGCTGCTGCTGCTCGGGGTAGTCAACCACGTGCTGCCTTTTTCGCTACTGGCCCTGGCCACTACTCGGCTAGAGGCAGGCTTTACCTCGCTCATCAATGCAACGACCCCCATTTTCACTGCCCTGCTGGGCGCCGCCTTCTTTGCGACCCCTGTGCAACGCCAGCAGTACTTGGGATTGGCGCTCGCGCTGTTGGGGGTGTACGTGCTCTCGGCAGACAGACTGGACTTCGCACTCGGCGGCGACGGCTGGTTCATCATCGCGATCCTCGGCGCCACGTTCTGCTACGGCATCGCGGGCAACTATTCCAAAACGCGCCTGGGCCATTTGCCTACGCGGGTGCTTGCCGCGGGCAGCAGTGCCATGTCGGCCCTGGTGCTACTGATTCCCGGCGTGCTGCTGTGGCCAAGCGACCCCATCAGCCCCTTGGCGTGGGGCAACGCGCTGGCGTTGGCCATGCTCAGCACGACACTGGCGTTCTTGCTCTACTTTGGTTTACTGGCAAGCGCGGGCGCAACGGCAGCCTCGACGGTCACCTTCTTAGTCCCCGTTAGCGCCCTGCTGTGGGGCTATTGGCTACTGGATGAAACGCTGAGTCTACAGGTCATTGCGGGGATGGTGATTACCCTACTGGGCACTGCCATTGCCACGAAAATGCTACGTTTTAGGCCTAGCGGGGCGTTACGGAGACCGCCTCCCCCACACGAATGACGCTACCTTCCCCCGCCGTCAACGTGGCGTTTTGGCCAAAGTGCGCGCCCTTCAAGTGGGGTTGGGTATTCAGTGCCAGCAGCGTTTTCAGTGGCTCGGCTTGAGTAGGAATCGTGCCGGTCTGCTGGTCGACGGTGGTGATTTTGCAGCGCTGGCAGGGTTTACGCAGGGTGAGCTGATAGCTGCCGTTCTCGATCGTCGCCCAACCATCCTCTTGCCAGGCCTCGTCGCAATCCACCACGATATTGGGCCGAAACCGATTCATGGGCACCGGTGTATTGCCGCCCGCCACCAGCGCGTTGTTCAACGCATCCAGCGAACCGGTAGTGGTGATCAAAAAGGGATAACCATCGGCAAAGTAGGTGTGCGCCTCGCCACCGGCCAGAAAATCGTCTTCCACCGCCCGTGTAAAGGTAGTGGCGAAACGCACCAGACTCACACCCTTGGCCGACTCACCCAATGCCGCCTCTAGCCACTCGGACACCGCCTCGCTCTCCGGCAGCGCTTTGCAGTGATCACTCCACACCGATACCAGCCGCAAGTTGCCCTTGGGCTCTTCCAGTGAAATGGAAATCGGCTCGACGGTGGGGTGAGAGAGCACCAGGGCATCGGAGGTCAACGCCACGGTGATCGTGGCCAGCGCAGGTAGCTGGCGCTGGGTGACGAAGCGTTGCTGGGCATCCACCAGCATCCAACGGCGATCCCAAGCGAGGCCGTGGGCATGAATCTCGCTCTGGGTCACATCGATCCCCCGAAGGGATTTCACTGGATAAACCGTCAATTGGGTAATGTTCACAGCGGCCTCGTACGCCTAGGGCATGGCAAAATGAACCGTTAGCCTAACGAGGTTCTGATGCACCGCCAAACGATTTTTGGTCGCGCCGCTATAGCGTGTCGCCTGCTTCGATGCGGTATCCCAAATCCACGACTCTCTGCGCCAACGTCTCACCACGAATGCGCGCCAACAACGCTTGGGCGGCCGCCTCACCGATGGCTTGGCGGGGCGTCACGACGCTGGCCAAGCGGGGTGACATCGCTTGGCCCACGTCGTGCCCATGAAAGCCGGCAATCGCCATCCTTGCGGGCACGTCGACGCCCTGACGCCGACACTCGAAATAAGCCCCTACGGCTACGTCGTCGTTGGTACAAAAAATGCCGTCTGCTTCTGGGTAGTCGCGCTGAATTTCCTGCATCAGCGCGGCCCCGACGGTATAGGAGGAGCGCTGGCTGCTCTGCAGGGTCACCGGCGTGAGCCCCTGCTCTTCCATGGCTTGGCGATACCCCTGCTCCCGTTGCCGGGTACGCTCATCGAGCCGAACGGCGAGGTAGATCACCTGACGACGACCGCGGCGAATCATCTCGCTGACCATGTCGTAAGCGGCGCGTACATTGTCGTAGCCTACTGCCTGCTGCAGGGGCGGGCGGTGGGTATCCATGATCTCGACGATGGGAATACCCGCCGTTTCCAGCATGCGTAGACTGCGCGGCGTGTGATCATGGTCAGAGAGAATCACCCCATCTACGTTATACGACAGTAGCGAGGCAAGGCTGCGCTCCTCGAGCTCCTGACTATAGCCGTAGTGGGAGAGCATCAAGTGATAGCCTGCCGGTTCGGTATGGGCTTCGATCCCCACGATGACGTCGGCAAATACTTGGTTGGTCAACGAGGGGACCAGTACGCCTATCGAGTGACTGGTCGCGCGGGAGAGCAGATCCGGGGCACGATTGGGTATATAACCAAGCTGCTCGGCGATGCCGAAGATGCGCTCTCGAAGCCCTTCCGATACCGTTTCCGGGTCGCGTAAACAGCGGCTAACGGTCATCTTGGTGGCACCAACGCGATCAGCAATATCTTGTAATGTAGGGCGTTTTTTCTTCAATGGCGTCGCTGCCTTGTACAATGGATGGCGCTCGAACCCTACCATAGCGAATAGCAGGGCCCGCCGCCTATCCCTTCCTTTAGCCTAATGAGCGGCGCGGCGTGGGCGCGAGCGTAGCGCTAAAACGTTCCACGATCACCGCAGGCGTTAAGCTGATGGGGAGCGTCACGGCTTCGTCTACCTGGGGCGGCTCCAAGTCGGCCAATTGGCTGGCCAACATGTTATCGCCTTTGAAAAAGTGCCCGGCTCGGGTTTCCAAGCGCTTCCGCAGTAGCTCGTGGGTGCCTTCCAGGTACAAAATTCGCAGTTCGCTATCCCCTTTTCGCAAGCGGTCGCGGTAGCGCCGCTTGAGACCAGAGCAGGCAATCACCACCGATTCGCCTCGCGCTTTGAACTCAGCAAACAGCATGGCCAGAGTTGCCAACCAGTCGCGGCGGTCATCGTCGTTTAGCGGTGTGCCGCTGGCCATTTTGGCCACGTTAGCGGGCGAGTGATGATCATCGCCATCGATGAAGGTGGCACCTAGCGTCGCAGCCAACTGCTGACCAATATGCGATTTTCCCGATCCAGAAACCCCCATGACGAGAATGCGATATGAGCCGTTATGATTTGAATCAGTCGTCACACGCGGCTCCTATCAGTTACCGCGCACGGCGGTGAGGTCGGGCAACCAAGTCACGATGCTTGGAAAGGCGATGAGCAGCACCAGCACCACAAGCAGCGCGGCATAGTAAGGCAACATGGCCTTGACCAAAGACTCCATGGAGACTTTACCCACGCCACAGCCCACGTAAAGACAGGTGCCCACCGGCGGCGTGAGTAGCCCAATTCCCAGAATGAAGGCCATGAGCACGCCAAAGTAAGCGGCATCCACACCCACCGAGGTGACGATAGGTGCCAGCATCGGCGCCATGATGACCATGGCCGGGGTCAGATCCATCACGAAACCGACGATCAGAAGCAGGGCCGCCACGATCAGCAGCAGCAAAAAAGGCTCTTCAGTAATCGCCTGTACCTGACGTACCAGGGTTTGCGGGACCATATTGATGGTCAAGAACCAGGCAATCACGGTGGCAAAGGCCAACAGCATCATCACCATACCGGAGAGCCTGGCGGTACGAATCAGCATGCCGACCAGTTCTGAGAGTTTGAACTCACGATACACCAGCAGCGAAATTGCCAGCGAGTAAAGCAGTGCAGCGACCGCCGCTTCGGTGGCCGTAAACACACCGCCAATGATGCCGCCAATCACGATGACCGGTAGCACCAGGGCCAGCCAAGCGTCTTTGAAGGCTTTCCAGAGCACGTCCCAGCGAAATTGCCGCACCCCGCCACCCTGCTTGCTGGCCAGAATGAAGGTGGTGACCATCAAGGCCGCACCGATGAGTAACCCCGGAACGATACCGGAGATGAACAGGCGGCTAATGGACGTTTCCGTTACGATGCCGTACAGAATCAGTGGAATGGAAGGAGGAATGATGATCCCGATCACCGATGAAACGGTATTGATCGCCGTGGCGTTGGCAGCGGTGTAGCCCTGCTGCTTCATCGAGGGAATCATCATCGAGCCAGTGGCCGCTGTATCGGCCACTGCCGAGCCGCTGATGCCGCCAAAGAACATCGAGCCAGTGATGGCCACTTGCCCCAAGCCACCGCGCATGAAGCCGACCAGCGCACCGGCTAACTCCATCAAACGGCGCGCGATGCCGCCGTTACTCATGACCTCGCCGACCAAAATAAAGAACGGAATGGCCAGTAGCGGGAAGCTATTCACCCCACGGATGGACTGCTCGATCAGGATGGAGAGCGGAATATCCGATAGGACGGCCATCACCAGCGCCGCGACTCCCAAACCAAAAGCGATAGGTAAGCCGATGATGATCGAGACCAATAAAATAGCCAGAAAAATCCACAGCATGTCGATTACTCCCCTTGCGCTTTGGTCGATGGGTCGTGTGGTTGAACGATCACGCGTATGCTCATCCATACCCGCCACAGTGACACGGCGGCAATGAAGGCAACGCATAGCACGAGGGAAAGACTCACAAGGCTGAGCGGCACGCCCATGATGGCGGAGCGACCGCTGGAGCGTGACAAGACTTGATAACCACCAAACACCATCACTAGCATCAAACCCGTAATGATCAGGTGCTGCAGGCAGTAGAGCATGTGTGCGAAGCGCAGCGGCAGACGCCGCACCAGCGCATCCACAGCAATATGTTCATAGCGGGCGAACGCGGCCGCCGCACCAATGAAGACCAGCCAAATGAACAGCATGCGCGCCAGCTCATCGACCCAGGGGAGCGAGTGGTTGAACAGCGAGCGGCCCACCACGTTGCTCGACACCGCGACGATCAACGCCACCAAGATCATGCCAATCAGATATTCCATACCCAGCGTTAACCAGCGAAACAGCGCAGGGCCCTGGCGCGTGTCGGTATCGATTTCCAGCAGCTTGCGATTGGGATCGTCCAGGTAAACCGAAGGATCTTCCATGATGGGCGCTGCCAAAGAGGGATCAGCGTTGGGAGGTGTTGAGGAGGATGTCATAAGAACTCCAAGGGCACTGACAAGTCGGGCAGGCACAATGGCCTGCCCGATGGCGCGCTTAATGGTGCGTATTAGTTGCTGGCATCTTCAACGATCTGTTGAATTTCAGCGATCAGATCTTCGCCAATGCGCGGTGCCCACTCTTCATAAACGGGCTGCACGGCGTCTTGGAACGCGGCCAGTTGCTCATCGCTCAGGCGAGTGATTTGCATACCGCGGGCTTCTAACTGCTCACGGGACCAGTCGTCATACTCAGCAGAGAGCTGAATTTCGTACTCGGCGGATTGACGCGCGGCTTCAAGCACCAGCTCTTGGTACTCGGGTGCCATACGGTCCCAGGTACGCTCGGACAACATCATGATGAACGGTGTATAAACGTGACGAGTTTCGGTGCCGTAATCCTGAACTTCGTTGAAGTTGGATGTCAGGATGGTGCTCCAGGGATTTTCCTGGCCATCGACCACGCCCTGCTCTAGGGCAGAGAACAGCTCGCCAAACGCCATCGGCGTGGGGTTAGCACCTAATGCTTCCCAAATCGCCAAGTGCACCGGATTCTGCATGGTGCGCACGCTCAAACCGCGAACGTCCAAACCGGCGACGTCTTCCGGCGATTCGACCGGACGCGCGCTGTTGGAGAGCTGACGGTAGCCATTCTCAGAGAACGTCAATGCTTTCAGGCCGGTACCCTCGAACTTATCCAGCATTTCCTGCGCTACGTCACTCTGCATGACGGCAATGGCGGCTTCACGGCTGGGCAGCAGGAACGGCAGATCAAAAGCAGACAGCTCTTCAACGTAGCCAGTGGTGGCTGAGCTGGAGGGATAGGTCATGTCTAGCGTGCCGGTCTGCAGCATTTCCATCATCTGAACATCGTCGCCCAACTGGCTGTTGGGGAACACGTTGACCGTGATACGGCCTTCGGTGCGCTGCTCTAGAATCTCGCCAAAGTATTGGCTAGAGAGAAACTGCGGGGACGTTTCCGACAAACCAATACCCATACGAAGCGTGTGGCTACCGTGGTCGGCGACGATATCCCCTTCGATGGCGGGCGGATCGGAAAGCTCGGGACTTTGGGCATGAGCCATACCAAAGGTCAGAGTCGTTGCGCCTACCAGAGTAAGCGTGCTGCGCCAAATCGCTGTCATGACGTTATCTCCAAACATTCATTGTTGTTAAATGTTGAGCAGTGGTGTACTGAGATGCTGAGCGTTTATCTGCCACCCGAGCGAGCCGCGTCTTCATTCGCTTTATCGAATAACGCGTCAATATGAATGCTGCGGCTAATCGACGGGTTACGCCTTTTTTGTTACCGGTAACATTCAATAAGCGAAGGCTAGCGATCGCTTGGCGGGGTGTCAAAACAAAACTGCTCACTTACGACCAACGTCTAGGGATAGCCACTCATCGTTTGGCGCGCTACATTACCCACTATGCATTTCGTCTGGGAGTCCACATGCCTGCGTTAGACCCTTGCAGCGAACTTGAGCTCGATCACCAGCTCTGTTTCGCCCTCTATTCAACGTCGTTGACGATGACCAAAATCTATAAACCACTTTTGAAAGAGCTAGGGCTGACCTACCCGCAATACCTCGCCATGCTCGTGCTATGGCAAGAAGATGGCATTACCGTTGGCGCGCTGAGTAAGCGACTGCTGACGGACCCTGGCTCACTCACTCCACTGCTCAAACGCTTGGAGGCGGACCAGCTACTGCGCCGCCAGCGCAGCGTGCAAGATGAGCGCGTCGTCGAGCTCTTTCTCACCGACAAAGGCCGGGCGCTGCGCGAACAGGCTCGCCACATCCCTAGCTGCGTAGTGAATGCCAGTGAGAAATCGGTCGAGGCCCTGACGCAGCTCAAAGAGGACTTAGTACAGCTGCGTGAGAGTTTGCAAAAAGCAAAATGACGACCCGCTTTTTCAATGGGAAACGTTTTTCCGCTCAATTATATTGCGCGCAAAACAAAGCTGGACTAAATTAAAACAGATCATTATCCCAGCATGACCCACTTAACGACCAAAAAAGGAGACGTCTATGTCGATTGAA
Source organism: Halomonas sp. McD50-4 (assembly GCF_022348135.1). Taxonomy (NCBI): domain Bacteria; kingdom Pseudomonadati; phylum Pseudomonadota; class Gammaproteobacteria; order Oceanospirillales; family Halomonadaceae; genus Halomonas; species Halomonas sp. McD50-4. Next base: position 256,045 of record NZ_JAKRFG010000002.1, on the reverse strand, counting down.
ACGATTGCTTATCGTGCACATGCTCACGCCAAGGGTGGCCGTGAAGGCCATGCCAAGTCCTCCGATGGCGCGCTGGATGTCAAACTGAGCACCCCCAAAGAGCTGGGTGGCGCAGGTGGCGACGGCACCAACCCAGAGCAGCTGTTTGCGGCAGGCTACTCCGCTTGCTTTCTAGGCGCGCTGAAGCACGTGGCCAGCCAAGAAAAAGTCAAACTGCCCACAGATACTCAGATCGATGGTAGCGTAGGCATTGGCGCTATCCCCACGGGGTTTGGGATCGAAGTAGAGCTAAAAATCAGCTTGCCGGGTCTTGAGAAGGACGTTGCGCGGGCACTGGTCGATAAAGCGCATATCGTTTGCCCCTACTCCAATGCCACTCGTGGCAACATCGATGTCACGCTGACACTGGTGTAAAGCCGCTCTCTTTGCCGCCTTGCCAATCGGCAAGGCGGCGACACTGCATCTGCTCTGCGCTTTCTTTTACCCTTGCGGGTCATCCAGACAGCTCCTACCGTCAGTCCCCCTATACGCCCTGTATATTTTTATTTGACGAACACGCGAACTACCCTTGTACCCAGGTTTTACGTCCCCATTAAAAAGACACAACTTAGCAAGCTAGGCAATTGGTACTGCACTTATCACCTGTTCAACAGCGAGGCTATTATGAGCGATACGACCTACACGCCACCGCGGGTTTGGAAGTGGGAGCCGGGCAACGGCGGCAAGTTTGCCAATATCAACCGCCCGGTGGCAGGCGCGACCCACGAAAAGCCGCTACCCGTTGGTAAGCACCCCCTACAGCTCTATTCGTTGGCGACACCTAACGGCGTCAAAGTGACGGTCATGCTCGAAGAGCTGCTTGAAAAAGGCGTCACCGCCGCCGAATACGATGCGCATCTGATTCAAATCGGCGAAGGCGATCAGTTTGGTAGTGGCTTCGTCGAGGTGAATCCCAATTCGAAGATCCCGGCGCTGATGGATCACAGCGTGACCCCACCCCAGCGCGTGTTCGAATCAGGGGCCATCTTGTTGTACCTCGCGGAGAAATACGGAGAGTTCCTGCCGACAGACCCCGCCAAGCGCACCGAGTGTCTCTCTTGGCTGTTCTGGCAAATGGGCAGCGCACCGATGCTGGGCGGCGGCTTTGGACACTTCTACGCCTACGCACCAGAGAAGTACCAATATCCGATCGACCGCTACACCATGGAAGTCAAACGTCAGCTAGACGTGCTGGATCGTCACTTGGCCGACAACCGCTTCATGGCGGGCGATGAATACACGATTGCCGACATGGCAATTCACCCTTGGTACGGCGCGCTGGTTAAGAACCGCGTATACGAGGCGGCCGAGTTCCTAGAAGCGCATACGTACACCAACGTATTGCGCTGGACGGAAGAGATAGATGCCCGCCCCGCAGTACAGCGAGGCCGTATGGTGAACCGCACCTGGGGCGAGCCCAGCGAGCAGCTTCACGAGCGCCATGACGCCAGCGATTTTACTGAAAAAACCGAAGACAAGCGTTGATTCGCGTATTTAGGAAACGCACGATGTTCGATCCGAAATACGCCCAGCTGATATTTTCATGCCTGATGGCGCTATTCATGTCATGCATCATGTCGCTGGTGATTACGTTGTATAACGTGGGCCTCGTCGAGGGAATCGTGATGATTTGGCTCAAAGCGTGGCTGTTTGCCTTTGCCGTCGCGCTGCCGGTCATCAATCTAGTCTCCCCTATCGTGCGGCGTTTAGTGAAGCTGCTGATCAAGCGGCCACACTAACCGTGGCATCACGTCGAGTTCCAAAAAACAACGGGGCCTGCGATGAGCAGGCCCCGTTGTGTATGTGACGTTTCGCCAACGCGCGTCACGCATCGTTTACCTTAAAACTGATAGCGTACGTTGGCCGTGACGCTGCGGCGGTCGCCGTAGCCACAGTCGCCGCCGTCATAACGGCACCAGGAGACGTACTCTTCATCGGTGGCATTTTTCAGGTCCACCGAGAAGTCCCACTCGCCCATAGTGTAACCGACCATTGCATCGTATAGCGTGCTAGAGGGCACCACCGGCGCACCGCCAGAGCCGACGTTGTCACCGACATAGCGCACGCCAGCGCCAATACGCCAGTTACTGCCAACGTACAGGCGGTTCCACCAGGAAGCCTGCTCTTCGGCTACGTAGGGTAACCGCGTGCCGGTACTATCGTTGCTAGCGTTCAAGTTAGTGTAGGCCACCTGGGTCTCAAACTGCTGCCAGCGCTTGTTGACCTGTAGTTCCCAGCCATCGACCACGGCACCTAGCTGTTCGACACCGCCGGGGGTAACGCCGTCGCTAATACGGTTTTGCTGCGTAATATCGAAATAGGCAGCGCTAATGGCCAACGATTGATCAGGAGAGACGTACTTGAAACCAACCTCTTCTTGGTCACCGGTCGTGGGTTTCAACGGACTCGGATTGGCCGTCCCGTCGGTACCCAGGTTCATGGCAAACGCTTCCGAATAGCTCACGTAAGGCGAGAAACCGTTATCGAAACGGTACATCAACCCCACGCGGCCCGTGGTTTCGCCCTCATCGCTGACGGTATCCGGCCCAGACAGCGCCAGCGTCCGGTTCTCCGCCCAGTCACGACGCAGGCCAGCAGACACCACCACCGGCCCTACCTCGATATGGTCGGCTACGTAGATGCCGACCTGCTCGATTTCATTATCCGGACGATCGGTGGGGTTCAATGAATCTAACTGCAAGTTGCCATATTGGGGGTTGTAGACGTTGAACTGACCACCACCACCGGGCACCGAACTATAGTTATCCTGCGACCAGCGGGCGTCCTGACGGTCGACACCCGCAATGAGCGTGTGCTGGGTGTTACCGAGTTCGAACGAGCCTTCCAGACGAGCATCCATATTGAGAATACGCGTTTGGGCATCCGCCGTAAAAATGGTGCGACTGACATTGCCATCCGCATCGGGAATACTGGGAATGTCGACCCAGTGCTCGCGGGTCTCGGTACTGGAGTCGGTATAGCGCGCGGTGGCGGCAAACGCCCAGTCATCGTTGAGCTGATGATCGACGAACAGCGTGGTTTCGGTTTTTTCGCGGTCATAACGATCCCAACCAGGCTCTCCGACGAAGCGTTCCGAGCCAATGAAGCCGAGTGACCCTGGTTCCAAGGTGCCTACTTGGGGAAGAAACTGTGCCGACACCTGCCCCTTGTTCTCCTGACGATTGAACAGCAGCGTGATATGGGTGTCATCGCTGGGGCGCCAGGTAAATGAAGGCGCAAACAAATAGCCATCATCTTCGACGTGATCGACCTGGGTATCGCTATCGCGGGTCAACGCGACGAGCCGATACAGAAACTCACCATCCTCATCAGCGGCCCCCGTCACGTCCATTGCGAGCTGCTTGCGGTCATAAGAGCCATACTGGGCCCATATTTCACCGCTGCGCTCCTCTTGCGGCAGCTTCGAGACACCGTTGATGATACCGCCCAGATCCGCTTGACCGTACAGCATGGAAGAGGGACCGCGTAGCACCTCTACGCTTTCTAGAGCGTATACATTGGTGCGAACCGTATTGTAAGAACCGTATACTTGACGCAGGCCATCCAAATAGCGACCGGCATCCAGCCCGCGCACTTTGGCGCTGTCGCCACGGGTGTCGAAGCCAAAGTTGCCCGCATAGACGCCGGGAGTATAAAGCAGTGCATCCTGAATGTTTTTAGCACCGCTATCCTGAATGAACTCCTGGTCGATGACGGACATGGAGTAAGGCTGCTCGGCCAGGGGAACATCCAACTTGCCTACGCCAGGTTCGCGCTCGGCGTCGCTATAACCAAAGCGGCCTGCAGCGTCTGCAGTCACTTCCACTGTTTCTAAATTGACGCTATCAGACGCATTGTCTTGTGCATTGGCTGCCGATACCGAAGCAGCAGACGCAAGGGCGACCGCAACGCCAAGTGACCGCAGTCGAAAGCTAGGTGTGGTTTTCATCATGTAGATCCCGGAGCGAATATTAATATTAATGATAGTAATTTTTATTCACGCAAATATAGGGAGTTGTACATGGGTTGTCAATGACACACACTCCCCTGCCGATGCTCGGCAGAGGGAGTGTCGTGGCGCTGTTGGGAAGTACAACCGGAGAGATTACTGCAGGCGAGCGTTATTCAGGGCGTAGTTCCACACCCGGTAAAAGTAGAAAATATAACCAAGTCCCAAGGTGAGAAACGAGATCACCATCCATAGAATGATATGCCCCAAATTACTGAAAATATTGATATCGCACACCATTCTCCGCTCGATGCCCGTCGTGTTATCGATCACACGGGTGCGATTGATCACGAAGCGAGCAAACGAATAAGGAAAGAAAAACAGCGCGATGCCAAAGGTAATCAGGGTCAATACCACCCAAATCAACAAATGGCCGATGATGTCCAAAATCGAAAGATCCGCTTTTACGTTCACGGGTTGCCCTTGCACGGTAATAGAAAGAGGGAGCGCAGCGTACCATCGTCGAAGCTCGCCGTGAACGATGACTATCGCTCCCAGCCTTCACACCTAGCCCCTCGCACGCCAGCCAGACTGGACTCATCTGCTCGGCGACTACGCTTCACCACACTCAGCGAGCCATCGGTCTCCAGCACGACCGCCTGGGCAGCGTCGAGGCTGGCTAACCCGCTACTGCGCACGGCAGAGCGAACTTCATCGCGTGTTACCCTCGCCCTGTAGAGCGCGTCGAGCAACAGCTCGCCCTCGTACAGCAGTAAGAGCGGCTCACCGGTGACTACCCGTTTGACCCAGCTCACGCGCACGCTTAGCCACGTAATTATGAACTGTAGAGAAATCAGTAACCCCAACGCCAGCGCCCCTTCGGCCAGCGCCACGTCTTTGGACAACAGTACCGTGGCCAGCGTCGACCCCAACGCCACTGTCACAATCAGATCGAAGGCGTTCATTTTGGAAAGCGTACGGTTGCCTGACAAGCGTAAAAATACGATCAGCACCGCGTAGGCAAGCACGCCTACGATCAGCGTGCGACCTAAACTTTCCCAACTGCTAAAAAAAACCATCTCCATATGTCACTACTCCTAAGTGAAGACATCTATCTCTTCCACTGCTCAGGGTAGCAACCGTGGGTTAGGAGCGCGACGCCCACCACTGGGCGTAGGAGCTATTGTGAGGCGCAAGGCCACCCTCATCAGGCGCGCCATCTTCCCACCATACGGGCCCGCGCTCCCCTAACGCTTCTTTCGCTGCTTGTACCGCTTGACGCGCTTGGCGCAGCGCATGTTCATCTTCCTGTTGCTGAGCGCTGCGTACCGCCCGACGCGCTTTCATCAGCGCTTTGATATGGAGGCGCTTCTCCCCTTCCGAGAGGCGCGGGTCGGTGCAACGCCAAAGCCGATTCTTGGCAACGAAATAGCGGCCATCTGGCGTGTGAGGATACTGATTGGCCATCGCCCTCCCCCTATTAGCCCCTAAAGCCGCGCCCACCGGCTATCGATGAAGGTCTTAAAAGCGTCTGGTGAGTGTTAGTGCGCCAAATTTATCCTGCTCGTCTTGCCCATCGAATTCTCGGGTCCGCTGAACGGCCGCGTAGGTCACCTGCCACGCATCCCAGGCCAGTGCCAACCCGGCAGACGCCTCGGCCACCCATTCGTTGCGATCGACCGAGTGGCTGTTGCGGAAAGTGTTGCCATCGAGCGTCAGGTTTTGCGCCATGTAGTACCCTTCCACGTTCGCAAACAGGTACCACTGCCACCCGCGGGTGCCCTCGAGCTGATGGCGGCTGCCAGGATTGGGCGTTAGCGTCGGCACTCCCTGCGCATCGTCCCCCCAACGCACGCTATAACCCGCGCTGGCGTAGGTATACAAATTACCCAGCGCCGCGCCAACGCTTGGCCCATGAGAAAACTGCTTGCCGGCCAATGGCGCATCATGCCACCACTGGCGGCGCATGGTCAGGTTGAGGATGGCCTCGTCACCCAGCTGGTTACGCCAACCGCGCGGACGGTCGCTGTCGGTCACGCGGTGCACTTCGCGCTGAATACTGTCTGCCAGTGATGAAGGCCCCACCAAACCAACGTCTAGATGCAGATCCGTCGCCTGCTGCCAGCGGCCTACCGCTTTATCCTCGTAAAGCGACACGCCCCCGTACACTAACCCCGCATAGGGGCGGTCGTCTTCGATCAAGTCGCGGCGCTCGATCACATTGGGAGTGTAAATTTGATGTACCAAGCGATACGAGGCGCGATCCGCTTCGCCAATCAGGCTATCGGGTAACGCCACAGCCAAACGCTGGGTCCAGCTTTGCGGCTCGGGGGTAAACATCCAGTTCAGCTCGAAACCGCTGGTAAAGTGACCATCATCACTGCTGGCAAACCCATCGTTTTCGAACTTGATGGACAGCGCACTGTCGTCGGCGGGCGCCACGGCGGGCAGCAGGGTCATAGGCAGCACCAGCGGCAGGATGGCTTTACGGAGACCTCCTGCGTAGCGCTTTTTCTGATGAACAGGGGCGTTACCACGGGCAACGCGGGAACATAGAACAGAGGGCATCATGGCTCATTCCTTGAGTTGAGTGCTGAAGCAGGTAGTCAGGGACACAGGGGAACAACAAACATTGCTGATTGTATGTAATTACACAATTAGATAGCAAGCTACATTGCTTTGTCGCATCCACCGTGCCCAAAAGAAGTCCCTTTCATGGCGGGCAGACCCACCGCCCGACCATCAAAACTTAGCACAAGATGCTTCAACGCTCCCGCAATAGCCACTGCGGGGTGATCTCATGCTGGCCATTTTCATCGGTGATGAACAGCGAACCGTCGCTAACCATGACGGCCCAATTAATCGCACGGGGAAGATCTGCAGCAACGGTGGCCAGCGCCTCTTGCGGCAACCCTGCGACGTGAACATTTTTCAGTGAGGCAACGGCCGGTAGCACCTTACTCTCCCAGATATCGACGCGGCCATACGCCAGCAGGGACACCCGCTCAGCGCGGCGCGAGCACCAGATCAAACGCTCGGCGTCGGGTAGACCGACCTCGATCCAGTGCAGCACTCGGCCATCCAGGCTTTTTTCCCATAAGGCGGGTTCGTCGACATCCGATAACCCACGTCCAAATGCCAGCGATTCGCTGTACCATAGGACATAAGCAATCAGCCGAGCGCATAAACGTTCTTCCGTTTCGGAGGGGTGGCGAGCCACCGTAAAGCGCAGCGTTTCGAAAACGCTGCGGTCCAGGTCGGTCAGGTTAACGTCGACTTTATAAGGGGTAGCGCTCAGCGCCATGGCGAAGGTCTCGTTCGAAAAAGAAGTGGCGCGCAGTGTAGCGGATTTATGGCTCTCCTGCGGCGCTGCGTTCATCGCTAATGAGCGTGGCGTTTTTCACCGTTTCCTCTTCATGCATCGGCTCGCGCCACGTCTCTTTTAAGGCAGCCTCGTACCACTCCTGCATGGCGGGTAGTGCCAATAGGCGCTTTACATAGGCAAGTGAGGCATCGCTTAGCGGCAGGTTGAAGGTTTGTATCCGAAACGCAACAGGGGCGTAAAACGCATCCACCGCAGTAAAGTGCTCGCCTGCCAGAAACGGGCCGCCAAAATGCTCGAGCCCTTCTTGCCACAGCGCATCCAACCGGGCCAAATTACTTTTCAGCCCTGGAGAGAGCGCGTTCATTGTCACGCGAACGCCGCAGTTCATGGAGCATTCATCCCGCAGCGCGCCAAAGCCACTGTGCATCTCAGCACTGGCAGAGCGTGCCCACGCCCGCGCAGCACGTGCCCGAGGCCATACGTTGGAGTGTGTTTCCGCCACATACTCCACAATCGCCAGCGAGTCCCATACGGCCACACTGTGCTCGCTATCCACTAGGCATGGCACCAAGCCAGACGGTGAAAAGCGCTTGAACGTCGCGAGGCTCTCCCCAAAGCCACCCTCGAAAGGCATCAAGTGCTCGTTAAAGGGGATCTCCAGCGCCTTCAGCAACACCCAAGGGCGCAGCGACCAGGAAGAGTAGTTCTTGTTAGCGATATATAGGTCTAACATGCTGCGCTCCTTACGTTGAACATAACAATGAATGGCCCTACCGTGCCGCCTGGACCAGCGTATTCCCTCCGAGTCCCATCAACACACCGCCTCCCATTCGCTGAATCAGCTTGGAAGAGCCGTGAGACGTTTGCAGACATGCACGCAGTGGGCTGGCTAACAGCACTACCACCACATCCGCTGATGAGAACAAAACGTTGGTAGCAATGCCTAACCAAAGGAGCTGCCATGCCACCGGCATGGCGCTGTCGGGCTGCACAAATTGCGGCAAAAAGGCCACAAAGAAGAGCGCCGTTTTAGGGTTCAGTACCTCCACTAAAAAGCTATCGCGCAGTACCCGTCTGGTGGTCGCGAGCGGCAGCTCCTCAGCGTTCGTCCGGATACCTTGTTGCCATAAGCGCACCCCCATCCAAAGTAAATAAATGCCACCGATGACCTTCATCGCAAGATAGGCAGGCGGAATGGCGGCGAACAGTAGAGCCAAACCAAAAGCGGCAGCCACCACATGCACGTAGCAGCCTAAATGCACGCCAGTCACCGCCAACCAGCCTGCGCGCCGACCGCGTCCCAGCGTTTGCGCAGCGGTGTACAACATCGCCGGTCCGGGTAAATAGGCAAACCCCAGCGCGGCGAGAAGAAAGGCAACCCACTCCATCGCGATGACTCCGGCTTATCAAAAAATCGTAAGCCTGAGAATAAAATAAGGGATGACGCAAACGCCACCCCTTAAATGAACCAAACACGAAAAAGAAAACTTAGAAGTTGGGTTTGCGCTTCTCGACAAAGGCGCTCATGCCCTCTTTCTGCTCTTGGCCTGCAAAGCAGAAGGCGAATAGGCTGGTTTCCAGGGCCAGGGCGCTATCGAGATCCTGGTCCATGCCGTCGTGGACGGCTTGTTTGGCACCGCGGACCGACTGCGGGCCGTTGCCCTTCAGCTGCTTGGTGAGCTCTTCGACATAGCTCTCAAGCTCGGCCTGGGGCATCACGCGGTTCACGAGGCCAATGCGCAGCGCTTCCTGGGCATCGATTTTGCGCCCGGTGGTAACCAGATCGATCGCCATGGCGGGGCCGACACGACGCGGCAGACGCTGGGTGCCGCCAAAGCCAGGAATGACGCCTAACAAGACTTCCGGCTGGCCGAAGACGGCGTTGTCGCTGGCGACGGCCCAGTCACAGGCCAGCGCCAGTTCGCAGCCGCCGCCAAGGCAAAACCCGTTGACCAGCGCGACCACCGGCACGGGCAGCGTTTCAAGACGCTTGATGGTACGCAGCGCTTGGCTGGCAAAGGCGCGGGCCTCTTCGGGAGTTTTATCACGCATTTCGGTGATATCGGCTCCGGCTACAAAGGATTTTTCTCCAGCACCGGTAATCAACACCGCCCGCAGGCTGGGGTGCGCTTCGAGTTCGACCAAATGCGCTTCCAAGGCGCTGAGCACGTCGCTGTTCAACGCGTTCAAGGCTTTGGGGCGATTGATGGTCAGGCGCACCACGCCGTCGTTATCAACCTTCTCGATCACTGCGTCGCTCATAGTGGCTCCTTGATTGTTATTGCGCGTAGAAGTGGTAACCACTCAACCCTAGCGAACGCTTGGTTGGGTGGCAATCACTTCTTTTGTCGCGCTTCGACCCAGCCGCTGGCTACTCGTAGATATAGAACCCACGGCCGCTCTTACGCCCCAGGTAACCTGCGGCCACCATGCGTTTGAGCAGCGGGCAGGGGCGGTATTTCGGGTCGCCAAAGCCTTCCTGCAGCACGTCCATAATCGCCAAGCACACATCCAGGCCAATCAAATCCGCCAGCGCCAGCGGCCCCATGGGGTGCGCGGCACCTAGCTTCATGGCGTCATCGATGGCTTCCGGTGTCGCGGTGCCCTCCTGCACGATAAACGCGGCTTCGTTGATCATCGGCACCAGCAGGCGGTTCACGGCAAAGCCCGGCGCGTCGCCTACCGGCACGGCGGTTTTGCCAAGCGCCTTGGCCAGCGCTTCGATGCGCTCCACGGTGGCATCCGAGGTCTGCTCGGCGCGAATCACTTCCACCAGCTTGAGTACCGGCACCGGATTGAAGAAGTGCATGCCCACTACCCGCTCAGGGCGCTCGCACACCGCGGCCAGGCGGGTGAGTGACAGCGAAGACGTGTTAGAGGCCAGAATGGCATCGCTGCTCAGATGGCTGAGATCGCGAAACAGTTTCTCTTTCAACGCAGGCTGCTCGGGGGCAGCTTCGATAATCACGCTGCAGTCGCTAAGCGCATCTAGCGCCGTGGTGGTCGAAAGCCGAGCCAGCGCCTCCTGTTTGCCCTCAGCGGTCATCTTCTCTTTGGTAACGAGCTTCTCGAACCCTTTATCGATCGCGCTCTTGGCGCGGGTGAGCTGCTCGTCGGCGACATCGTACAGCCGCACGTTAAAGCCACTGGCCGCGACCACCTGGGCAATGCCCTGCCCCATGGTGCCTGCGCCTACGACGCCAATCCGTTGTTCGCTCATTTCGACTCCCCTGGCTGGTGCTGTTTGGCTTCTTCACGCAGCACGAATTTTTGAATTTTGCCCGTGGACGTTTTCGGCAGTTCGCTAAACACCACCGTTTTCGGCACTTTAAAGCTCGCAAGATGCTTACGGCAGTGGGCGATAATATCCGCCTCGGTGACTTCGCCGTAGCCTATTTTCAATTTCACGAACGCACAGGGCGTTTCGCCCCACTTGTCGTCCGGCTTTGCGACCACGGCAGCCTCTTCCACCGCGGGATGGCTGTAAATGGCATCTTCCACTTCGATGGTAGAGATGTTTTCACCGCCGGAGATGATGATATCTTTCGAGCGGTCTTTGATCTCGATATAGCCATCGGCATGCCATACCGCCAAGTCGCCCGTGTGGTACCAGCCGCCCTCCAGGGCTTTTTCCGTCGCCTCGGCGTTTTTGAGATACCCCTTCATCACGTTGTTGCCGCGCATCAAGATTTCGCCCATGGTTCGGCCATCTTTTGCAACCGGTTCTAACGTCACCGGGTCGGCCACGCAGAGCGCTTCCAGCATGTGGTAGCGCACCCCTTGGCGGGCTTTGATTTTGGCACGGGATTCCAGCGGCAGCTCGTTCCACGCCTCGCGCCAAGCGCACACGGTCACCGGGCCATACACCTCGGTGAGCCCGTAAACGTGGGTCACTTCGATGCCCAGCTTTTCCACCCCAGCAATCACCGAGGCGGGCGGCGCAGCCCCTGCGGTGGTCACTTTCACCGGATGATCGAACACCCGCTTTTGATCGGCGGGCAGGTTGACCAGCCCGTTGAGCACGATAGGCGCACCGCTGAAGTGGGTGACGCTCTCTTCGGCGATCAGGTCGGTGATGCGTTTGGGGTCGACTTTGCGTAGGCACACGCTGACACCGGCATTGGCGGCAATGGTCCAGGGGAAACACCAGCCGTTGCAGTGGAACATCGGCAGCGTCCAGAGATAGACAGGGTGATGGGGCATGGCCCACTCGAGAATGTTACTCACCGCGTTCAGGTAGGCGCCGCGATGGTGATACACCACCCCTTTGGGTTTACCGGTGGTACCCGACGTGTAATTGAGTGAAATGGCCTGCCACTCGTCGCTGGGCAGTTGATAGGCGTACTCAGGATCTCCCTCGGCCAGCAGCGACTCGTACTCCAGCTCGCCGATGCCTTGGGTCTCGCCCAGGAATTCCGGGTCGGCCACGTCGATGATCAGCGGCTTGCTTTCCAATTTGGCCACCGCCGCCTGAATCACCTCGGCAAACTCAGGATCCACTAGAATCGCTTTGGCTTCGCCGTGGGCCAGCATGTAGCCAATCGCGTCGGCATCGAGACGAATATTCAGCGTATTCAGCACGCAGCCCGCCAGCGGCACGCCAAAGTGCGCCTCGAACATGGCGGGAATATTGGGCAGCATGGCGGCCACCGTCTGCCCTGGCTGAATGCCACGCTTTTCCAGCGCCGAGGCAAGCCTTCGGCAGCGCGTCCAGGTCTCTGCCCAGGTACGGCGCGTCGTGCCATGCACCACAGCCGGATAATCGGGATAGATGGCCGCCGAGCGCTCGATAAAGGTAAGTGGCGAGAGCGGCACATGGTTGGCAGCGGTTGGCGGTAAGTCTTGTTCAAAGATGGAGGTCATGATCGGTTCCTGCACTCTTGGTTTTATTATTGAAGATCTTAGTATGCGCGACGTTCGCCAATCGGCGATGCCTGATGAACGCCGCCGCCTAAAAGGCGGCGGCGGGGCTAGTGGGCAAGGTGGCTGTCAAACTGGCTGAAACAGTGCCAGCCGGCCTCGATCACGGCACGGTGGGCGCGGCCCACCGGCAGCCATTGGTGAATGGCAAACTCGGCGCTGCACAGCTTGGTGCGGTAAAACGGCTCATCGCTGCCGCCTTTTACAGCCTGTTGGGCGTGCAGCGCTGCAATGCCCATTTGCCAAGCGCACAGTACGTGCCCGGCCAAGTTAAGCAGCGGCGTCGCGTAAGCCTGTACGGCATCGGGGCCGTGCTCAGGGTCGCGGCCCTGCTCCAGCACCAAGGCCATGGCGACGCGCAGGTCGTCAGCGCCTGCCGCGAGTGCACTGCCCATGCTGGCCAGCGACGCTTCACCCCGCAGCGTTTCGGCCGTTTTATGCACGTCATCGATCAGCGCCGAGAGTGCCGCGCCGCCGTCTCGCTGCAATTTGCGACCAGCCAAGTCCAGCGCTTGAATGCCGTTGGTGCCTTCATAGATAGGCGCAATGCGCGCATCCCGCAATAACTGGGCAGCGCCGGTCTCTTCCACGTAGCCCATGCCGCCGTGTACCTGCACGCCCATGGACGCGATATCTACCGCTTGGTCCGTCGAGAAGCTCTTGACGATGGGAATCAGCACATCGGCACAGGCCTGGGCGGCTTGGCGTTCGGCCTCGCTCTCTGCATGACGAGCGATATCTAGCTGTCCGGCACAGTAGAGTGCCAGTGCACGCAGCGCGTCGGTGCGGGCGCGCATGGAGAGCAGCATTCGACGCACGTCGAAGTGGTCGCTGATCGTGCATTCGCTGCCGCCGCGCTGCTTGGGCGAACGCCCCTGGGTGCGGTCATTCGCGTAGGCCAAGGCGTGCTGGCAGGCGCGCTCGGCCACGCCAATGCCTTGGATCCCGACTTTATGGCGCGCCTCGTTCATCATGGTGAACATATGGTTCAACCCGCGCCCCTCCTCGCCGACGAGGTAGCCTACGGCACCGCCGTTTTCCCCAAAGCTCAGCGTGCAGGTGGGCGAGCCGTGAATGCCGAGCTTGTGCTCGATGGAGGCGCAGGTGACGTCGTTACGCTCACCCAGCGAGCCGTCGTCGTTCACTAGAAACTTGGGAACCAGGAACAGCGAAATGCCCTTATTGCCTTCCGGGGCATCGGGCTTGCGAGCAAGGACGAGGTGAATGATGTTCTCAGCGGCGTCGTGTTCGCCCCAGGTGATGTAGATCTTTTGGCCGCTGATGCGGTAGTGCTCGCCTTCTGGAACGGCTTTGGTACGCACTTTGGAGAGGTCCGACCCTGCTTGAGGTTCGGTGAGGTTCATGGTGCCGGTCCAAGTCCCTTCGACCAGCTTGGGTAGATAGATGGCTTTGAGAGCATTGCTACCGTGGTGGGCCAGCGCTTCGATGGCACCGGCGGTGAGCATCGGGCAAAGCCCCAGAGCCATGTTCGCGCCGTGAAGCATCTCCTGTACCGCGCTGGCCACCACTTCGGGCAGGTTCTGGCCGCCCAGCGATTCCGACACGCCAATGCCGTTCCAGCCGCCTTCGACGTAGGCGTGATAGGCGGCGGCAAAGCCTTCAGGAGTGGTGACGCTGCCATCAGTTTGGCGCTTGGCCCCTTGGCGGTCGCCGGTGCCGTTGAGCGGAGCCCAGACGTCGCCAGCCAGCTTCGCAGCTTCTTCCAAAACGGCCTCGACGAGATCTGGCGTGGCTTCTTCGAATCCCGGCAGCGACAAGGAGCGATGCGCAAGCATCTCTTCGAGCACAAAGCGCAGATCGCGGACCGGCGCAGCATAAACATTCATGGCAAAACCTCAGGCAGACGCGGTGATATAGTAAAAACACTATCGACGATAGTAGTTTCCCTATTTCTTCAACACCATTAGCCCAAGGTCTCAGCAGATAGCCACCTTGACGTCTTACTTGCGCACCTCGGTTTCGACATCGTCGTAGTAGGTGATATGGCTCTCGTCTGCCTGGGGCGGCCCTACCACCGGCTCGGCCACGTCGACCTCGGGTACGACATCAGATAGGTCTTCTAGGTGCTCGTGTTCGAGCGCCCCTTGCACCAGCTCCTCGGTGACCACCAGCTCAGCACCTGCGGCGGTCATCGGCGTCGTAGCATGGAACGGTGCCACGGGCACCGGTGCCGGGCGCACGCTGCGGCGCCAGCCAAAGAAAAACACGAAGAACAGGCTGAGCGCGCCAAATGCCCAGAATAGGCCCGCATCGCCCATTGCCGTCATTACCGGCGAAATCATCAGCGGGCTGACGGTGGCCCCAATCGAGTTGATCAACAGAAGGCCCTGGCTCATCCGCACCAAGGCACCTGCAGGCGCGCGGTCGGCGGCATGGCTCACTGCCACCGGGTAGAGCGCAAAGACGCCGCCGCCCAGCAAAAAGAGCAGCACAGCGAGCAGTGGCGTAGAGAGCGGCAGCCACAGCATGGCCGCCGAAATCACCACGCAGAAGGCACTGATACCGATCAGCACCATTTGGCGGTCGTGGCGGTCCGACCAACGGCCAATGGGGTACTGCAGCAGCATGGCCCCCAAAATTACGACAGCCATCATTTGACCGACTTGGTTAACGCTCATGCCAATGCGCTGTAAATAAAGTGGCAGCAGCGTATAGGCCGCAGCCACCACCATACCAGAGCCAAGGCTGCCCATAACGCCGGTAGGCGTCATGGTAATGAGACGATGCGGCGGCAGCGGTTCAGCGTGTTCGATGAGCGGCGAGACGCGGGGAATCATCGCCATGGGTAGCACCGATAGCGATGCCAGCAGACCAATCACCATGAAGGGTGCTGTGTCGCCCATCGCACTGGTGACCCCCAGCATGAGCTGCCCAAGCACCCCAGCCGCGTAAAGCGAAATCATATAAAGCGCCAGCAGGCGTCCACGTACTTTCTGGTCACCCGCCGTGAGCAGCCAGCTTTCGATGACCAAGTAGACCCCAACGGTCGCCCAGCCGCCAATCAGCCGTAGGGCAAACCACGCCCAAGGATCGAAGAACAGTCCCTGCAGTAGCACGGTCACCGCGACCAGCGATGCAAAGCTGCCGTACGCGCGGATGTGGCCAATGCGCAGCAGCAGGCGGTCGTTGAGCATGGCCCCGATGGCGAGGCCAATGAAATAGGCCGACGAGACGATACCGATCATGGTCGCCGACTCGCCCGCAGCGTCCAGGCGCACGGTAATCAGCGTGGCCAAAAAGCCATTGCCAATACCAAGAATAAACAGCCCTAATAGGGGCGCTAGCGCCATGGCCAGCAGTTGCCGCGACATGCCTACCTCACCTTGCTCAATGGATGAATCGTTGCCGTTTACACGCCATCACATCGAATAGGCAAGAAAACGGGCGCGCAATTATTGCTTTCAGAGGCGCAAAGTCAATGCTTTTTCGCTCCGACACTGAATAAATTAGTGTTTTCTAAAAATTACCACGTCATTACCAGCAAATTCGACTGTTAACCTCTCTTTCGCCGCCCACCAGCGAAAGGTGGCTTCGCTAAAAAAACTGACATGGGTGGGATCGTTGATGTAATGCCAACGGGCGAAGGCTTCTTGGCTCGTCACTCGCTTGGTCATCAGCCCAAGATAGCCGCCATGGTCGAGTTGCGCGATACGCTCACCCAACACCTCGCCCGGCGCCGCCAAGTGTTCGACCACCTCGGTCGCGGTGATGAAATCATACTGGCGGCTGAGCGACACGGCATGGGGCGCGTAAAAAATGTCGTACACGTCCATCTCAAAACCCGCTTCCTCGAACATCACCGAGAGCGTCGGCCCCGGGCCGCAACCAAAATCCAGCCCTTTTGCGCCAGGCGCCAGCTTTTCCGCCAGCGGCGTGAATAAACGCCCCAGAAAGCGTCGATATCCCGTATCCTGCGGCGAGTTTTGGTGCTGGTCATACTCGGCTTTTTCAGCGGCGGCGCTTAAATGCTGCTCACTAGACACAAACACCAGCGCACACGTGGCACACTGGTAGTAATCACGGCGACGGTCTTGATGGTACAGCGCAGACTCTTGCGCGTGGCATAGCGGACAGCGTCGCATCATCGTATTCTCTGGTTTTGACGTTCGTATTTAAGGAAAGAGGCATGCTCTCAGGTCTGGATCATCTTGTGGTTACCGTGACCGATATGGGTCGCGCAGTGGATTTCTACTCTCGCGTATTGGGCCTGGACGTACGCTACCGGGACGCTCAGCGCGTCGATCTCCTGCTGGGCGATACCGCCCTGCGCCTGCACCAAACTGACACGGATATTGCGCCCATTTCCGCCACGCCGACGCCGGGCAGTCTGGATTTATGCCTGCGCTGCCAGCTACCGCTGGACGAGTTCAAGCAGCATCTGGATGCGTTGGCCATCGACGTCGAGCTTGGCCCCGTACCCCGCCAAGGGGCTAGCGGCCCCATTGAATCGCTCTACCTGCGCGACCCCGACGGCAACCTGCTGGAAATTTGTCGCCCGGCAGCGCGTTAGGCGCGACCACATCGTGGGCCGCCCGCGCGTGATAAGTCGCTGCGCCCACGCTATCATAGCGCGCAGCCGAAGTGTCCGCTGGATGCTGGAATAGAACCGATCGAAGAAGGAACGCCCATGCGCGATGACACCCCGCTAGAAGGCGAAGTGGTCGACCGCCACGCCTCACAGGAAGAATCCTCAGCGCCTTCCCCCTCCCCGGACACCACCATGGCCATGGTAATTTACGCACTGTACTTGGCCAGCTTCGTGGTTGGGTTTACCTCGCTGATCGGGGTCATCATTGCCTATGTGTACCGTGGCAAAGGGCCTCACTGGCTGGAAGAGCACTACCGCTACCAAATTCGCACGTTCTGGATGGGCTTGTTGTATGGCAGTATTGCCACCCTGCTCACGCTCGTGCTCATTGGTTTTCCCATGCTGTTGGCGCTGGCCGTCTGGTTCATCGTGCGCTGCGTGAAGGGCTTCAAAGGGCTGCAGGAAAAACGCGCGCCCTCCAATGTCGATAGCTGGCTACTGTAATCCATGACCGAACAGGCAACTCCCTCCGAGACGCGGGCTCGCGCCCGCGCCATCGTCCTGCTCTGGCGCGGACTGTCCCGCTGGCCGATACGCTGGCTATGGCGTATCGCGGCCATGGTCGGCCCCCAGGTATATCGCTTCAGCAAACGCGAGCGACGCGTCACCGACATCAACCTCGCAAAAGTCTATCCCGACACGCCTGTCAGTCAGCGGCGCGCTTTGGCAAAGCAGAGCCTACAGCACTCGACCGCAACGATGCTGGAGCTCGGCCACGCTTGGATGGCCCCGCCAGAGAAGGTAGAAGCCAGTATTTTAAGGGTACATGGGCGCGACAAGCTGGACAGCGCACGAGCAGAAGGGCGTGGTGTGATCGTGCTCGCCCCCCATTTTGGCAACTGGGAAGTGCTGAACTTTTGGCTCTCCAGCCACTTTCCGTTTACGGCCATGTACGAGCCCCCCAAAATCGCCGAGCTAGAGCCGATCATTCGCCATGGCCGCGAGCGCATGGGCGCCAAGCTCGTACCCACGAATCCACGGGGCGTGGCGGCGCTGCTCAAAGCGCTCAAGCGAAGTGAAGCGATTGGTATTTTGCCGGACCAAGAACCGGACTGGGGCAGCGGTATATTTGCCCCCTTTTATGGCCGCGATGCTTATACCGCCACGCTGTTACCCAAACTGGTGGCGCGCACCCAGGCGCGGGTAGTGACCGGTGTGGCCCTACGCATTCCAGGCAAAGGCTTCGAGATCCACTTTCTCGATGCCGACGAGCGGGTGTATAGCGAGGAAGACGCTGTTTCGGCCACCGGTGTGAATGCCAGCGTCGAGGCCTCGATTGCCCTCGACCCGGCCCAATATCAATGGGAGTACAAACGCTACCGTAAGGTGGTGGAAGAGCAGCAAGGGCTGCCAAACGCCAACGACTTCCGTCTCTATTAAGTGAGGATGGGCATGACCGAACGATACCTCCCCAAAGAGGATACGCGTCCGCCACAAATTATTTACGCACTCTATTTGGCAGGCCTGATCACGGCCAACATCACCCTGCTGATCGGCGTCATCATCGCCTATGTCTATCGAAAAGAAGCGGCGCCCTGGCTACAGGCGCACTACCGCTATTTGATCCGCACGTTCTGGATCGGCAGCCTCTACTTCATCGTCACGTTCACCTTGAGCCTGATCTTCATCGGCACGCTGCTCTGGCCACTACTCGTGGTCTGGCTAGGCGTGCGCTGCATCATCGGATGGGTAGCCGTGCGAAAAGGCGAGCCCCCAGCAAGGCCGGGTAGCTGGCTCTGGTAACGACGGCTCATTACTCGTCGCGGTGGCGAGCATAAACGTCATCCAGCCGCTCGATATCATCCTCGCCCAGGTAGCTGCCAGACTGCACTTCGATCAACTCCAGTGGAATTTTGCCTGGGTTCTCCAAGCGGTGCAGTGCGCCGATAGGAATATAGGTGGACTGGTTCTCGCTGACCAAGTACGTACGTTCATCCACGGTTACTTTGGCTGTGCCGCTGACCACCACCCAGTGTTCGGCACGGTGATGGTGGCGCTGCAGCGAGAGCCGCCCACCGGGGCGCACGGTAATGTGCTTCACCTGGTAGCGATCTCCATTATCCATGGCTTGAAAACTGCCCCAGGGGCGGTGCACTTGAGGCGATGTCTGCGGCTCGCTGCGCCCTGCTTGGGTCAGCGCTGCGACGAGCTGCTTGACGCCCTGCGCCTTGTCGCGATGGGCCACCAATACACTGTCAGAGGTTTCCACGACGATCAGGTCTTCCACGCCCAGCGTGGCGACCAAGCGGTGGTTTGCGACTACCAGCGAGCGACGTGTATCGCTCAGTACGCCATCACCGGTCACCACATTGTCTGCCGAATCAGGCGTATGCGTGGCCATCAGCGCATCGAAGCTGCCAATATCACTCCACTGAGCGTCCAAAGGCACCACGGCCGCCTGGGCACAGTGCTCCATGACCGCGTAATCGATCGATTCGCTTGGGCAACGCTGAAAGGCGTGTTCGTCCAAGCGTAAAAAATCGAGGTCGCTTTGAGTGCGCGCCACGGCTTCTTGGCAGGCTGACAACATATCGGGCGCAAGCCGCTCGAGCTCCGCCAAATAACGGGAGGCGCGCAGCAAGAACATACCGCTGTTCCACAGCGTATCTCCCTGGGCCAGCAGCGCTTTGGCTTTCTCCAATACCGGTTTTTCAATAAACGCGGCCAAATGGTGGCCTTCGCCCAAAACGTCACCGCAAGCAATATAGCCATAGCCCGTTTCCGGATGCGTCGGCACCACGCCAAAAGTCACTAAATAGCCCTGCTCCGCCAGCGGCTCGGCACGCTGCACGCTGTGCTTAAACGCGGCAACATCGCCTAGTACGTGGTCGGCGGGCAGTACTAATAGCAGTGGATCCTCGCCCGACTGGCGCGCCAGCAGAGCGGCGCAGGCAATGGCAGGAGCGGTATTGCGGCCCACAGGCTCTAGAACGATTTGCCCCTCATGCTGAATTTCACGCAGCTGTTCGGCCATCAAAAAACGGTGCGAGTGGTGGCCCATCAAGATCGGCGGCAGCGTGGACAAGCCCTCCAGACGCGTGAGCGTCTGTTGAAGCAGGCTCTGCTTGCCGGTCAAACGCAAAAACTGCTTGGGCATCTGCTCGCGGGAGAGCGGCCAAAGCCGGGTACCGCTTCCGCCACTCAAAATAACCGGTTGAATCATGGTGTCGTCCTTGCTGATGTTGCTGCGGGGCCAAAGTCCTGCTGCAGCCAGTGGCGAAGTTGGCTCATCCTCGGCGCCTCCTGCGGGTGCGCTAGGGGGGGCAGCATCCCCTCCACGAAGCCACGCCGTTTGAAAGGGTCCAGCAGTGCTGGATCGCCGCTGATGATATGTACCGGTACGGCAGCACTGGCTTCGTCGCCGGTAATCAACGGGGCGGGCTGATGGTCGCCCAGCACGATGAGCAGCGTCTGTTCATTGGCCACGCGCTCGGCCCAGCGTCCTGCCACGCTAACAGCGTAGTCCACCGACCACGCATAGTGGTCGCGAATGCGCTCCAAATCTCGCCAGATCACCTCGGGCGGATCACCCGCGTTCTCCCAAGGGGCATAGAGACTGCCATCGCCCACCAGCGACCAGTTTTCCAGCACGGGCAGAATGGGTGTCCAGGGAGCGTGACTCGAGATCAGTGCGATCTGGGCGAACAGAGGTGAGTTACCCAGCAGCTCGCGCTGAGTATAGTCGAGCGTAAATTGATCCGGCATGGTGACCCAGTTGAGCGGCGGCCCTTCGTAGGGCATGTCTTTTGCGGCGACGATTTGGTCGAAGCCGTAAGCACGCCCCTCTGGCCACGCCAGGGTGATCGCAGGCATCACGCTGAGCGTGCGCTGCCCGGAGGCACGAAAATCGTCGATCATCGTCGAGTGGCCGCTCTCTAGCATCAGTCGATACCAAAGCTGATTGTCTATCCAACGCCCGCTTAGCGTCGTCGCATGGGCAAGCCACGACTGTCCGCCGCGGATGGGCGATGCGACCAACCCCGATACCACGTGCAGGTCACGCTGGGATAGTCGTCGCTTAAGGTCTTCCAAGGTGAGCAGCAGTGTGCGGTTATAGCGAGGGTCTTTCAGGGCAGACACACCATAAGACTCGATGAACGTCAGTAGTACGTTTCGCCCTGCCAAACCTGGCAGTACCTGCGCCGCTATCGGCGTCTCTTCCAACTGCGCGGTAAACGCTTGCCGAGCGCGGTGCGTATCGACCACCTGTTCCCACTGAAAACGGGCAGTGGCGACCATCGGCAGTGCGGCCTGGGGAACTAGGCGATAGTGATTTACCTCTAACAGAGCCATACTCGAACTGACCACTAGCAACACGACGGCCGCGTTTCTCGCCCGACCACGGCGCGTGGGAGGGCGAGCAGGCAGTAGCAGGCGCAGCATGAGCCACAGCACGCCAATGAGCAGTACACCGCCTAGCAACATCAGGCAAATTGCCGCCAGTTGGCCTACATTACCCACTAGTAAATGGTAAATGGAGCGCACGAGCGGCACGTCCAGATAAAGGTTCAGCGAACGGCCAAACGCCGTATGCGTAGCGGCATCGCCAAGGTTGGTCGCCGTTGCCAATGCCAGGGCGCTCACGACACCGCTCCCCAACCAGCGCCGCCAGCGACCGGCCGGTAGCAGTAGCATGGCCGGGGCAATCACCCACGCTTCCCAGGCGATCAAGGGCGATAGCGTGCCAAAGCGCCACCACAGCGGAGCCACCAGCAGCACATTCAGCGCACAAGCCGTAATGAGGAGACGACGCATTCATTTCACCAGTAGCGTTGAGGAGAGCATCAGCGGTATAACCGATTGAAGGCCCTGGAGCCTTGAACCGTTAAACCACTATTTTTAACACAGCTTGCTAAGCGTATAGGTTTTGTTTAAACATTTCACACAATGACGTGTTGTCCACTCTATCAGGTCACGAAAGGAACTCGCCCATGGATTGTCGAACGGCTGCAAAATGGATCGTCTCACTGAGTTGGATGCTTGCCCTTCCCGCTGCCGCCAGCGAAGATCCCGTGTTTCAACAAGTCATAGAACGCGCCAAACAATTAGCTGCTGCCCCCTATACAGCTCCCGACGCCCAGTTGCCCGAAGCGCTACGATCACTTGACTACGATGGCTATCGACAAATTCGCTTCAACCCAGAGCGCGCCTACTGGCGCGAGGAAAGCCCCTTTAGCCTACAGCTCTTCCACAGCGGGTTTCTATTTCAAACGCCGGTGGCACTCAATCTGGTCGAAACCGGTGAGGTCGTCCCGCTCGACTTCACCACCGACGATTTTCGCTACGATGGCGACGCCAGCGACCTGCTGGAGCACGACCTGAGCGGCAGCGGACACGCCGGATTTCGTCTCCACTATCCGCTCAATAATCCCGACTATGCGGATGAATTCTCCGTCTTTCTCGGCGCCAGCTACTTTCGTTTAGTGGGCCAACATCAAGCCTACGGGTTATCCACCCGGGGGTTGGCGATCGACACCGCCTCGTCCCAGGGCGAAGAATTCCCTGCCTTTCGTGAGTTTTGGCTAGTCACGCCAGACAGCGACGCCGAGAGCGTCACGCTCATGGCGCTGATGGATAGCCCGTCGCTCAGCGGTGCCTACCGATTCACGCTCACCCCTGGGGCGCACACCGAAGCCGACATAGAAGCCGAGATCTTTGCCCGGGAAGATATCGAAAAAGTCGGCATCGCCCCACTGACCAGTATGTTCACCTTTGGAGAAGCGAGCGCCCAGCGGCCAGATGACTTTCGCCCTCAAGTGCATGACTCCGATGGTCTTTTAATGCACACCGGTAGCGGCGAGTGGATCTGGCGACCGCTGAGCAACCCCAGTGAGGTCCGTGTGTCGAGCTTCGTCGATGATGCACCACAAGGCTTTGGCCTGATGCAGCGCGAACGTCGCTTCGACCGCTACTTGGACCTGGAAGCCAACTACCATCGCCGCCCTAGCCAGTGGGTCGAGCCGCTGGAGGCATGGGGAAAAGGTCACGTGGAGCTGGTGGAAATACCCACCCCTGACGAAACCCACGACAACATCGTGGCTTACTGGGTCGCCGAAGATGCGCTCGACGCCGGTGACTCTCGGCGCCTGCACTACCGCACTTACACTTTGAACGAGCAGCCCGACGCCCACGCACTGGGAAAAGTGATACGCACTCGGCATGGCAGCGCCGCCGTACCGGGTGAAGCGGACTCCCCATCCGCCGAGCAGCGCCAGTTCGTGGTCGATTTTAGCGGCGGCGCGTTAGAGACGTTAGCGGCCGATGCAGAGCTCTCACTGGATATCAGCGTGCGCGATGGCGAAGCGCTACTGCCCCAAATCAAAGTACTCCCCCATCACGGCCGACGCGCCACGTTCAGGCTTCCACCCAGCCCCCAGCCGAGCGATATACGCTTGCGTTTGATGAGAGACGGTGAGCCCGTCACCGAAACCTGGAACTACGTGTGGTATCCCAATGCGTAATCCACCTTCGTTAATGCCGTCCATACCGTGGCTCAACGCTCGGCGCGCACTGCTAGCCACGCTGGTCATTGGTACCAGCCTGCTGGGCTGCGCCGCCATGGTGCAAGTAGTGACCAACCTCGCGCTGGGCTGGCAAATCGCCATGCTGACGCTATTTGGCCTCACCTTCAGCTGGATTGCGCTGGCTTTTTGGGGGGCCATTTGCGGTTTTGTGATCTGTGCGCTGCGTCTCGACCCGCTTAGCCTCAAACCCTTGACGGCAGAGCGACCGACCGCCAGTCGCTTGGTCAGCCGGACGGCGCTGGTCATGCCGATTTACGCCGAGCCGCCCATTCCCACCATTGCCGGATTGGAGGCTACTTGCCGCTCACTGCTTCAACAGCCAAGCACACAGGGCGAGGACACCGCCCGCGTCATCGGTCAGCACTTCGAAGTGTTCATCCTCAGCGATACCCAAGACCCGACCCAAGCCGACGAAGAAGCCGCCCACGTGGCTGCGCTTCAGCAACGTATGGCTGGCCAGATGGCAGTGCACTACCGCCGTCGTCCCAATAACCACGAGCGCAAAGCAGGCAATATTGCCGACTTCTGTCGTCGCTGGGGCCGCCGCTACGACTACATGATCGTCCTGGATGCCGACAGCCTGATGAGCGGCGATACGCTGCTGCACATGGTGCACCAAATGCAGCGCTACCCCACCGTGGGCCTGATTCAAACCGTGCCCATTCCCGTTGGCCAGCGCACGCTGTTTGGCCGTTTTACCCAGCTCGCCTCGGCGCTGTACAGCCCGATGCTGGCAGCGGGCCAAAGCTTTTGGCAGGGCGACGCTGCCAACTATTGGGGGCACAATGCGATCATTCGCACCCGCGCCTTCATGGCCCACGCAGGGTTGCCAACGCTCTCCGGCAAACCGCCGCTAGGGGGCGAGCTGTTGAGCCACGATTTTGTGGAAGCGGCTCTGTTGAGACGTGGCGGCTGGCAGGTGCTACTGGATACGTCGGCAACGGCAGCGCTGTCCCGGCGCGACCCCCACGCCAGCGCCTCGCGCAACAGTTTCGAAGCCATGCCCAGCAACCTACTCGACTTCGCCAAGCGCGACCGCCGCTGGCTCCAGGGCAATCTTCAGCACCTGCGCCTGTTGACGGGCGCGGGCTTTCACGTCATCAGTCGCCTGCATTTCTTTTTTGGCGCGTTTGCTTACTTGTCGTCGCTGGTCTGGCTGGGGCTGCTGGTGTGTACCAGCCTGATGGTGGGCTACCACGCCATCGATGGGGCGACCGAGCCGGTCTTGCCCAAGGCGCTCTCGCTGTGGCTATTGAGCACCACGCTCGGCATGCTGATGGCCCCCAAACTACTCGGCCTACTGCTGTCCTTCTGCCAGTGCCCCCACGCCTTTGGCGGGCGCTTCAAATTGGTGGTCAGCACGCTGCTCGAAATCGTATTTGCCGCGCTCATTGCGCCGCTGATGATGGCGTGGCACAGCCTATTCATCATCAATGTGTTGATTGGTCGTGCCATTGACTGGCAAACCCAACATCGCGGCGAGCGCTCGTTGAGCTGGCGTGAAACCTGGCGGCATACCGGATGGATGACGCTATGCGGTGCGCTGTGGGCGGGCGTGATGGTGCTGTTTTCACCCTCGGCGTTCGGCTGGTTGACCCCTGCTTGGCTCGGGCTCGTGGCCGCCGCACCGTTGGTAAAGTACTCCAGTAGCGGTACCTGGGGGGGCGTGGTGAGCCATCGGCTAGGGTTGCTGCATACGCCTAGCATTAGCCTGAAACCGGCGCTCCTCAAAGATTTTGCCGATCTGACGGCACGCAGCCCTGCAGCGCTGAACATGGACGGCGACCTCACGCTGAATATCCCCCCCAGTGAGCTGTATGGCGACATGCCTTGCCAACTCTTAAGACCCGGAAAGTCGTCACAAACGTCGACCGTTTCACGCGCGAAGGAACCCCATTAAATGCCCTCTACGCTTCAGCAACTTCGCAGCGCCAGCGGCTTGGCCCGTTCCCTGTTCATCTATTGGCGGCCTGGGCGGCAACGCAGTTTGAAGCGGCTCTACCAGCCCTTTCTAGTGCCCGGCGATATCGCTTTCGATATTGGCGCCCACCTAGGCGACCGCAGCGCCGCGTTTCAAGCGCTGGGTGCCCAGGTCATCGCCTTGGAGCCCCAGCCAGCGCTGGCCAAATGGTTTCAACGGCTGCTAAAAAGCCCACACATTACACTGCTGCCGCTGGCGGTTGGCCCCACTCCAGGTCATGCGGAGATTGCCATTAGCGTCGGTAACCCTACTCTTTCGACGCTTGCCACCGAATGGCGCCGCCACGTGGGCGAGCGCAACGCTGGCTTTCAACGGGTGCGCTGGGAAGAGACGCTACAGGTCGAGATGACCACCTTGGATGCCTTGATCGAACGTTTCGGCGAACCCCGCTTTATCAAAATCGACGTAGAGGGGTTCGAGGCGGAGGTGTTGCAAGGTCTTTCCTGCCCGGTAGCCGCTTTATCGATGGAGTTCGTGGCAGGCATGCTGGATGTCACTCACGCCTGCCTGGCAGAGGTCAACCGGCTAGGCGACTACCGTTTCAATGCCATCGCTGGCGAGCAACGTCAGTTCCGCTTTGCTACTTGGTTAACTCCGGAGGAGATGGCCTCTTGGTTAGCCGAAGGCGCTGAGCAGCTCGCCTCAGGCGACATCTACGCCTGTCGTAGCGATCACCCGCTGCTCACCTCCTAACACACTGCGCCCCAGCGCTTCTCCCCAACGACACAAACGCTAACGAGACGCTATGGTTTATCATTGGCAACACTTGACCGCCCCTCAACTGAATGCCCTTGCCCAGCACGACCCGGTCGCGGTCATTACCTTAGGTGCCATCGAGCAGCACGGCACCCACCTACCCTTGGGCACCGACCTCATCATTGGTGAAGGGCTGCAGGCCGACATGCTGGTACAACTCGAGCGTCTGGCGAAGGATGTCGAGGTGCTGTGTCTACCCGCCATCGCGGTAGGGGCCAGCGACGAGCATGCAAGCTTCGCAGGCACATTGAGCCTGCCCGCACCGCTGGCTATTGCCACGCTGGAAGCGTACGGCGAGAGCATTGCCCGTACAGGCATTCGTAAGCTCGTGCTGATCAATAGTCACGGCGGGAATAAAGCGGTGATGGATCTAGCCGCGCTCACGCTTCGGCGGCGCTGTCACATGCGCGTAGTCAAAGCGACCTATACACGATTGCCGCCTTTAGAGGGCGCCATGAATGCCGATGAGCTACGTTATGGACTGCATGGCGGGCTGCTGGAGACGGCGATGATGCAGCACTTAGCACCGCAACTCGTCACTCTCGATGACTATACGCCTGCTGCTCCAGCCATGCCTGCGGAAGGCGCGCTGGTCAGCCCCGAGGGTAGCGCTGCCTTTGCTTGGTTAGGGGAAGATTTGAGTGAACATGGCGTGGCTGGAGATGCCAGCCACGCTAACGCCGCACTGGGTGAACGGCTCGTCCACCACTATGCCTACCAGCTTGCTCAGGTCATTGTGGAAACCGCTCGACTACCGCCACTGGGAGCGCCAGCGGCGGGCAAGCGTTAACGGCTGCGACTCTCGAGCACCTCATCCAAAAAGTGACCCGCTCGGCTGGCTTTGGCACTTAGGTAGCGGTGGTTGTGATCCGTTACGCTGCCATATAGCGCTTGGCGGGACACCACTTCGATACCGCCCTCTTTCAGGGCTGACATTTTCAGCGGATTGTTGGTGAGTAGCTGCACTTGATCGATACTCAACGCGTTCAGCATATCCACCGCCACGGCGTACTGGCGCTCGTCGTCGCCAAAGCCCAGCACTTGATCGGCATCGACGGTGTCCAGTCCGCTATCTTGCAGCGTGTAGGCGCGCAGCTTGTTCGCCAAGCCGATCCCGCGCCCCTCTTGGGCCAAGTAGAGCAGCACACCGCCACCCATGGCCTGAATATCCGCCACGGCGTTGCGCAACTGCTCACCGCAGTCGCAGCGCAGACTGCCAAACAAATCACCGGTCAAACACGCCGAATGCATACGCAGCGGTACCGGACCCTGCACATCATCGAGCTGGCCGATGACCACGGCCACATGCTCACGCAAACCATCCGGTTCACGGAACAGCACGAAGCGACTATTGGGGGCATCTTCCAACGGAATATTGGCTTCGCTCACCCGCTTTAGCATACCCGGCGCACCCGCCAAACACTTATGCGCATCGTCAGCGTTGACCTCCAGTAGCCGCCCTTGGGCAATATGTTTGTCAATGTCGTGGCGAGCATCCTCACTCACCAGAGCGGTTAACGCGGCAGGGATCAGCAGTGCTCGGCGCATGAGGGCCACTGCCCCGCGCTCGGCGACGCCAGCGGGTTTCAAGCCGCTCAACAGCGCACTGGGCTTTTTGCCAGCGTCAGCCACGGCCAGTTGATGCAGCTCGCGCTCGCCAATGTGTTCTGCCAACGGCAGGCAGGCGGCCTCTGCACTCAGCGACATGCCCATGGCCTCCAAACGATGCCGCGTGAGCACCAGCGCAGGGCGCGCACCCGCCAGCTGGGCCAGGGTATCCACCGAACGGCTACCCTCTAGCGCTTGGACCAGAAGGCGCTGCTCACCGCTGCTGATCACGACCGGTAAACCGCGACGAATATCGAAAATGGCGCGTTCAATTTGATACATGTAGGCCTCAAGGTTGCCTAATGGTATGGGCAAAGGTTGCTTGCGTTGGGCAACATGGCCCCGCATGATCTGAGGTTATTTTCAGTGTGGAGGCGTCATGCCCGACTCCAGTAATACATCCCATTCGATCGATCTCGATACCGCTTGGCAGTGGCTGCTCGCCCAAATCGACGGCACCTCTATCAAGGCGGATCTTTCGGTCACCCGCGACGGCGCGTGGCAGTCGCCGCACGCCGTCACGCCCCAAGCCCAGACAGCCTTGGACTGCCTGACGCCGCTGGCGTTGCAACCCCGCTGGGTCGTCGCCCAGCTGGGGCAGAGTTTGGATGGGCGAATTGCCACGGAAAGCGGCCACTCCCATTACATCAACGGCCATGAAAGCATCGTGCATTTGCATCGGCTGCGCGCGCTGGCCGATGCGGTCGTGGTCGGTGCGGGTACTGCAGCGGCCGACAACCCCCAGCTCACCGTTCGCCATGTCACTGGCCGCCACCCGACGCGAGTCGTCCTCGACCCTCGTGGTCGCGTGCCCGGTCATCTTGCGCTGTTTCGCAGCAGCGAGGTCAAGACCTTGCACATTACTGGGCCAGACGTGACGACTGCGCCCAGCCACGCGGAGCACTGCGTGCTGGCCTTGAATGCCCACGGCCAGTTCGACCCAGCGAAGGTCATTACGCTGCTGGCGGAACGTGGGCTCACACGTGTGCTGGTAGAAGGCGGCGGTGTCACCATTTCCCAATTCATCGAGGCATACTGCGTTGATCGACTGCATCTGATGGTAGCCCCGCTGCTGATCGGCTCCGGCAGGCCCGGCCTGCAAATGACGCCCATCGAGACGCTGGAGAGCGCGCTGCGCCCCACGATGCGCTCGTTCCGGTGTGGCGACGACACGCTGTTCGACGTGATGCTGCGCGACGTCTAGCCCACCTGCAGCGGTCGGGCCAAAGGGCGTGGAATCTGTCGATGTAGAACCTGTAGAAGGGGTGGCGCGACCACGTTTAGCCAACGCCACCCATATGCCCGGCAGACTAGAGAGCAGCACCAGGACACCGTAGGCCAACGAGATCGCAACCCCTTGCGCGGCTGGCAACCCCACCAAGACCCAAATAGCGGCAGCCGCGCCTTCCCGCAGGCCCCAGCCCGCAATCGATAAGGGGACTAACATGGCCAGCAGCAATACGGGGGTCAGCGCCAATAGGTCGAACACGGGCATCTCGCTACCCATGGCTCGGGCGGCGCACACCATCACCCCGCCATAGCTGAGCACGATGGCCAGCGAAGAGGCCAACTGCAGCGGCCATGCCCGACGCGCCAGCAGTCCACGGCGCACATCCCGTCCCAGCGCGATGCACCACTGAGGCAGTGCAGGCCCTTTCGGGCTGCGACACCAAACGCCCAGAGCGATCGCAGCCAAGAGCAGTGCCGCCACACCGACGACCAGCCCGAACAGCAGCGGGCCACCCAGCGCGGCGTGCCACAGCGGCGAGGCCGTCAGTGCCACCAGGGTCAGCACCACCACGGCCATTTGCCCCGAGGCCCGCTCGATGACTACCGCTCGCCAGGCGCTTCCCTTGGATGCAGCTTGTCGAGCATGACGATGGGCGCGTCCCGCATCGCCCAATACGCCCCCCGGAAGCAGTTGATTGACCAACAGCGCCAAGTAATACTCGCGCAGGGCATAACGAAATCGCAGCGGCACATCTACCCGACCAGCAGTGAACTGCCAACGCCAAGCGCTGAGCATCACCTGCAGCACACTGATGGCTAACGCCGCCAGCACCCATTCGGGCGCGAAGCGTTTCACCTCGGCCAGAATGGCGGCAGGCTCTACCCACAGGGCCACCGCCGCCAATAGCGCCGCGCTGACGATGCCGCGCTGCACCCATGGCCGACGTAACCAGTGCCCGCTCATGGCTAACCCTTCACCGCGGGCAGCGCCAACAGGTCACGGTGGCCCACCCATACCCCTATTTGGCCGCGCTCCACGGCATCCAGGCGTGCGGTACGCCACTCGGCAATCCGCATGGCGGCGTCGGGGGCCTGCTCGGTGGCGGCTTCCGCCCAGCCGTTGATCAGCGAACTGACGAGCGGCTGAGACGCGTGGCTACCCGCGGCAAGCCGCCAGGGCGTGGAGGCTTCCTCTACGTCATAACCCTGCGCCGCCAGGGCGTGGTAGAGCGCCCTGTGGGCCTCGCCGCCCAGCGCCTCACCTAGCCCTTTATCCCGCTGTTGATGCGCGTTGAATAGCCCCAATACAAAGCGATCTTCCGGGTCGTCGATGGGCTGCTGATCCCTATCCGTAAAGCACCATTCGCCGGTCACGCTCAAGCTCACCAGCAGCGCCTGCCGATGCGCAGCACACTGCTGGGCCAGCATGTCGATCCATGGCTGAGACACCAAATCGATGAGCGCTGACGCACTGACGACATCCGCCGCTTGCAAGGCGGGATGCTCGAGAGTCGCGAGTGAAGTGCAGTGTGTTTCCACTTGTAGCGGTTGGCCTGTGGCATCGTGCAACGGCATGGCCCGGCGACGCGCCTCACGCAATAGGGCATCGTCATGGTCGAACAGCGCCCAGCGCTGCGCACCGCTCAACCGAGGCGCAAGAAACTGTACATTGCTGCCCCGCCCACAGCCTAAGTCCGCCAGCGTCACAGGCGCTTCGCAAGACGCGAGCCACGCATCGAGCCGACTGACCAACGCCTCGCTTCGGGCGTGACCATCGACCGCTTCGCGCAGCGTCAGCCAGCTAGCGGCAAACTGACTGCCCGCCGTGAGTTCAGCCGTTCCTTCGTCCTTCAATGCCCTGGCAAACTCAACGCCCGCCGCCTGCCAATCGTTGAGCTCTCCCCGCGCCAGCGCAACGCCCGCTCGCAGCTCGGTTCGCAGCGCTTCGTTGGAACAGAAATTATCGATGGCGGCACCGAGCGCATCGGCATCACCCGGCGCCACGCTAATACCCGCGCCTTCTGGCAAGGTATCGCGCAGGGCACCACCGGTCGTGGTAATCACCGGCAGGCCATGGGCCAACGCCTCGGTGACCACCATGCCGTAACCTTCGTACCAAGAAGGCAGCACCAGCGCATGGGCGTGTTGGTAAGCCGCCTCGAGGGTGTCGGCGTCACACTCACCGTGTAGGGTGATGCGTTCGGCAAGGCGATGCTCATCGATGAGCTGCTGCACGCTGGCGCTAAATGCCGTATCGCGGACACCGCCGTAGCAGTCACACTGCCACTGTTCGCTAGCCACTCGCGCCAGCGCCTTGACCAATACATCCTGCCCCTTGCGCGGCGTCAGGGTGGCCACACACAAAAGGCGGATGGTGTCACCCGCCGCAGGTGCGGGGCTGACCGGCGCTTGGGCAACTCCCGGCTCCACGACAGTAATCGGCGCGGTAATCGGCAGGGAGTAATCGCTCGCGAGTTCGCTCAAACGGCGGGCAGTAAAGCGGCTGGTGACGATGATCCGGGCGACTTCGGCAAGCCCGGTGAGTTCGCTGCGGTGAAGTTGCTGCTGCTCTTCACTGGAGAGCCCCTGCTCATCTCCCAGCGGATGATGCAAAAGCGACGTGATATCCAACCGATCCGTATGGCGCGCCACCACGCCAGGCAGTGCGCCCATGGCTAGGCCGTCGATGATGACTCGCTCGCCATCGGCCAACGTATCCAACGCGCTGGCAAGCGCACGTTTGGCCGTGTCATCGGCTTGAGGAAAACGCCCCTCCAGACCGACCACATCCACCGACAGCCCCTGCTCGCGCAGCGCGTCAACGATGTGTGCATCGTAGATATAACCGCCGGTGCGCTGGTTGGGATCCCCCGCCACCAGTAACGTCAATCGCTGGTTCATAGCGCTCCTTCGTAGCTGGCCCAGGCCACATGGGATTCATGCAGTTTGATTTCCATTTGGGTCAGGCCTTTGGCCGTTTCTCCCATACGGCCCGCCTTGATGGCCGCGGCGAGCTGGTCGAAGATCACTTTCGCCATGAACTCCGTGGTGGTGTTCTGGCCGGACAACTCACTGACCTCATCGAGGTTGCGATAGTTGTAGCCCGCCAACACTTCTTTGACGGTTTCGCTGGCTAGACCGATGTCGATCACCAAGCCATCCTGATCCAGCTCTGGGCGCTGAAACACGACGTCGACCACGTAAGTAGCGCCGTGGGTGCGCTGGGCCGGGCCAAAGATCTCGCCTTTGAAACTGTGGGCAATCATGAAGTGATCGCGAACGCATAAACGGTACATGGCAACTCCCGTAAGCAAATAACGGTTGAAAGATTAGGGGTAGCGAATTCGGTGACAGAGCGCCGTGCTCTGTGGACTAAACAGCGCCGGGGCTCGTTCGGGGAAATCGGCAAAATCGCACTCACTGCTGATCAACGCCTCAAGGGCAGGGTCGGCCAGCAGGCGAAGCGCCACGTTCAAGCGACGGCGATAGTTCCAGCGCGGCTGGAGTTTGGCTGGCAATTGACCCACTTGGCTGGCACGCAGTGTCAATCGCTGGGAGTGGAACGCCCCGCCAAGGGGCAGCGACACCTCTCCTTGACCAAACCAGCTCATCTCGATGACACGGCCTTCATTGCCGACGAGCGACATGGCCAAACGCAGGCCGTCGGGATGACCGCTGGCATGAATCACACAGTCTTGATCGTTCGGGGCTTGCTCAGGCAGGGCAAACGGTACATCGAGGGCTTGGGCCAAGGTTTCACGCTCGGGATTGATATCGACCAGCGTGACCTCGACCCCCGCCATGCGCGCGCACAAATACGCCACCAGCGCGCCCACGACACCCGCCCCCACCACACAAACACGCTCGCCCAGCATGGGGTTGGCATCCCATACGCCGTTGAGCGCGGTTTCCATGTTGGCAGTGAGCACCGCGCGCTGCGCGGGCACGTTATCGGGCACGGGCACTGCCATATCGGCAGGCACCACATAATGATCCTGGTGGGGATGTAGGCAAAACACGATTTTATCGACAAGCGCGTCAGGCCCATGGGTGACCCGGCCGACGCTGCAATAACCGTATTTCACCGGAGTGGGAAACTCTCCAGCTTGAAAAGGAGCGCGCATGCGCTGGGTTTCGCTGTCCGGCACGCGTGCGTGAAACACCAGTGATTCCGTGCCACGGCTAACGCCGCTGTACAGGGCACGAACGTGCACCTCTGCTTCACCTAACGTGGGCAGCGGTTCCTGCTGCAGTTGGCCCTGGCCTGGGTGTGTTACCCAAAAAGCCATGGCCGTCTTAGGCGCCGACATGACATTTCCTTATCGTTGAAGCGCTGTTTCCATCCGTTGATCTTAACGTGACTAAGATATGGCGACTTTTCAATGGCTCACCTATAGCTTAGCGTAGAAAAGCAATCGGTCTATTAACGCTTGCCAACCTTCAACATTGTTTAATGAGGGAACTTTTGGGGATGCTGACTACCATACACCCTATACAATAATGGTACATAGATAAATTATTGCATCATTAATTTCAACTGCGGTCGACGATACCGCTACGTGAGCCACCATGCCGCCTGTGTCTAACTCCTCCCCATTTCCCCTGCCCAAGCGACTGTGCAGCAGCATCGAACTGCTGGTAGGCGCGCTACTATTGGCAGGTCTTGGGACGCTGCTCGCGCCCCTCATGCCCGGCGCAGCCAACTGGTGGGTGGCCATCGCCTTTTATGGCCTGATCAGCGGCTTGGTCTTGGTGTTTTGGCCTCATGGCCCGCTGGGTTGGGCCAACCGGGTGACACTGGGGCGCGCGGTGCTGGTCGCTCTGGTGGCGGGCGCGCTGGTGAATGACGCCTTTATCGACGCCATTTGGCTATGGCTGGGCGTCTCGGTCATCGCACTATTACTGGACGGCGTGGATGGCTGGATCGCCCGCCGCACTCGCTGCCACTCATCTTTTGGGGCACGCTTCGATATGGAACTGGATGCCCTGCTGATCATGCTGCTGTGTGTTGGCTTGATCATGGAAGAGGGGCTGGGGCTGTGGGTGCTGCTGATTGGCGGCATGCGTTATTTATTCGTGGCCGCTAGCCTTCCCTTCCCTTGGCTGGAGGCGCCGCTCAATGACAGCTACCGCCGCAAAGCCGTGTGCGTCTGGCAGGTCGTGGCGATGCTGCTGGCGCTAACGCCGCTGACCTCACCGCTGTTAGCGGGACTGCTGGCGTTCAGCGCGTTGGTGACGTTGATTTACTCTTTTGGCGTGGATATTAAGTGGCTTTACCAACACCGCTAAACGCATTCATCATTACATGGTGTGTTTAAAAAAGAAATTACCTGATGCCTTTAAAGCAGCCATTTCTTACATCTTACCCACGGGCCCAAAGTATCAAAAAAGGCAACAAAATCAGCTAGTAGACACATTCTTAGCCAAGGCAATACTTGTTCGCCATCATCAACTTTATTTTTTATGAACTTTGTGGTCATCAACAAAAAAACTGATAAGATTTCGCGCTATTCGATTCTTTCATTTGTCACTCAAGTAAGCATTTCACACAACGCTTTTACTTCAAGAGTCTGCCCACCATGACACCCGTTGCCCTCCTTTTTCTTGCGGTTTCCATGTCGGCGGATGCGTTCGCAGCCTCCATCAGTAAAGGCGCGGAACTGAGCAAACCCCGCTTCCATCACGCCATCGGCATTGGCTTGGTGTTTGGCATCATCGAAGCGATGACACCGGTGCTTGGCTGGGTAGCGGGTAAGGCGTCTCAACAGTACGTGGAAGCCTGGGATCACTGGGTCGCGTTTACGCTGCTGACCGTCATTGGCCTGCATATGATTCATGAAGGTCTCAAGAAAGAAGACAAGATAGCGCACCGCAAGCAAACGCTGTGGCTGCTGATACTGACGGCTACCGCCACCAGCCTAGACGCCATGGCGGTAGGTGCCAGCTTGGCATTCATCGATGTGAACATTATCACCACCAGCCTCGCCATTGGCCTTGCCACCACCGTGATGGCCTCCATGGGAACGCTGCTTGGTCACTCATTGGGCAAGTACGTTGGCCACTGGGCCGAACTGATAGGCGGGGTCGTGCTGATGGGGATTGGCGTCATGGTGGTGGTAGAGCATACGGGAGTTTTATAACCAACGGCCCCTACCCACTCGATAACGGCGGATAGGTTCACTCGATAGTAGCGTCGCTCAAAGATGAATGGTTACAAAAACGGGTGGCTGTTTGGCCACCCGTGTTTCGTTATTCGTCTGCTAAAGTGGCTTGCACCACTTCCCCTAGCGAGGCAATGGCTGCATTGCGCTCTTCAAACGAGGCCTCGGTGTCGGTGATATAAAATACCGCCACCGTGGGTGGTTGCTCTGGAGGCCAAATAATCGCGGTAATCGAGCGGGAGCCATAACCACCTGCGCCAGTTCGGTCTGCGATCACCCAATCAAACGGCATGGCGGCACGGAAGAGGCCATCCGCAACGGCATTGCCTTTCATCCATGCTTCTAACTGCTGCCGAGACTCATCCGCTAGGACATCGCCAAGCACCAGTTTTTCTAACGTGGCCAGCATAGCGTTGGGCGTGGTGGTGTCGCGCTCGTCCCCCGGAGTGGCTTCGTTCAACTCAGTTTCATAGCGGTCTAACCGAGTAATAGGATCGTCCATACTACGTGCGAAGGCCGTGACCGCCTCCGGCCCACCTAGCGCCTGTAACACGAGGTTAGCAGCGGTATTATCGCTGGTCGTCATGGTGGCATCGCACAGCTCAAACAGCGTCATCGGTTGATGGCCCGCATACTGCTCAGTCACCGGGGAGTACGTCACTAGGTCAGATTCCTCAAAACTCACCTCGGTCTCCAGCGCTAACTGCCCTTCATCTACCTGCTCCAGTAGCGCGCCGCAGGCCAGGGTTTTGAAGGTACTGGACATCGCAAAGCGCTCATCGGCATTCACTTCCCAACGCTGGCCCGTGGCTAGGTTGTGCGCGGCAAAGCCAATACGCGCGTCCAGCGCCTGTTCGATACGCGCTAGCTCGGCGGTAATGGGGTCGTCTTGCGCCATCGCATGAGATGACGCGAACAGCACGCATGCCGATAGGGCTGCACGCAACCAACGTGGTTGGCGATGATTCATGGTTAATTTTCCTGGTCCTTAAGAGGGTCATAGATACCCTGCGTTGGCGTGGTCAGCCCCGGCAACAAGCGGAGCCATCATTGCACTGATCCATCAGGCTGGCTTTGCCACCCTGGGTAAGCGAACCCAGAAACAGCAGCCCTCCGTTGGTACGGAGTGAAAACCGATGCTGCCCCCCATTTCTTCCACTAGGGACTTGGTGATGGACAAGCCAAGCCCCGTCCCACCGGTGCGTCGCCGGTCTGTCCCGTCCGCTTGAGCAAAACGCTCGAACACGCGCGGCTGAAACGACAACGGTATTCCGTTTCCGTGATCGCACACATGGATTTCAAGCCACTGGCTATCGATTGCCCCTGCGCTTACCGCAACGTGTTCGCCGGGATCAGAGTGCTTGCAAGCGTTCGAGATCAAATTCGCCATGATTTGAGCAAACCGTTCCGGGTCGATGTTCACATAGTCATGCTCATCGAGCGGTTGCATGGCTGGCCGGTGTGGTGCGTGATCGTGTGTGGTAATCGTTTGAAATCCTAGCGAGACTGAAAAACTCTCTGCATAGGGCTGATTCAGCGTTACCGCTTGTTCCACCAAGGGAAGCAACGGCAGGCGTTGCCGCTGGAACGTGAGCTGTCCGCTTTCGAGCTTCTCGATATCAAGAATATCATCGATCAAACTTTTCAATCGCTTACCGTTATCGTTCGATAACACGACCAAGCGCTGCGCATCCGCACTCAACGTGCCACCGACACCGCTTTGCAGCATGCTCAATGCCCCTAGAATCACCGTCAAAGGCGTGCGCAATTCATGGCTCACCGTGGAGATGAAGGTTTTCTGCATGGTCATGACCCGCTGGCGCTGACGCCACTGATTGATTACCGACAAACTTGTGACCAGCAGCAGCACTGCAATCACCGCTGCCCCGCCCCCCCACACCCAACGGGATTGCCGGGCTTGACGAGTGGCCTGCAGGGTTTGGGCACTCAAACGCTCGCGTTCATTTTGCTCTAACGCATTTAAATGCCCACGTAACCGATCCATCGTTTGACGTCCACCAGCCGCCAACAGTCTTAGCGCGGCGGCTTCCAGGCCATCCGTATCACGCACGGAGATATTGGATTCTGCTATCTGCATACGCCGCTCGACCAAGGACGACAACACCTCTTCCGATAACAGATCATCGGCGCCAGTGGGCAATGAAATACGCCTCAACTGCTCTTGTTGATGTGCTAAGCGGGCACGCGCCTGCTGATAGGGAAGCAGGTAGGCTGGTTGACCAGTGATCACATAACCCCGCTCCCCCGTCTCCAGATCCAGCAGCGTTGATTTGAACGCTTGTATGAGAACGATACTCTCCAAATGCCGGTTTACGGCAGCATTGGCATCCAGCAGTGCTTCCTGAACGCGAATTCCCTGCCATACCATGGCGGCTAACATGAAAGCGACTAGGGCAAGAGCACACCACTGCAAACGACGCAGTATCGGCGGGGTGAGTTTTTTAATCAATGGAACACCAAACCTATAACAATGATTGATTCATCTATAGCAGGTTAGACGCCATTTATCATTTAACTCTATGAGTTAATAGAGAATACCCAGCGATATATTGCGGCTTTCAAAAAAACTCTCAGCGTGTCGCACTATGCCGAGGTGCGTCTGAAACGCATGAGAAGCTCTGGCTCTCCCGTGTGCTCATCCAACTGCTCGCCCATGGGCACAAAACCCCGCGCTTCATAAAAACGGACGCTAGAAACATTCTGAGCATACACCGTTAGTTGCAGCCACTCCCTGAGGCGCTTGGCATCTTCCAGCAGCGCACTACCCAAGCCGTGGCCCTGCTGGTTGGGTTGCACAAAAATGGCGGCTAGCGTGTTTTCATAAAGGCTGTAAAAGCCCACCACCTGGCCCAATGCTTCAGCCACGTAGGTTTCAGAAGCAGGAAGATACACATCTCGCATCGCCCCCTGCTTCGATTCCCAAAAGCGGGGCGCGATAAAATCATGCGCTTGAACCGACGCCGACAGCCAAATAGAGAGCACGGCCTCCATATCCTCTGCCTGAAAGGCGCGTATGCGATAGTCGGTTGAGTTTGCATTCATGCTCACACCTGGCGAAGTGCGCTGTACAGCGCTTCCAGGCTCTCGGGGGAGGCATCAAAGCGCTGGCAGTGGGTTGCCTCCTGCTCCCAGGCGGCAGCCGAAGCCATATGAAGATGGACGGCAACCCGGGCAGTGGTCTCATCTTCTAATAACCCTGCTGGCACCCACACCCAGTCGCTACCGCGCAGTTGGTTGGGTACCGGGCTGCCGCATGTCGCGCAAAAATCGCTTCGGTAGCCACTGTCACGCTGATAAGAACGGATACTTCCCTGCCCCGACAGCCACTTGAACTGCTCACCCTGCACAAAGGTGGCTGCATTGGCAGCCGCGCCGGTGGCCTTGCGGCATAACGAACAGTGGCATTGGTACAAGTTCGGTAGCTCACCGTCGATCGTGAATGCCACCTCCCCACACAGGCACTCGCCTTTCATTTCCTTCTCCTTAAGGAATTTTTGATACATCACCGCTTTCGCGCTACTCCACGCTGGCGTTATACAAGATCACCTCATCCCCTGTGCCATAGCCACTAATCACCGCCGCGCGGGAGACGCCTAGCGTGGATTGATACAGCTTCTCCGCGAAGTTGCCTTCCGAGGTGGTCACCATTACCGCCCCCACGCCGCAGCCCTGGCGGCGCACGTGAGCTTTGAACGGCGCTAGCGACTCCACAATAAGCTGCTTACCCAGCCCCTTACCCGCCGCATCTGGGTGAATGCCGATTTGTTCCAGCTCGATTATGCTCTTTTCCCGAAAGCCGTTCTTCACGCACCAAAGGATATAACCGCGCACTTGGCCTTCCACTTCGACCACGTAGTAAACGCCCCTTGGGTAGGCGTTAAACGACGCCTCTATCCACTTGGCGTGGTTTTTCTCGCGGGGGAAACAGGCCTGATACACCTCAGCGATGGCAGCAATATCGGTTCTTTCTGCAGCTCTTACGGTCACTTTAAAATCCTTTTTCCGAGGCTTACCTCATGACTTTCTCAAAGCCAAAAAACTCAAGCTTATGCTCCTTACTACCCCGCTCTTCATCATCCGGCAAGGGGTAATAACGGTTATAAAAAGAGACAATTTTAAAACCCCACTTATTGACATAAAAGTGGATGTTTCGCTTTTCAAAGTAGGGCGTGTGGGTCATCCATACCCGCGTTTGTGGGTACATCTGCTCAATGGCTTGCCAGGCACGATAGCCCACGCCACGCCCGTGGGTGCTGGGTAAGAGATAGAACAGATCCAGCGCGTTGTGCTGGGTGGCTTCGTCAATGGTCACAATCGCGCCGCCCACTTTCACGCCGTCAAACAGTATGTGATGCACCACGGCATCTGGCGCGGTAAGAGAGTTGTCGATATCGGTGTCGGAAGGAAGCAAGCTCGCCTCCACTGCGCCAAACGTCTCTTCCACCGCCACGCTAAACGAGGCTTTTAACTCTTGCTTGAACGCTTCAAATGCCGATGCGTCTGCCAACGCCAGCCTGACGTTAGAGGTATCTTCCATGGCTGCGCCTATATGCTCAATGAGCGTGATTAACCCACCGTTTAGGCTAACCGCTGCCATGACGTTTTGCTATATCACGCTCCAGCAGCCGACGACTTAACGACGTTAATGCTGAATCTCGGTCACCACATCGGTCTTAACGGAGTTAGCGATAAAGCACTTTTCATGGGCGGCGTGGTGAATGTGCTCAAGCGCCTCAATAGAGGGCGGTTCTCCTGCAAACACCGCCTTTGGCCGCAGCGTGACTTGGGTCATGGCGATCTTCCCATCGCTACCCTTCTCCATCACACCCACCGCGTTATCCACGTAGCTTTCCACGACAAAGCCCTGCTGCCCGGCGATGGCGAGGAAGAACAGCATATGGCAACTGGAGAGCGAGGCCACGAACGCCTCTTCCGGGTCGACGTTGGCCTCGACCGAATAGGGCAATGGCACTACATGAGGCGATGACGACGCAGGCACGCGAACGCCACCATCGAACACCCATTCGTGCCCACGGCTATAGCGCTGATCTATAAAGGCTTCATCGGCTCCACGGGCCCACTGAATGCAAGCGGTGTATTCGTCCATTTGGGTTTCTCGATAGTATTGAAAGCGGCCACGAAGGCGGCATGAGTAACTTCTGACATGATCTCAAAATTGTGTTCATCAAGCTTCTCTCGTTTATCCCCTTCAATACGGATCGACTACGATGGAAGCACGAACGACGATGGCCTTGGTCAGTCAGAACCGCATCACACTATAAATCACACTTGGAGAGTGAGATATGCAGACGATTGCGCTAGGCGGCATCAGCGTCCCCCGCATCGGCCAGGGCACCTGGCACATGGGCGAGGATGCCGGGCAGCGGCAGGCTGAAATCAGGGCGCTTCGTGAAGGTATAGACCTGGGCATGACGCTGATCGATACCGCCGAGATGTACGCCGAGGGCGGCGCGGAAGAGATCGTGGGCGAAGCCATTCGCGGGCGGCGCGATGAAGTGTATCTCGTCAGCAAGGTGTACCCGCACAACGCCAGCACCCAGGGTGTTCAAGCCGCCTGCGAGCGCAGCCTGCGCCGATTGGGCACCGATACGATTGATCTGTACCTGCTGCACTGGCGCGGCCAGTACCCGCTGAGTGAAACCGTGGAAGCGTTTGAGCGGCTACGCGAGCAGGGCAAGATACGGCGTTGGGGAGTGTCGAACTTCGACGTTGACGACCTAGAAGAGCTAAACGCGCCCGCGTGCGCCACCAACCAAGTGCTCTACAACCCCGACGCCCGGGGCATCGAGTACGACCTGCTGCCCTGGCAAGCACAGCACAACATGCCGCTCATGGCCTACTGCCCGGTCGGGCAAGGCGGCGCGCTACTTCGTGACGCTACTCTGCAACGCATCGCCGACAAACACCGGGCCACTACCGCGCAAGTCGCGCTTGCCTGGGCACTGCGCCACCTCGGCGTGATCGCGATTCCTAAAGCCGTGAGCCTGGATCACCTCAAACAGAACGCTGATGCGGATAAGGTCAGGCTCGATGACGAGGATTTGGCAGAGATTGATGCCGCCTACGCGCCGCCAACACGCAAGCAAGGCTTAATGATGGTGTGAGCAAGCGCCTATCAACGGATTAGCGTGGGATACGATTCGTGGGCATCACCGGCTCAACCGCTGTTTTAAAGCGGAGAAAACCGAACGCGGCAAAGCCAATTGGCAAACCCAATCCTGTACGCTATTCTGTACATTAACAACATCGCGTACAGGAGCACCCTTTATGGATGCCATCAGCTACACCGCCGCTAGAACCAACCTAGCAAAAACCATGGAGCAGGTCTGTGAAGACCACTCTCCTATGATCATCACCCGCAATAAGGCGCAATCCGTGGTCATGATCTCTCTCGAAGACTATGAAGCACTGCAAGAGACAGCCTACCTCCTCCGCGCGCCCAAAAACGCCCGCCGTTTACTGGAATCCGTTGCCGAGTTGGAGCAAGGAGGTGGTCAGGAAAAGGAGCTTCTTGAATGAAGCTCATCTTTTCCGAGAACGCCTGGGAAGACTATCTGTACTGGCAGAAAACCGATAAGAAGGTTCTCAACCGAATCAACAAGCTAATCAAAGAAATCAAACGAGCGCCGTTTGAAGGAGTCGGCAAGCCAGAACCCCTTAAACACAGCCTTGCTGGTTACTGGTCTCGGCGAATCAACGAAGAACACCGCATCGTTTATAAGGTCACGGATGACGCTCTTCTCATCGCCCAGCTTCGGTATCACTACTGATATAGCGCTGAGCTTTCCCTCAATGTGGATAGGCCCTCATAAGATCACCAACCAGCTCTTAAACAGATGCTGTTAGGGTAAGCCACTTAAGGCCTGCACTATCAGGCCCCAACGGCCCAGGGCAGGAGCGCCTTAATAGCGATAACGCTGGTTGGGCTTCTAAGGTAGTCGCTGCACACGGTCAGTGAATTCGACGATGTGATCCACCAACAGTGGGGCTACAGGCAGCGATGCGTCTGAGTACGAAGCGCTTTGCTGCGCTGGATTGGCCGGAACCATTTTGAGCACGTGGTTCATTCCTTCCACGA
This sequence comes from Halomonas sp. McD50-4, assembly GCF_022348135.1. Lineage (NCBI taxonomy): Bacteria > Pseudomonadati > Pseudomonadota > Gammaproteobacteria > Oceanospirillales > Halomonadaceae > Halomonas > Halomonas sp. McD50-4. The sequence continues at coordinate 213,823 of NZ_JAKRFG010000002.1, read as the reverse complement.
GCAACAGTTCTGCATCTGGACGCGCTTGCTTGAGCGCCTCCACTTCGCTCGGACTGACCTGTACGTCTGTAGTGCCGTGGACGATCAATACCGGGCCGGGGGCATGCTGGATTTCCTCAGTCGGCACGTACCGAAACCAAGAGATCAGGTACGGCTGCACGCTCGAACGGAACAATGACGCCAACGCTGGCGGCACGCCCTCTGTCGTGTGACCTTGTTCCAGCTCGGAGAGAATGCGCTCACTATCCTGCCACAGATCATCCGGAAGCTGCGGGCGCAACTGATCGCGGATAATCTCTGGCGCGGAACGTGCCGGTGCAGCAACCGAGATGAAGGCATCCGCACGCGCTTGTTTTGCTGCGAGCATGCCGATCAATGAGCCCTCACTGTGCCCAAGCAGAGTGATCGTGCCAAAGCGAGAGTCCGTTCGAAGCTGGCGGACCCATGCGGCGGCATCCTCTACGTAGGTGTCGAAGCGAAGCTCATTCTCCAAAGGTGCAGCGGCTGCACTGGCCGCCACTCCCCGCTTGTCGTAGCGGACCGAGGCGATCCCCCGCACAGCAAGTGCTTCGGCAAGCAGCTTCAGGCTGTCATTTGCTCCCGGCAAGAGAGCACTGTTGCCATTGCGATCCGTGGGACCGGAACCGGCATGCAGCAATACAAGCGGATGTGGCCCGGTAGAGGGCGGCAGGAGCAGAGAACCAAAAAGGGTGCCGGTGGCAGTTTCCAGACGAACATCCGATGCGGTGGGCTGCGCCGGGGCATGCGTCTCGCTCGCCGATCCAGATGCCGAGAACAGGATCAAGAAACCAAAAGCAATGCGCAATATCACGAGAACACAACCCTCAATGTGATGGGCCTAACGCCAAAGCCCACCCGTGACGTTGACGTTGCAAAAAGGAGAAAAAGGTATCCGTCCTGATTGGGGACAATCTCCCAAACGCTCAGTCTTATCAAACACTTCCTGGATCAGATGACTTGCAGCAACAGGATGATCGAGAGCAATGTATTCAGCGATGCTATCCAGTTCTTGAAGCGCAGGCTCCGTCCAGATTACGTCAGTCATTTACTCATTTTTTCCCTGGCCTCACTTTGGCTGTACGTTCTTCCTTCAAGTACAGCACGCTCTCCCCGTGAAAGCCCTTCAAGCAAATCAAAGCGACGTTGCATGAACTCGTAATCTTGCACATCGACAAGGTATGCGGATGGCTTACCATGCTCGGTGATCCGTACTGACTCTTTAGACAAGCGCAGGTCAGCCAAGCTTTCCGTGGCTTGGCACTTAAGGTTGGTAATAAGCTCAACTTTCATGGGCTCACCTTGAATCAGGCTAATAGTGTCACTTTTCGAGAGTGGCAATAGCTGCTAACGCCAGTGGTAATGGGCGACAACGGAGCACAGCGTAGTTGGCGTCCCGTTGACCACCTTGCTAACCCCTGAGTTCGAGGTCTTCCCGAATTACCTCCGGATGGCGAAATGCAATCTCGATGAGCGCCTTTGCCGGCCCAGAAGGTTTACGTCGACCCTGCTCCCATTCCTGCAACGTGCGCGGAGAAATATGGAGTACCTCGGCAAACTCTCGCTGTGTGAGGCCGGTCTTGCCACGCGCCTCTGCGACCTCATTTGGCTCCACACGACTGACTCGTGCGGCTTTGCCCGCTTTCATTTCTTTAACTGATTGGAGCAGCTTATTGCCAAGATCCTCAGCACTCAGGGTCTCATTACTCATTTTCCAATACCTCACGAATCGACTTCAGGATATGCGCGGGTATGTTCTCCTTGACGGCCTTCTTGTAGATCACCAACAGCCAGATCTCACCATTTGCCAACCGGGTGAAGTAAATGACTCTCACTCCACCACGCTTCCCTGAACCCGCCACCGACCAGCGAACCTTTCTGCATCCGCCGCTACCTGGAATTGGGTCGCCAACTTCAGGGTTGGCTGCCAACCAGGCGAAGAAGGCATTTCGCTCTTCCTCGATCCAGATTTTTCTGGCATCTGCTTCGAATGTCGGGGTTTCGATGATGGTAAACATGACAATTAATATACGTCATTGACGGAGTTTTGCAAGGCGGCGACTGGAAGGGTAACGCCCGCATGAGCTGCGGAACATGTTGGACGCTTTTTTGCGCATTATAGCCAACTCATCTTCTAAAGCCGCTATATCACCTCGCGGTAGTTCGTAGGTAAAAAGAGTGATCTCTGCCCCTTCCTCCCTAAACTTAGCAGCTTCATCAGCATTCATGACTCCTCGATTTATCCATGCAGGAGAAGATGTACGACCTAACTCACCCGCCAGCTCCTCAAAACCTTTCTTTGTAAGAATGAGATAGATCATAAACTTTTAACGCCCGCATTTGCGGCTGGTTTGGAGCGTAGCGGAAAACCAGTCCGGCAACATGCGTTTGTTAGCTCTCGCTCTCTTCAGTTTCAACTTCACGGTCCTCTTCGGGAACTCTCCCAGCTTCTCTTAACAGCGCCAAAACCGATTCGCGATCATCATAAAAATCTTCAAGGATTCTCTGACAGTAATGCCTTGCCGCCTCAACATCTTCCTCTGGTATTTCATGCCAATCATCGTGCAGAACATCGTTACCGAGAACTCTAATCTCATCATGTGCTCGGCGCTTTCTTGCTTGCGTTATGACACCATCTTCAGCGGCTGCTTCAATTTGTTTATACAGATTGGATTCCTGCTTAGTTTTATAGCCATTAGCACGTAGAGTTTTATCAAGCACGGAACGAATTAGCCCAGCCGCAGCCCTAATACACATGTTCTCCAAGCAAGTTTCAGCCTCACGAAACTCTGTGACGATACCCTGAGGTACTGAACGTGGAACAGGTAGACGCTGCTTTGCTTCTGGAAAAAACCTAATAAGGCGGTTGTATGAACCAGGATAATTTCCTCCGCCGCCCATTTTAACAACACCAAATGCCCCCATCCCGCAGCCGGCACATTTAAAGAGCCTGTAAGAAACTACGCAGTCTGGCCAGTAGCGATCTTTTTCTCTTCTTTCGTGGGCTCCAATTTCGCGACCATCCACCTTCCATTCGAAAGTGCTTCTACCACCGCGACAACCAGGGCAATGGCTGACAATGGAGCCTTCTTTTTCATTTAAATCTGCCATGGTTCTCCTTTTGAGCTAACGCCGCCAGCATGCGCGGCTTTGTAGTGGAGGCGAAGCCACAACGAAAAAGGCGTCGCCGTGCCTGGCCTTGTTAAGGGCTGAGCTGATAGCTCCAATCCCGATGCTTAGCCCTGTTGGGCTTGTTGTATTCAGGGCGATACCACAGAGCAAGGGACACCAAGATAACTGAGTTAATAAATAGCTGGCGTGTATTACCGTCGAATCTGGCCCCATCCGGCGTATTCGCGCGCAAATTTTTGCAGAGGTCATTTATCTTGTTGTCTGCGAATGTCAGACCGTGAACCTGATGAGCAAACTCATTCCTGACGCGCCTGATAAGCTCACATTCTTTGAACTCAAGCTCCGTGATGAGACCAAGACAATACGCCATTTTGATGCGTGCGCTGAGCGAACCAATCGGCGCATTACCGCCCTTCAGCAATTCTTTAGACTCCTTGCACGCAACAAAATGCGACTCTAAAAGTCTGTGTAACCGCTCATCGATCAAAGCCGCGCCGACCAAGGCCGCGCCCCGATCGGTCTCCCCTTGAAATTCACCGAGGAACTGCGAGAAATACTCTACGTGCTCATCCCGCACTCGACTCTCCTTCTGCCCTTAACGCTTCAAACACCGGCGGAGCGTAGCGACGTCCGAGTGCTTTGACTTGTTAGCCCATGAAAGATACGCCATGAAACGCCTCATATTCTTTTGCATAAGTCTCAACAAGACCTGTGAAACGTCCAAGTGCTGTGCTTATGGAGCACCTGTTTTCTGGTTTGAGAGAGGTCATTTCCATTATGGTTTTGGCTACTAGCCCCCCATGCTTCCCCGGGACGTGCCCAATGTTTTCCAGCTCTATATCAGACAGGCTATCTTCCATATACACGAGAGGATTTCTACCAGTGAACATTTGAGCAATAACAAGGCCTAGCTGGAAGATGTCTGACCTCAGATCTAGTGCACCTTGCCTTTTGGCGTAAGCAACCAATTCTGGCGTGCGGTAGTATTTCGGCATCGCAAAATACCCCTCAAAGTCATTCCTGTCTTGTTCGTCATGTGCCGTGTCTATCTTTTTGAGTAACCCAAAGTCACCCATGTAGATAGTTAGATTATCGACAAATATGTTTTGAGGCTTTATATCTCGATGTATGAAAGATTGGGAATGCAATGCCTGCAAAGCAGAAAGCAATTGGCAGGAAAATAACAATGCCTTGCCAAATTCAATCGATTTTCCGTCTAGCTCTCGGTGAAGCGTTTTTGGCATATAGTCTTGTACGACAAAAGGGTGACCTGCATACGTTCCTTCGTCTAATTGCTTCATTAAATTTGGGTGATTGCTAGATTTGAGAAATTTTACCTCTTCAAGAAATCTTTCCTGCCTCCTTTCAGAAGAAAGCATATGGAAGACTTTTAAGGCAAACAGACCGCCTCGCAAAGGCCCATCAGTAGCCATAACTAAAAATGCAGTCCCATTCCCACCTTTCCCCAGAAATTTTAAGTTCTTAAACCAATTTTCTGTGGCGTGAACGCTCTTATATGGTTCCAAGTAAAATCCATCTTTCTTTTGCTCTGTCAAAATAGACTCCTAAAGGGCTAACAGTGATTATACCCCCTGCCATGAAACCTCAATGAACGTGACATCACAATGACTGAGGTTTCATAGCCAGCAAATTGAATCTACCTCATTGATTCTACAGCGTGCAAAGAGAATTTCGGCGATATAGCCAACATTCGCGGGCTTGCGCGTTTTGCTCGTCTCAATAATACTGTTTTTATATACAGTATTATTGAGGCATCCTGCTATGAAACTGATGGAACGCGTCAAGGCAACCATGAGGGTCAAGCGCTATAGCTTGCGCACCGAGAAAACCTATTGCTACTGGATTCGCTTTTACATTCGGTTCAATAACTTACAACACCCTGCTACCCTAACAGATCATGAAGTACGGCAATTTTTGGAGTATCTGGCAATCGAAAGGCACGTGGCGGCGGCGACACAGAATCAAGCACTCAATGCCATCGTCTTTCTTTATCGCCACGTGCTGGAGCAACCGCTTGGAGAGATTGGTCAATTTAGCCGAGCCAAGCGCCCTCAGCGCTTACCAGTAGTGCTTTCCCATCAGGAGGTAATGGAGGTATTTCAGCACTTGTCTGGCTCTATGCTTCTCATGGCCTCACTGATGTACGGCTCAGGTTTACGTGTCTCCGAAGCTTGTCGGCTTCGCGTCAAAGATATTGATTTCTCACGGCAAATCATCACTGTGTATTCTGGCAAAGGCAACAAAGACCGCACCACGCTACTGCCACCTTCGTGTATCCAGCCATTACATACGCATATACAAATGGCAGAACAACAGCTGAACGCTCGCATTGAAGACAACGCTATTCCTGTGTCACTGCCTTATGCTCTGGACCGTAAATACCCGAACGCAGGTGTTTCACTTGCATGGCAGTGGCTATTCCCTTCCTCCAAGCCTTGTTTCGATGAGCGGGGCCGCGTCGTTCTACATCACATTCATGCCTCTGCCGTCCAGAGAGCCGTCAAATATGCCATGCGCTCATCTTCTTTAACACGCCCTGGCTCATGCCATTCCTTGCGGCACAGTTTCGCCACTCAACTACTAAGCCAAGGTACTGACATTCGCACCGTTCAAGAGCTGCTGGGCCACAAAAGTATCGAAACCACCCAGATATACACCCATGTGCTCGGCAATGGCTTTGCGGGCGTTAGAAGTCCATTGGGTTAGTGAAGGATAGTCATCCTTCAATGAAGCCCGTGGTCTATCAAGTTAGCGCCCCCTTGCATCTCCCCCACCCGCCTCCTACACTCCATCGACGAACAGCTTGACGGGGTGCCGGTGATATCCGGCTGAGATGGCGCAGGGTGGGCTTTTGGCTACCGAGCGCTGGTCCCGCTGAACCTGATCCGGCTAATGCGCTGCTCTTTTACGAGCGCGCGGGTACCGGCGTAGGGATCAAGCGATGGCCGCGGCGCTCCTTTACGCCACCCTTCCGTGCCACTCCCTCGATCTTTCTCGCCCGCCCTCCGGATCATTACCCCCCGGAGGCACACAATGGGCTACCGCTTTACCGATCTCACCACCGCTTGCCAGCAAGATTGGCGCGCCTATATCGAGCACGACTTCGTGCGCCAGCTGGCCAACGCCACGCTGCCTGAGGCGTCGTTTCGCCACTACCTGAAACAGGATTACCTGTTCCTGATTCACTTCGCCCGCGCCTACGCGTTGGCCGCCTACAAAAGCCCCACCCTAGCGGATTTGCGCCAGGCCCATGAAGGACTGAAAGCCATTGTGGATGTGGAGCTGGGCCTGCACGTGGGCTTTTGCCAGGAGTGGGGCATCAGCGAACAGGAGCTTGCCGAACTCCCCGAAGCCCGCGCCACATTGGCCTACACCCGCTACGTGCTGGATACCGGCAACCGTGGCGACCTGCTGGATTTGCACGTGGCGCTGGCCCCGTGCCTGGTGGGCTACGGCGAAATCGCCAACTGGCTCAACGCGCAGTCTTCTACGCTGCGCGGCGCGCAGAACCCGTTCGATGCCTGGATCGCCATGTACGAAGGCGAGGAGTTTCAGGCCGCCATGCAGGCAGAGCTTGCGTGGCTCGATGCCCGCCTGGCGGATATCGCCCCCGCCCGTTTTGCTGAGCTGAGCAAGATCTTCCGCGATGCCACCCGCCTGGAAATCGACTTCTGGCAGATGGGTATAGACCTTTCTGAATAACCTCCTACAACACAGAGCAACCGTCATGACCAAGACCGTCAAAAGCAACACCGCGCACTTTTTAGCCGAAACCGCCCAGGTCGATGCCGCCGCCGTGGCGCCGCTGCCCGGCTCGCGCAAGGTGTACGTGGAAGGCTCGCGGCCGGATATTCGCGTGCCGTTTCGGGAAATCTCCCTCTCGCCCACCAAAACCAGCGGCGTGGATGAGCAGAACCCGCCGCTGCTGGTGTACGACACTTCCGGCCCCTACACCGACCCTAACGCCCGCATCGATTTGCGCCAGGGCCTGCCGGAGCTGCGCCGGGCCTGGATCGAAGAGCGCAACGACACCGAGTTTTTGGATGGCCCCACCAGCCAGTATGGCCAGCGCCGCGCCAACGACCCTACCCTTGCCCAGCTGCGCTTTGATTTAAGCCGCACACCCCGCCGGGCGAAAGCGGGCAAGAACGTGACCCAGCTGCACTACGCCCGCCAGGGCATCATCACGCCGGAAATGGAGTTCATTGCCCTGCGGGAAAACCAGCGCCGCCAAGCGTTGGGAACGGCAGAAGTAGAGCGCATTCTGGGCCATCAGCATGCGGGCCAGAGCTTCGGCGCCAGCCTGCCCAAGGAGATCACCCCGGAGTTCGTGCGCGATGAGGTGGCTCGCGGGCGGGCGATCATTCCCAACAACATCAACCACCCGGAAAGCGAGCCGATGATCATTGGCCGCAACTTCCTGGTGAAGATCAACGGCAACCTGGGCAACTCGGCGGTCACCTCTTCCATCGAGGAGGAAGTGGACAAGATGACCTGGGGCATCCGCTGGGGGGCGGATACCATCATGGACCTCTCCACCGGCCAGAACATCCATGAAACCCGCGAGTGGATCATCCGCAACTCGCCGGTGCCGATTGGCACGGTGCCCATCTATCAGGCGCTGGAGAAGGTCAACGGCATTGCCGAAAACCTCACCTGGGAAATCTTCCGCGATACGCTGATCGAGCAGGCGGAGCAGGGGGTGGATTACTTCACCATCCACGCGGGGGTGTTGCTGCGCTACGTGCCGCTCACCGCCAACCGTGTCACCGGCATCGTCAGCCGTGGCGGTTCCATCATGGCGAAGTGGTGCTTGTATCACCATCAGGAGAGCTTCCTGTACACCCACTTTGAGGAGATCTGCGAGATCTGCAAGCAGTACGATGTGGCGTTCTCACTGGGCGACGGCCTGCGCCCCGGCTCCATTGCCGATGCCAACGATGAAGCGCAGTTTGCTGAACTCGAAACCTTGGGTGAACTGACCAAGATTGCTTGGAAGCACGACGTGCAGGTGATGATCGAAGGCCCCGGCCACGTGCCCATGCACCTGGTGAAAGAGAACATGGACAAGCAGCTAGAGTGCTGCGACGAAGCGCCCTTCTATACGCTTGGCCCGCTGGTGACGGATATCGCCCCCGGCTACGACCACATTACCTCGGGCATTGGGGCGGCGATGATTGGCTGGTTTGGCTGCGCGATGCTCTGCTACGTGACGCCGAAAGAGCACCTGGGCCTGCCCAACAAGGACGACGTCAAAACCGGTATCATCACCTACAAGATTGCCGCCCACGCGGCGGATTTGGCCAAGGGCCACCCGGCGGCCCAGCGTCGCGACAACGCCCTTTCCAAGGCGCGCTTCGAATTCCGCTGGGAAGACCAGTTCAACCTGGGGCTGGACCCGGACACCGCCAGGGAATACCACGATGAAACCCTGCCGAAGGACTCCGCCAAGGTAGCCCACTTCTGCTCCATGTGCGGGCCGAAGTTCTGCTCCATGAAGATCAGCCAGGAAGTACGCGACACCTACCGCGACCGCACCCCGGAAAACGCCGCTGAAAGCGACGCCGAAGCAGTTAAGCGCGGTATGCAGGAGCAGGCGGAGAAATTCCGCCGGGAAGGTAGCGAGCTGTACCAAGAGGTATAGCCCGCTACCGGTGGCGCTTAGCCAGCGCTAAGCGCCACTTTTAGCACGCCATCGCGCTGGTGGGAGAAGAGGTCGTAGGCTTCCACGATCTCCTCCAGCGCGTAGCGGTGCGTAACTAGCGGGCCCAGATCTATGCGGCCTGATGCGATCATGCTCATCAGCCTGCGCATGCGCTCTTTGCCGCCCGGGCACAGCGAGGTAATGATTTTATGATCGCCCAGCCCTGCACAAAACGCACCCAGCGGAAGGGTGAGGTCTTCGGAGTAGACCCCCAGGCTCGAGAGCGTGCCGCCGGGTTTTAGCACCCGTAGCGCGGCCTCAAAAGTTTGCTGTAGGCCCAGCGCTTCGATGGCGGCGTCTACCCCCCGACCACCGGTGAGTTTCAGCACCTCTTCCACCACATCGACCTTGCGGAAATCCAGCGTTACATCCGCGCCCATCTGCTTGGCCATGTGCAGGCGCTCATCCACACCGTCTACGGCGATAATCATGCCCGCCCCCCGCAGCCGCGCGCCTGCGGTGGCGCACAGGCCAATTGGCCCTTGGGCAAACACCACCACCGTATCGCCTATTTTAATGCCTGCGGATTCCGCACCGGCAAACCCCGTCGACATAATGTCTGGGCACATCAGCACCTGTTCGTCGGTTAGGCCATCGGGGACGGGCGAGAGGTTCGCTTGGGCATCGGGCACCAGCAGGTACTCCGCCTGGGCACCATCGATGGTGTTCCCAAAGCGCCAGCCGCCCATGGGCTTGTAGCCGTGGCTGTGGTGGTCGCCATCCTGTGCACAACAACCGTCCTGGCAGGCGTAAGAGGTGAAACTGGGGCAAATCGCGCCAGCAATCACCCGCTGGCCTTCTTGGTAGCCTTTGACGTTGGCACCGAGTTTTTCAATCACCCCCACGGGCTCGTGGCCGATGGTTAAACCGCGCTCTACCGGGTATTCGCCTTTTAAGATGTGAACATCGGTGCCGCAGATGGTGGTGGTTGTGATGCGCATCAGGGCATTGTTCGGGCCAATCTCGGGGATGGGTTTGTCGTCGATTTCGATGCGGCCCGGTTCAACGAAAATTGCCGCTTTCATCATGGTAGGCATGGGGCACGTCCTCAGTGAGGGGAGTCATGACACATTGCCATTAAGCGTGAAATAGCAGCCGCAAATCGTGCGCTGGGTCACGTAAAGTGCCAAAACAGCCACCGGAGCCTGGGCTCCGGTGGATGATGGGGTGCCATCGAGAATTACTTTTTCTTCTTGGCCCCTTCCTTGGCATCGCCTTTGCCTTTTTGCAGTTCGCCTTTGGCTTGCTGGGCTTTGCCTTTGGCTTCGGTTTTGCTGCTGCCGGTGGCCTTACCGGCGGCTTCTTTGGCTTTCCCGGCGGCTTTGTTGGCCGCGCCTTTCACTTTGTCTTCTTTGCCACTTGCCATGACGAACACCTCTAATCCGTTAGGAGGGAAAAGGCCGCTCGTCGCGTCCATGGGGCGTCGACGGCGGCTCTTTTCAGCGTAGTGCGTCGTTAAAAAATTACCTCAACTACTTTTCGGGCAGGCGAGTAGGTTCCCAGCGGTTGAGCAGATAGTGCAGACAAATCATCACCGATAGCGTGCCGATCAGCGCTACGCTCATGGACGAAAAGCGATACAGCGCGCTGTAGACCAAGTCTTGCTGTGGCCCCAACGACTGGCCGAATAGGATACCCATAGTGGTGAGCCCGCCAAACCCGATGCCGGAACCGCCGCCTTCCAAGATGTGCTCCCGCGCAAACAGCATCAAACCCAGCCAATAAAGCAGAATCACCAGCAGAAAGTGGTGGCTTTGGGTGTAGAGCGCCAGCTGCATCACCAGCGCGAGGTTACAGCCCAAGAGCGTGCCCACCGCGCGCTTGGCCGCCGACACCTGCGCGCCAAAGTAGCCCAGCGTAAACAGAATCAAGATGGTGGCCATTTGCGCCGAGAGCGACCCGCGCAGATCGAACACCTGAAACACTACGAACGAAAGCGTGGCGGTGATGCCGCCAATCAGGGTTTCATGGCGGATTTGCGCCGTCGATTTGCTGCCCCTGGGCGGCGGTTGGCGGGGTTCCCTATCGGGGAACAGGGTGTACATCAGCATGGCAATGAACACCGCCAGCACACTGGCCATGAGGTTACTGGCCAGCAGGTCGCTCAAATCCACACTGGGGTAGCTGGCGAAGTGCAGCAGTATGCTGAGCGTCAACACGCCGTTGGCACCAAACAGAAACAGCGGGCCTTTGGCCATCAAGTTGAAACGCAGCAGAAACAGCCCCAGCACCACCAGCGTCATCACCACGGGCATGTGTTTTAACAGCCCGACCACCAGGCTCACCTCCAGCACGTTGAGGCTCACGTTGGAGAGAAACTGGCGAATGATCGAGCCATTCAACACCGGCACCAAACCCAGCAAGAACATCGGAAAGACGGTAAAGAAGACACCGTAATTCCAGCCCATCAATTGGCTAATGATGAACCCCAAGGTGCCGCCGCCCGCGACCCGCAGGCACTGGCGCAGTCCGTTTTGGCTAAGTCCATTCTGGCTAAATCCATTCTGACTGAGCGCCGAGGAAGCGGGCACTGAGCGCGTAGCGGATGTTCCCGTACGCGAGGTTGATCGAGTAGGCGATTTAGTAGACATAATGAAGCCAGCTCACGAGCCGAGCCTGCAGCCAGGCAAACGGCTTGGCCAGCGCGTGCTCGCCGGGCACTAGCTGCACCGTGGCCCGCGCGCCGCTGGGCGGAAGCTCGTCCAAAGGCTCGTCCAGCGCGATGTGAATACGCACCCGCTGGGCATCGCGCACCCAGCGGTCGGAGGTCGGAATGTCCACCAGCTGCCCGTCGGCCGCCTGCTGCCCTTCCCGCACACCGGCATCGAACGCGCTCACGTGGCCTGCCAACAGGCGTCCCGGCAATGCATCGAACACCACCGTTGCTTCGTCGCCTTCCTTCACGTGGCGCAAGCTTTTCTCGCGAAAATCGGCCACGACGTCGACACGGCTGGCCACAAGCGCCACGGCGGGCTGGCCGGCCTGCACGTAATCCCCCGGCTGTAGCTGCAGGTTGGTGACTTCGCCCGCCTCCCGCGCTCTTACCGTGGCGCGGTCCACGTTTAACTCGGCTTGGGCGAGCGCATTGTCGGCCTGGCGCAGCCGCAGGTTGGCGTCGCCCTCTTCACCTAGCTGCACTTCTAGGCTATCGATTTGCGCGCGGGCAGACGCCACGGCAGCTTGGGCCGTATGCTCGGCGGCCACTTGCTGCTCGTACTGCTGGCGGGAGATGCCCTGCCGCCCTAACAGCGCCTCGGCGCGGTGGCGCTCACCGCTACGCTCTTCGAACGTGGCTTGAGCTGATGCCAGCGAGGCTCGCGCCGCCGCCAATTCGGCGGTTAGCCGAGCGTTCTCCTGCTCGGCCTGCTCGCGGTTCAACGCTGCCTGCTGTAGGGCAAGTTCGAACGGCGCCGGGTCTAGCCGAAACAGCACGTCGCCCGCGTCCACCCGCTGATGGTCCCGCACCACCACGTCTTTCACCGGCGCGCTGAGCTCCGGCGCAATCCGCGTCACGGGCCGCATCGCGCGTGCTTCCGGGGTCATGGGCATAAAGCTATCGGCGAGTAAGAAATAGACGAACAGCACTACAAACGCCGCCAGGGCTATTTTCACCCAGCGGATAAATCGTTGATCAGGGGTCATGGGTATTACTCGTTCACTGGCCCCCAAGCGGTCACGTGCACTCGGGGTAGCGTTAGACGGAATACCTTAGTCTAACAAATTTATTAGCACGCTAAAAATAAGCCCGACTGATCAATAAAAAGCCGCTCTGGCTTGAGCGGCTTGTCATTACTGGGAAGTGTCAAAAGGCTAGCGCCAGGAAGGCCCTCCCATCACATCCGGTAGCCACAGGGCAATGGCTGGGAACATCAGGACCAATGCCAGCACCACCAGTTGGGCAATAATAAAAGGCACCACACCTTTATACATGTGTTTGAGTGTCACTTCTGGTGGCGTGATTGCCCTCAAGTAGAAAATTGCCGGTGCCAATGGTGGTGTCAAGTAGCTGGTTTGAAGCACGACCAGGAACGCAACGCAGAACCAGATTTCATCGAAACCGAGCATCCTCACAATGGGCATGGCAACCGGGATGATAATGAGCACCACCGAGATCAGATCAAGCACAAACCCGGCAATAAAGGCAATCAGTAGAATCAGCCCCAAAATCATCCACGGGCTAAGCCCCGTGTCCATTAGCAGTGCTTGCACAGTCGCCATGCCACCTGAGGCAAAAAAGACGCCCGCAAACATACTGCCCCCCATTACGATCAGGAGAATCATCGCGGAGATGTTCACGGTCTTGATCGCCGAGGTCCAAAGCACCGACAGGGACAGATTACGGTAGGCGGCCGCCAAAATAATCGCGCCAAGCGCCCCACAGGCAGCCGCTTCTGTGGGCGTTGCCATACCCAGCAAAATGGTCCCCAGCACGGTGAAAATCAGCAACATGGTAGGGACTAACGCAATCAAGGTGATGCGCAGTTTGTCGCCAAAAGGAATATCCGGCTCCTGCTCCTGAATGCGCGGCGCCATCTCTGGCTTGAGATAGGCGACACCGACGATGTAGATCAAGAACATCGCGGCCATCAAAAAGCCAGGAATCAATAAACCGCTGAACAGTGACCCCACCGACACACCCGCCACGGGCCCCAGTACCACGACCGTAATGGAGGGCGGTATGGCCGTGCCTAGTGAACCGCTGGCACAAATAGTGCCCGACATCAGGCTCTTGCTGTACTGGTGCTTCAACATCACCGGGATTGCGAGCATACCGATGACGGCCTCGGTGGCCCCCACTACCCCGCTAGAGGCGGCAAACAGAGTGCCGAGGATGATCGCGCCAATGCCCAGCCCACCCGGCAAGCGGCGTGTCCACATGTGGATGGCTTCGAACAAGCGCTCGGCAATGCCGGAACGCTCCAGCATGGCGCCCATAAAGATAAATAGCGGCACCGCGGCCAGAATGGAATTTGAAGCGGTATCTTCTATTTTGGTCAGCAGCTGGTAAGCCGCCACGTCACCAAACTGGATGATGCCAAAGCCGGTGGCCACCAAAATCATCGAAAACGCAATCGGAAACCCTGCGATGATGAAGGCCATCAACGCCGGGAACATCAATAACGCGAGATAGCTACTCATTTGGCTGGCTCCTCGACGTCAGTCATCCCCAGGAGCACTCTGACCGATTTGAGCAGCTCGGCCACCACCTGCAGTGCCAATAGGGCAAAGCCTAAAAACCACACGGTAAAGATTGGCCAAACCACCGGATTCCAAGCCGAGCGGCCCGACCGCTCGTTGGTATCGAAAGCGGACCAAGCGTATTTGGATAGCTCCCAGACCAGCCACACGAGTACCGGCAGGAAAAGCACATAGCCCACCGCCCGGATCAGTGCGTTCGCCCGCGGTTTCAACTGCAGCGTCACGATATCGACGCTCACGTGCTGGCCCACCCGCAGCGCATTGGCCATACCCAACATGAACATGGCGCCCATGACCATGTAGCTGACCTCGAATGCCCATAGGGTCGGTCGACCCGCCACATAACGGCTGAACACCTCGACGATCAGTGCGCCTATCAATGGGAAGACCAGTATCGCTCCCAACCAACCAGCAACGCGTGTCAGCGCCTCTATGGATCGGATTAGTTTCATGGGAATTCTCAACGTATAGGAAAAACAAATAAAAGAGAGGCCTGTAGAGGCCTCTCTGTTGGTTGACGCTGTTGCCTCTTAGCGTGCCATGACGCCGATGGGCAGACGATACTCCGACCAGCTGTTCATATCGTTCTTGAACGTGCGCTGAGATTCGAGCACCCGCGCAAACCATTCGTTTTCAGCGGCGTATTCGTCTTCCCATTTCGCAGTCTCTTCGTAAATAGCGTCAATGAAGGATTGATCCAGCTCGACGATTTCGTTGGGACCCTCCACCAGTGCTTGATACGCCTCGAGATCAGCAAACGAACTGGCAAGCCAGGTATCGAACACGGACAGTTTGCCCGCGAGACGCAGCATGTTTTGCTCACGCTCGGATAGTTCTTCCCACGTGTCGCTGTTCACTTGGCACTCGAGGAAACCGCCTGATTGATGGACGCCCGGCGTAATGACGTACTGAGCGACTTCCTGAAAACCCGTCGGGCGGTTCATTTCAGGGCTGCCCCATTCGGCAGCATCAATCACGCCGCGCTCCAAAGCGCTGTAGATATCGCTGCCCGCCATGACCACCGTTGAGGCTCCCAGGCGCGAGGCGATTTCGGCCCAAGCGCCTGACGTGCGCAAGCGCAGCCCCTGGAAATCTTCGAGCGTTCTAACGGGCTTGTTGGAGTGAAGGAAAATCTCGGTGCCCAAGATGGCACAAGGAAACGCGACCACATCAAAGACGTCACGGCGATACTCTTCATAGAGATCTGCGCCGCCACCTTCATACATCCACAGCATGAACTCTTCAGGAGTCAGGCCGCTAGAGTGGCCCGCCAGCAATGCCGTGGTGGGGTCTGTTCCGTAGTCGTAGTTGATATAGTTATGACTCACTTGTGCAACGCCAGACATCACCGTATTGGTGACGCGCAGCGCACTACCGAGGGTGCCGCCTGGATAGACTTCGATGGCGATCTTGCCATCGGTCAGCTCGGCCACGCGGTCTGCAAACATTTGCGCATCGCGCTCGAGCCAGGGGCCGCCGCTCCAAGGCGTGGCCATTCGCCAGTTCATTTCCGCTGCAGAGACTGTGGCCGAGACACCGATACTGAGACCAACGGCTAGTGCGATTTTGTTTAGGTTGCGCATGGGGGTTTCCTCATAAATGGAGCGTTATAAGTTTGTTCGCTGGCCATTCGTTATGTTTATCGTTTTTTTGAAGGTACCACCTTCGCGCTTGCAGCATTTGGCCCAAACTGAGGGAAATTATGCTGATCCTCAGAATTGGCCCACTCACAACCAAAAACCCCGCTGCCGAGTCTGTGCTCGGTCAGCGGGGTCGTATTCCCTTGATGAATAAGCGCTAAACGCTTGCCGTGTTAGAAGCGGTAGCGAAGGCCTACGCTCGCCGCATCGAAATCGTAGGCGGATTCGTCCAGGTAGCGCATGTAGTCGGCACCAATCGAGACGTTGTTGGCAATGTCCATCTCGGCACCCGCGCCGTAAGAGAGACCACTTTCGCGATTATCGCTGATCTCGACCTCGGAGAAACCCGCTAAACCGTAAAGACGGAAGTTGGGCGCTACCGGGAGGATACCTTTGGCATACGCACCCGCCAGATGGTCTAGATCGGCGCCGCGATCCGAACCGCCGGTGCCTAGGTGGCCCTCGAGGGCGAAGTAATCGTTGAATTGGGCACCACCGCGCAGGCGTAGGCCGACATCGTCACGGGAGTCGCCACGGTCAGGGTTGAGGCTCCAAAACATGGCATCGCCACCCACGTATCCTTGTGGGTATTGGAAAGATTCTTGGGCTTGGGCGGATGCCGCAAACGCACCTGCACCTAACAGAAGCGCTGCAGAGGTCAGTGATAGTACGGTCATCTTCATGGGGATCACCTCAGTTAAAAAACAGTGTTTCCTTACGCTTTCGAAGTGTGGCCTAGGCCCATGAAGAACGCAATTCACCTACTGACGCTTGCATCGAGTTTCCTTTTTTCTTGCGCTGTTGATGACGTTTTCTAGCGCCCTTTGGAAAGGCTCAGTACGACGATGCCCCCAACCACCACCGCGCCGCCCACGAGTTGGCTAGGGCTGAGCATTTGGCCCAGTACCAGATAGGCTATCAACAGCGACGCCACCGGCTCGAAGTTCATCACCGGCGCGTTGCGGGCCATATCTAGCCGGGGCACGAAAATGAAGAGAATCGAGAATCCACTGCCGTACAGCAGCGCCAGCAGCGTTAACCCCACCCAGCCAGTACTGTTATCCGGCAGGCTCATACCGCCCGGTACGGCCCCGAGAAACCCTCCAATGATCATGGCGATGAACACGGTTTGCATGGTCAGCAGACTGCGCAGCGTGCTGCCTACCCCAGACAGGCGATGCTCGGTGACCCACAGCGCGCAGGCAAACGCAAAGGCCGCTAGTAGTCCAAAACCAATGCCTGCCAGCCATTCAGGTCCCATGGCATCGGCGTTAGCCACCCAGCTGGGAATGTCCAGCACCACCAGAAGGCCGATCAAAATGGTGCCCATGATCAGACAGCTACGTAAAGAAGGCCTAGGCCCGCCCAGCGCCCAGCTAATCAGCGCCAGTTGAATGGGGAAGGTATTCACCAACAGCAAAGCAATCACCACCGGAAGACGCGCGACGGCCGAGTAAAGGCTAACGCTTTGCAGCGTAATGAGTAGCCCCACCGCCAGCTGCCAGGGCCACGTTCCGGCAGGCAGCCAAAGGCGCTTTTTCTGCAGAATCACCAGCGAGAGTAGAATCAAGCAAGCCACACCCGAGCGCATCAACACCGCCAAGAGCAGCCCCGTGCCGTTATCGAAGGCCAGACGGGCTGAAACGTGGTTCGCGGCGAACATCGTCGCCACGGTCATCATTAACAGAATGGCCAGATGGCGGGGTAACAGCTTAGGGCTAGAAATCGAGGACATAAGAACAAAACGGCTCACGATGGGTTATATAAGGAACAGGATGCCGACATTTTACATAGAAGGCTAACTAAATTCTTCGCTGATTTTCCGCGTCGCAGCATGTTAAACTAAAGTCTATTCCCTTACTTCCTCATTACGTTACAAAGGTGGTTATGAACGCACCGGTGCTGGTCATTAACTGTGGCTCTTCTTCTATTAAATACGCTTTGATCGATGCGGACCCGCAGGTACCACGCTTGGCCGGGCTAGCGGAGCGCTTAGGCAGCAGCGACGCCCGCTTGAAAGGTAAAGACAGCGCCGGTGAAAGCTTTACCCAACCGCTGCCGAATGCTGACCACGCCGACGCCTTGAACGCCATTCTTCAGCGTTTGGAAGGTCGCGTACCGGGGGCCGTGGGCCACCGCATCGTTCATGGTGGCGAGCACTTCACCCAAGCAGCGCTGATCGATGACAGTGTGATCGAGGCCATCGAGACCACCGCTGCCTTGGCACCGCTGCATAACCCCGCCAACCTGGCGGGCATTGCCGCGACTCGTAAGGTGTTTCCGGACCTGCCTCAGGTGGCCGTGTTCGATACGGCGTTCCACCAAACGCTGCCGCCCCGCGCCTATCGCTATGCACTGCCGGAAGCGCTGTATACCGAGCACGGCATTCGCCGCTACGGTTTCCACGGTACCAGCCACGCCTTCGTTAGCCAGCGTGCCGGTGAGCTCAGCGGCCGTGGCGCGGGCGGCTGGCTGACCGCCCACCTGGGCAACGGCTGCTCTACCGCTGCGGTGTGGAACCACCAAAGCCTGGATACCAGTATGGGCCTTACGCCGCTGGAAGGCCTGGTGATGGGCACCCGCAGCGGCGACGTGGACCCCGGCCTGCACGCTCACCTGCACCGCCAGTTGGGCTGGTCACTGGACGAGATCGACGACGTGCTGAACAAGCAAAGTGGCCTGCTGGGGCTTTCCGGCTTGACCAACGACATGCGCGAAGTCGAAGAGCAAGCGGTGGCTGGCCACCCCGCTGCCAAACTCGCGCTGGACGTCTTCTGTTACCGCATTGCCAAATCGCTGGCGGCGCTGTCTTGTGCATTACCTAAGTTAGACGGCGTGATCTTCACTGGCGGCATTGGCGAGAACTCACCTATCGTACGTCGTGAAGTGCTGGCGCTGCTGCCTCACTTTGGTTTCAGCTTGGATGAAGCAAGCAACGAAGTCACCATTCGTGGCAAAGAGAGCAAGCTGGATAGCGCTGGCCACCAAGGCCCGGAAGTGTGGGTGATCCCTACCGACGAAGAGGGCCGCATTGCCATGGAAACCCGCCACTGCGTGGAGACCGCTGAATGAATAGCTCCCCCGAGCAACCGCAAGCGATTCTACTCGTACCTACCAGCATGGGCGCGGGGCTCACCTCCGCGTGCCTTGGCCTGATTCAGGCGCTCGACACCATCGGCCTGAAAGCCGGTTTTTTAAAGCCATTCATGCAGAACGAGCTGAATGGTCCAGGCTTGGACCGCTCGACGGCGCTCGTATCACGCACATTGAATCAGCGCCCGCCGTCGCCCATCTCTCAGACGCGCCTGGAGCGTCTCCTGCGCGACGACCAAACCGATGAGCTGATGGAAAACGTCATCGAGCTCTACGAACAAGTCGTGCAGCAAGCCTACCGAGATGGCAGCGCGCTAGACCTGGTCGTGGTGGAAGGCGTGGTACCGACCCAGCACACCACCTACGCCACTCAAACCAATGCGCAGCTTGCGCATGCGCTGAACGCGCGGATCATTCTGGTGGGCTCTGGGGATCTCAACGAGCCCCAGGCGCTGGCGGAAGAGCTGGATATGCACGCTCGAAGCTTTGGTGGCGTCAGCTCTAGCCGCACCTTGGGCGGCATCTTGATGCGCATGAAAAACCTGCCCTACGGTCAGGAGGATGATCTTTCCGCTGCACCGGGCACCATCAAGCCGCAGCTAGAAGAGCCAGTCCTCAACGAACTGCGCCGCTACTCGCCAGCGCTGGCCACCGATAGCTTTCATCTGATTGGCGTCGTGCCCTACAGCAAAACCCTAAGCGCTCCGCGCACGCTAGACGTGGCCCGGGCGCTGAACGCGAAAATGCTCAACGAAGGCGACGCCGCTAGTCGTCGCGTCCTCTCTACCAGCCTGTGTGCTAGAAGTGCGGCCAATGCGCTGCATATCTTCACGCCGGGTAGTCTGGTGGTCGCCTCCGGGGACCGTGATGACGTGGTGCTGGCCTCGGCGCTGGCCACCATGAACGGTACGCAGTTGGCGGGCGTACTGCTTACCAACGGCTTCTTGCCCAACGAGGGCATGATTGAGATGTGCCGCCCGGCGCTGAAAACCGGCTTACCGGTGCTGGCAGTCGACACCGATAGCCTGACAACGGCGCAGGACCTGAGCCAGCTCAACACCGAAATCCCCATGGATGATTTCGAGCGCGCCGAGCAAGTGGCACGCTACGTGGCTGCCCATATGGATTTAGAGTGGCTGAAAGCCAAACTGAGCCGTGGCTATACGCGCCGCCTGTCGCCTTCGGCGTTCCGGCACCAGCTGGTGAAGCTGGCCCAACAGGCCAAAAAACGTATCGTGCTACCGGAGGGCGACGAGCCGCGCACCATCGAAGCGGCGATCATCTGCCAGCGCCGTGGCATCGCCGACTGCGTGCTGCTGGGCAAACGCGACGATATCGAAAACGTCGCCCACCACCGCGGCCTCACGCTGCCCGATGCGCTGACCATCATCGACCCGGAAAGCACCCGCGCCCGCTACATCGGCCCCATGGTGGAACGTCGACGCGGCAAACTGAACGAGCTAACCGCCGAAGCACAGCTTCAAGATACGGTAGTGCTGGGCACCATGATGCTGCAGCTGGATGAAGTCGATGGGCTGGTGTCAGGGGCGGTGCACACCACCGCCAACACTGTTCGCCCGGCGTTTCAACTGATCAAAACGGCGCCTGAGTACAACCAGGTCTCTTCGATCTTCTTTATGCTGCTGCCGGAACAGGTGGTGGTGTACGGCGACTGCGCGGTGAACCCAGACCCGGATGCCGAAACGCTTGCCGAAATTGCCCTGCAAAGCGCCCGCTCTGCTGAAGCGTTTGGCATCGAGCCCCGCGTGGCAATGATCAGCTACTCCACTGGCGACTCCGGCACCGGTGCGGATGTGGATAAAGTGCGCGAAGCGACCCGCATCGCCAAGGAGCGCGCACCGCATCTCGCCATCGACGGCCCGCTGCAGTACGACGCCGCCGCCATCGAAAGCGTGGGCAAGCAGAAAGCCCCCGACTCCCCCGTGGCGGGCAAGGCAACGGTGTTCGTGTTTCCCGATCTCAACACCGGCAACACGACCTACAAAGCCGTTCAACGTAGCGCCCGAGTGGTCAGCGTGGGCCCGATGCTGCAGGGTTTGAACAAGCCGGTGAACGACTTGTCGCGCGGCGCTCTGGTGGATGACATCGTCTACACCATCGCCCTCACCGCGATCCAGGCCAGTCAGCGGGAAGGCTAAGTACTCACCGGTCTATACGCGCTAAAAGCAACGCCCCGAACGGTCAACTGTTCGGGGCGTTTTGGTTTTGCGTCAGGTTTAATTGTTCGGAGGTATCACGCCCACATGGGTACCATCGCCTCCAGCACCATCACTAAGCTCATGGCGGTGATAGTCAAAATCGACACGCCGAATACTTTCTTCGCCCAGCGCACGTCGTCTTCTAATCGATAGCCACACAGCGCCAAGTAGAGCCAGTAGCCCCCCATGGTGAGCGCCACGCACAGGTAGCCTGCGCCCGCTTGGCTGGCCAGTACCAGCGCCAGTGACGCGGGAATGAAGGCCACGATATAGCCCAGAATATGGTGTTTGGCACGTTTGATACCGTGAACCACCGGCAGCACGGGTATCGACGCACGGCGATAATCGGCGTAGCGGAAAATCGCGATGGCGTAGGAGTGCGGCATTTGCCACAAGCAGAAAATCACCAGCAGCATGAACGCGCCGCTGTCGAACTGCCCCGTGACCGCGCAGTACCCCACTACCGGCGGCATGGCGCCAGAGAGACTGCCCACCAGCGTGCCGTACTCGGAGTGGCGCTTCATGTAGAGGCTATACACCCCCACGTAGACGCCCCAGCCGATTACCGCCAGCGCCACCGTCAACCCGTTGGTGCCCAGCGCCAAGCAGACAACACCGGCCACCCCCAACAGCGCTGAAATACCCAGCGCCTGAGTGATCGAGATGCGCCCTTTGGCCAGCGGGCGATGGCGCGTACGCGCCATCAGTGCATCGATATCCCGGTCAATCACGTTGTTGCAGGCGCAGCCCGAGGCGATGACCAGGGCAATGCCCATCATTACCGAGGCAAAGGTGATCCAATCGAAAGTGCCGTGGGCGGCCAAAAAGTAGCCGCCCAAGGTCGCAATCAAGTTGCCACCAATGATCCCCGGCTTGGTGAGCGCCAGCACGTCGCGCCAGCGGCTCGGCGCCACGTTCAGCCGATCATCATGTTGAGATGCAGATGCTGCATGATCCATAACGAGCCCCCTACCACCAGGACGAGTATCGTCAGTGTGAAAACGAAGGACATCACGTTCCAGCCTTCGTCGGCTTTGGTATTCATATGCATAAACATGACCAGCTGGACCAAAATCTGCAGCACGGCTGTTATAGCGATGACCACCACCGTCGTGGCGGTGCTCAACGCACCGCTCATAACGACCGCGAACGGAATCACGGTTAGCACTAAAGATAGCAGAAGCCCCGTCACATACGATTTAACGCTGCCGTGAGAAGACGTTGAAGATGATGAATGACTCATGTCACAGCACTCCCATCAGATAAACGAACGAGAAGACGCAGATCCACACGATGTCCAGGAAGTGCCAGAACAGGCTCAGGCACAGAATCCGCGGACGTGTCATCGGGGTGATGCCCTTGGTCGAAAGCTGCACCAGCATCACTAGAATCCACACCAAACCAACGGTCACGTGGAGGCCGTGGGTGCCGACCAGGGTAAAGAAGGACGAGAGAAACGCGCTCTGATCAGGGCCGTAGCCCTGATGAATCAAGTGCTGAAACTCGTACACTTCCATACCGACGAACGCGGCACCGAGCAAGAAGGTGATCGCCAGCCACGCTTTTACTTGGCCGACGCGCTCGGCATTCATCGCCAGTACGCCCATGCCAAAGGTGAAGCTACTGAACAGCAGCAGGAAGGTCTCCACCAGCAAGAAGGGCAGTTCGAAGATATCTGCTGCCGTGGGTCCGGCGGCCGTGCCTTTCATCAGCACGGCGTAGGTAGCGAACAGTGACCCGAAGATCACCAGGTCACTCATCAAGTAGACCCAGAAGCCAAATACTTTCGTGCCGGTCGCGTCGTGGTGCTCATGGGGCTCGGACGCGGCGCCATGATGTAGGGTATCGGTGGCCATTACGCGCGTGCCTCCACATAGTTGGTCTGTTCACGGTCAGACGCTGCGCTGCTCGGCGCAGACGTTTTGCGCTTTTCGTGCGCGCGCTCGATGCGCGCCACTTCGGCAGCGGGCACGTAGTAGTCGATATCTTCGTTGAATACACGGGCCAAGAAGCTGGCGACGGCACCCAACGCACCGACGGCGGCCAGCCACCAGATATGCCATACCAGTGCAAAACCTAGAATCAGCGCAAAGAAGCTAATTACCGGACCCGCCACGGTATTACGCGGCATGTGAATATCGGTGTAGGGCGCTTCGTCCAACTGCTCGTTGCTACGCTGCTTTTGCGACCAGAAGCTGTCGATGTCGCCGACTTCCGGCAGGCGCGCGAAGTTGTAGAACGGTGCAGGCGACGAGGTGGACCACTCCAGCGTGCGGCCATCCCAGGGGTCGCCGGTCAGATCTGCATTCAGCTTGCGGTCGCGGATACTGACCCAGAACTGAATGATGGTGCAGGCAATTCCCATCATGATGATCACGGCACCTACCCAGGCCAGAATCATCCAGGGTTGCCACTCAGGATTGGCGTAGGACTGCATACGGCGCACGGCACCGAAGAAACTCAAGACATAGAGCGGCATGAACGCGACGTAAAAGCCAATGAACCAGCACCAGAACGAGCGCTTGCCCCACTTCTCGCTCAGCGTGAAGCCGAACGCTTTCGGGAACCAGTAGGTCAGGCCCGCCATCATGCCGAACACCACGCCGCCAATGATCACGTTGTGGAAGTGGGCAATCACGAACAGGCTGTTGTGCAACACGAAGTTGGCCGCCGGTAACGCCAGCATGACGCCGGTCATACCGCCTAGGGTAAAGGTGATGATGAAGCCCAGAGTCCACAGCACTGGCGAGGTCAGCTCTAGGCTGCCGCGGAAAATAGTGAACAGCCAGTTGAACACCTTCACCCCGGTGGGGATGGCAATGATCATCGTCATGATGCCGAAGAAGGCATTGACGTTGGCACCGGCCCCCATGGTGAAGAAGTGGTGCAACCAGACGATGAACGACAGCAGCGTAATGGCCACCGTGGCCCACACCATGGTTTTGTAACCAAACAGGCGCTTGCGAGCGAAGGTGGCGATCACTTCAGAGAACACGCCAAAGGCCGGCAGAATCAGAATGTAGACTTCGGGGTGACCCCAGGCCCAAATGAGGTTGACGTACATCATCATGTTGCCGCCAAAATCATTGGTGAAGAAGTGCATACCGAAGTAGCGATCGAGCGTCAGCAGCGCGATGGTCGCGGTCAGAATCGGGAACGAGGCAATGATGAGGACGTTGGCGCACAGCGACGTCCAGGTAAAAATCGGCATGCGGAACATCGTCATGCCTTTGGTGCGCATTTTCAGAATGGTGACGAAGAAGTTGATGCCGGTGAGCGTGGTGCCTATCCCGGATATTTGCAGTGCCCATATCCAGTAATCGACCCCCACCCCGGGGCTAAACTCTATCCCCGATAACGGCGCGTAAGCGAGCCAGCCGGTTTTGGCGAACTCCCCTACCACGAGGGAAATATTGACCAAAATCGCCGACACGGCGAATAGCCAGAAACTCAGGTTATTCAAAAACGGGAAAGCGACGTCGCGGGCGCCGATTTGCAGGGGCACCACCAGGTTCATCAGACCGATGACCATGGGCATCGCCACGAAGAAGATCATGATCACGCCGTGGGCGGTAAAGATCTGATCGTAGTGTTCAGGAGGGAGATAGCCTGCGGCCCCACCGGCCGCCATGGCCAGTTGTGTCCGCATCATGATCGCATCGGCAAAGCCGCGAAGCAGCATCACCAAGGCCACCACGAAGTACATGATGCCAAGCTTTTTGTGGTCAACGGAGGTAAACCACTCGTTCCACAGCCAGCCCCATTTTCGGTAGTACGTCAGTGCGCCTAGTAGCGCGGCACCTCCAAGCGCCATAAAGGCGGCAACGACCATAATGATCGGTTCGTGGTATGGAATGGCTTCTAACGTGAGTTTTCCAAACATGCTTAACCCCCCGCTTCAACGCTTGTGGGATGGCCGCCCAGGGCGTGGTCATCACCTGCATGCTGATTGGTAACATGGCCGATCGCGGCCTGCTGTTGCGACGCGCTGGCGCTCTCTAGCTCGCTGGATTCGCCGTGACTGTCGTGAGCATCACTGATGGCGTCACCGTGGCTCGAATGACCGTCGTGACCGCTGCCGTCACCGCTGTGGAAGCTGCTCACGATCGACTCATACAGCTCGGGCGTGACCGCCGAGAAGTACTCCACCGGGTGATACTCGGTCGGCTGCGCTAGGGCTTCGTAACCGTCCGGGAAGGTCAGGGTGTCATCGGCGGCACGCACGTTGTCCACCCAGGCGTCGAATTCCGCCGAAGAGGTGACGTGGGCATCGAAGGTCATGCCAGAAAAGCCAGCGCCGCTGTAGTTAGTGGAACGACCGGGATAGACGCCCTCTTCGTCGGCAATCAGGTGAACGTCGTTATCCATGCCCGCCATGGCGTAGATCTGGCTGCCCAGACGTGGAATGAAGAAGGCGTTCATCACCGAGCCAGAGCTCACCCGGAAGCGCACCGGCGTATCCACTGGGAACGCCAACTCGTTGACACTGGCAATCCCCTGTTCGGGATAGATGAATAGCCATTTCCAATCCAACGCGACGGCTTGAATCTCCATGGGTTCCACGCTGCCTTCGATCGGCTTGTGGGGGTCCAGGCTGTGAGAGGTTTTCCAGGTAAGAAAGGCGAGAACGGCAATGATCAAGCAGGGAACGGTCCAAACCGCCGCCTCGATGGCATTGGAGTGCGCCCAATCCGGCAGATACTTGGCAACGCGGTTGCTGCGGCGGTAACGCCAGCCGAACAAAAGCGTCATCACGATGACCGGAATGACCACGATCAGCATCAACCCAAAGGAGGTCAGAATCAGAGAGCGCTGCTCGACGCCAATCTGCCCCTTCGGATCCAGCAATGCAGAACTGCAGCCCGTTAACAGCAAGCACAATACGACGAGCACAAACGTGCCTCGCCTGCGCCAGTGGGTAGGTAGTTGCATGGTGTGATCTCATCAGAGAGTTGTCTAAAACAGCCTGCTGTTTGGCTGGCTAACTAGCCAGCTATATAGCAAGCTAACTATCACCCCATACTTTTCCCAGAACAGTGAGAGCGTAAGCGTTGCTCCGGGAAAAATATGCGCCACCGCATGGGGTTGGTGGCGAGCCTCGGCCATGCGCTGATGCGCATCAACTAAGACTAAAGTATTTTCTATTGATCTGAGTCAATCAGAAAGAGACGTTATGCCGCACCCCGCGCACCGTTTTGAAGAGGGCGATACGGAGCTTCGACCGTCTTTCATTAGGCGAGCGTGACGTTAAGCGCGGGCAGCGGATGGCGCTCCAGCAAACCAGGGGCGCGCTCGTCGTCGGTGACGATGACATCGAAGTCTTCCAGCGAGGCAAAATAGGCCGGGCGCACCACGCCAAATTTGCTGGCATCGACCACCAACAGTCGCTGCATTGCCGTGGCAATGGCCGCTTGCTTTGGCCCTACTTCGTGAAAATGGAAGCAGCTGACGCCTCGTTCGCAATCCACGCCGGCAGCAGAGATCAGCGCCTTGTTGATGCCCAAGCGCTCGATGGCCGCGCCCATACCGTCGCTGCCAAACGATTGAGAGGACGCGTAGAAAAGCCCACCTAGCAATACGAGGCGCACATTGGGCAGCCCAGCGACGGCGTTGGCTACGTTGAGGGCATAGGTCACCACGGTTAGCTCTCGGAAACGACTAAGCTGACCCAGCAGTGGAATGAGCGTGGAGCCGCAGTCGATAAACAGCGTATCGCCCTCTTCGATGAAGCTGGCCGCGCGCTGGCAAAGGCGCTGTTTGACTTGGTAATGGCTCGCCTGCTGCTCGGTCAAATCGTATACCGGCGTCACGCCGGGGTAGCTGGCCATCACCAATCGCCCGCCCAACAGGCTAATGGCCGACGGCTGCGTCGAGAGATCCCGTCGAATGGTCATTTCGGAGACGCCGCACAGCTCGGCGGCATCGCGAAGATGCAGGGTTCCCCCGCTGGCCAGCGCTTCTTGCAGCATGGCCATGCGCTGTGCGCTGCGATCGTTCATGTCCGGCATCTCCTTATGATTCATTTTGTTATCGGCATTGCGTCCCGCCAGGCATCCTATGCTGAGCTAGGGCCCTGCCAATTTCCACTACTGCGCACTCTTTTCACTGGCGTCACCCACCCGTGATGCGCTTATCACATTTAAATAGCGTTGATGTGACGATACTTGCAAATCAGCGTTAAAAAAATAACACTCAATGTTATAATTTTAACATCAACGCCAGCCCACACGACCCATAACGTCGGAACGCCATTCCCTCTGGCTCCGAGATACAACCCTGTTGAGGCTTCCATGACTGCTCACTCTCACACTCGTTCTTCTACTTTCGTCACGCTTGGCGCTGGTGTTTTACTGACCGGTGCGGCGCTCGCTACACCCGCTTTGGCAGACGATGCCGAACCGCGTACCCTCGACCGCTTGTGGTCGTTTGCCAACGTCTCGGTCAACTACCTGGATTGGTCCAACGGCACCGAAGCGCGCACGGCTAGCAATGCCGCGAAAAGCGACTTTACATTCGTCGAAATCGAAGGCGGCGTCGGCTTTAGCTGGGGCGAGTTCTACGGCTTCTTCGATTTCGAGAATCCGACCAATGATCAATTCGACCAAGCCAGCGGCGGTAAAGACAACTTCCGCACCGCTGGTAAAGTGACCTCGCACATCTACCTGGGCGACAGCCCGCTGTCGATTTACGCCCACCTGTACGATTTCCGCGACTACGGCTTCAACGGCCGCGAGCAGGATCAAATTCTTGGCCTCGGCTATCGCACCACGTTCGATAATGGTCTGTGGTTCAAGCCCTTCATTGGTGCCGCGCGAGTACAAAGCGATGGCTACACTGGCATGAATGGCTTCATGGCAGGCTGGGTCGCGGGCTACGATTTCACCGCTGGCAACCAAAATTTCAGCGTCACCAACTGGCACGAGCAGACCTTCGGTCGTGACGATGAGTATCTTTCTCAGAACTACGTGAATGGTACCGCTGGCAGCGTGGGCACCAACGGAGCGCTGAGCCTATGGTGGCACCCGTCCGAGCTGATCACGACGGGCGTGCAGTACCGCTACTCAGAGAATAAACTGGGCACCCCGGATGCTTACCAAAACGCGATGATCTACTCAGTGAAGTTGAACTTACTGTAATCGCTCACACTCCTCACGATCCGAAGGTACTCCCATGACCCTCATCATGAGCTTGGTTGGTATGGTCACCCTAGTGGCCATTGCCCTGATTTTTTCTTACGACCGCAAGTCGATTCGGCTGCGCACCGTGCTGGGTGCCTTTGCCATCCAAGCCGGTATTGGCGCGTTCGTGCTTTACGTACCGTTTGGCCAAGCGGTGCTTCAGGCCATCTCGGCGGGCGTTAGCCAGGTGCTGGTGTACGCCAACGACGGTATCGGCTTTTTGTTTGGTGGCCTTGCCGATGTAGAAAACGTCGGTTTCGTGTTTGCCATCAAAGTACTGCCGGTCATCATCTTCTTCTCGTCGCTGATTGCCGTGCTCTACTACCTGGGCATCATGCAGTGGGTCATTCGGATTCTGGGCGGCGCACTGCAAAAAGCACTGGGCACCTCGCGTACCGAATCGCTCTCGGCCACGGCCAATATCTTCGTCGGCCAAACCGAAGCACCACTGGTGGTGCGTCCGTTCATTGCCCGCATGACGCCATCGCAGCTCTTCGCCGTCATGTGCGGCGGTTTGGCCTCGGTGGCCGGTTCGGTGCTGGCGGGCTACGCCGCGCTGGGCATTCCGATGGAGTACCTGGTGGCCGCCTCGTTCATGGCAGCACCGGGCGGTCTGCTGTTCGCCAAGCTGATCATGCCGGAAACTCAGGACGCCGAGGATAGCGATAGCGTCTCCAAGGTCGATGAAGAGCTGAAAGAGCAGGACGACAAGCCTACCAACGTACTGGATGCCGCGGCGTCCGGCGCGACCTCCGGCCTGATGCTGGCGGCCAACGTTGGTGCGATGCTGCTGGCGTTCATCGGGTTGATCGCGCTGATCAACGGCATTTTAGGCGGCGTTGGCGGCTGGTTCGGCTTTGAATCGCTGAGCCTCGAGCTCATTCTCGGCTGGCTGTTTGCGCCGCTGGCGTTCCTGCTCGGCGTGCCGTGGGAAGAGGCAACGCTGGCAGGTTCGTTCATCGGCCAAAAGCTGGTGGTCAACGAGTTCGTCGCCTACATCAATCTAGCGCCGTACATCGATGGCGAACAGGTCGTGGCGGCAACGGGTCAACTGATGACCCCGCACACCATGGCCATCCTGTCATTTGCCCTGTGCGGTTTCGCTAACCTGTCATCGATTGCCATTCTGCTGGGTGGCCTGGGTAGCATTGCTCCCACGCGCCGCAAAGAAATTGCCCGCTTCGGTGTCAAAGCGGTCTTGGCCGGTACGCTCTCTAACTTGATGTCTGCTTCCATCGCCGGCTTCTTCATTGCGCTAAGCAGTTTGACGGCGTAACGCAGCGAGCACCACACCATTCAACGGGCGCTGCTATGTTTTCGCAGTGCCCGTTTTGTCTTTTATCGATTTGCGAGAATGTCATGAACGCTACTGCCTCCCCCCAGCTCACCCAAGCCCAACTCACCCAAGCCGCTCGTCAAGCTTTGTCGCTAATGGATTTGACCAGCCTGAACGACAGTGACACCGACAGCGTGATCGAAGCGTTGTGCCAGCAGGTAAAAACGCCGTTCGGCAACCCGGCGGCGGTGTGCGTTTACCCGCAGTTCATCGTCACCGCTGCCCGCGCGCTCAGTGCCCACAAGCTGGAGAGCCAAGTCAAGATCGCCACGGTCACCAACTTCCCCCACGGCGGCGACGATATCATGGGCGCTGCCCGTGAAACCCGCGAAGCGGTAGCGTCAGGTGCCCACGAGGTCGACGTGGTGTTTCCTTACCGTGCGCTGATGGCAGGCGATGAAGAGACGGGGCGCGAGCTGGTGGAAATGTGCAAAGCCGCCTGCGGCGGGCAAGCCCAGCTTAAAGTCATCATCGAATCTGGCGAACTCAAGGAGCCTGCGCTTATCCAACGTGCAAGCGAGCTGGCCATCGAAGGTGGCGCTGACTTCATCAAGACATCCACCGGTAAAGTACCGGTGAACGCCACGCTAGACGCCGCCGAGATCATGCTAAAAGCCATCAAAGCCAGCGGTAAAAATGTCGGTTTCAAAGCCGCTGGTGGCGTTCGCACCGCCGAAGAAGCGGCCCAGTATCTGGCGCTGGCTGCCGACATTATGGGTCCGCAGTGGGTGACGCCCGAGCACTTCCGGTTCGGTGCGTCCAGCCTACTGACGAACCTACTGAACACGCTCAACGGCAATGCCGATGCCGCGACCAATGGAGGCTACTAAATGTCGTCAAACGCTTCTCACCATGCCCTGCTCCCCCAAGAACTGATTCGCCTGAAGCGCGACGGCCAGCCGCTGCCCGCTGAAGAGATCAAAGCTTTCGTGCAGGGCATTGCCGACGACCGCATCAGCGACGCGCAGATCGGTGCTTTCACCATGTCGGTGTTTTTGAATGGCATGAGTCGTGAAGAGGTCGTGGCGCTGACCACCGCGACGCGCGATTCAGGCCACGTGATGCAGTGGGATTCGCTCAACCTGCCTGGCCCGATCGTGGACAAGCACTCTACCGGCGGCGTGGGTGACCTGGTATCGCTGGTGTTGGGCCCTTGGGTCGCCGCCTGCGGCGCCTTCGTCCCGATGATTTCTGGCCGCGGCCTGGGCCACACCGGCGGCACGCTGGATAAGCTGGAATCGATCCCTGGCTACGACCCCTACCCCGCTCCCGAGCGCTTCAGTGACGTGGTGAAGTCCACCGGCGTTGCGATCATCGGCCAAACCGGCAACCTCGCCCCGGCGGACAAGCGCATCTACGGCGTGCGTGACGTGACCGCCACCGTGGAATCCATTCCGCTGATCACTGCGTCCATCTTGGGTAAAAAGCTGGCGTCTGGCCTGGACGCCCTGGTCATGGACGTCAAGGTCGGCAGCGGCGCGTTCATGCCCACCCCGGAAAAATCCCGCGAACTGGCGAAAAGTATCGCCAATGTCGCGACCCAAGCAGGCACGCCCACCACCGCCCTTCTGACCGATATGAGCCAGCCGCTGGCCCCGTGTGCCGGTAACGCGGTGGAGATCGTCGAAACCCTGGCGCTGCTGCGCGGCGAGCGCGCCAACAGCCGCGTGATGCAGGTCACCCGCGAACTCGCCGTCGAAATGCTGATGGCGGGCAAACTGGTGGCTAACCGCGAAGAAGCCCTTACCAAGTTAGACAAAGCGCTCACCTCCGGCGCAGCCGCAGAAGTCTTCGCCCGCATGGTGCGCGAACTGGGCGGCCCCGCCGACTTCATGGAGCGTTCGGACAGCTACCTGGCCACCGCACCGGTCATTCAGGCAGTGTACCCCGAGCAGAGCGGCATCGTGCAGCGCTTCGATAACCGTACCGTGGGCATGAGCGTGGTGGAGCTGGGCGGTGGCCGTCTGCGTAACGACGCCAGCGTCGACCACAGCGTCGGGTTTAGCGATATCGCCGAAATCGGCGACCGTGTGGATAGCCAGCGCCCGCTGGCCATCGTTCACGCCCGGACCGAAGAGGCCGCCGCTCGTGCCGCCGCCCAGCTACGCGCGGCGGTTACCGTCGGCGACGCCGAGGCCACCGCCGACACCCTGCTGCAAGAGACCTTCCGAGGAGAAGCCTAATGCGTCGTGCCATCGTCTTAGTTCTGGACTCTTTTGGAATCGGTAGCGCGCCGGACGCCGCTACCTTTGGCGACCAAGGTGCCGACACCCTGGGCCACATCGCCGCGGCCTGCGCCCGTGGCGAAGCGGATACCGCCGAGCGCTCCGGCCCGTTGAAGCTCCCCAACATGGCCGCGCTCGGCCTGTTCCACGCCCACCGGGATGCCACCGGCAGCGTCGCGGAAGGCGTCAGCCTGCCCGAGCAGTTGAGCGGCGCTTACGCCCACGCCAAAGAGATCTCCAGCGGTAAGGACACCCCTTCCGGCCACTGGGAAATTGCTGGAGTACCGGTGCGCTTCGACTGGGGTTACTTCAGCGACAAGACCGATAGCTTCCCCCAAACGCTGCTGGACAGCATCGTCGAGCAGGCCGACCTGCCTGGCGTGATCGGTAACTGCCACGCCTCGGGCACCGAGATCATTGCCCGCCTGGGTGAAGAGCATATCCAGAGCGGCAAGCCGATCGTCTACACCTCGGCAGACTCCGTGTTCCAGATTGCCGCCCACGAAGAGCATTTTGGCCTGGAGCGCCTCTACGCCCTGTGCGAAACCGTGCGCGAACTGCTGGCGCCGTACAACATTGGCCGCGTCATCGCCCGCCCGTTCATCGGCGATGACAGCCAAAACTTTGCCCGCACCGGCAATCGCCGCGACTACAGCATCGAGCCGCCCACCCCGACCGTGCTGCAAAAACTCGCCGATGCCGGGGGCGAAGTGGTCTCGATTGGCAAGATCGCCGACATCTACGCCCACTGCGGCATCACCCACAAGGTCAAAGCCAGCGGCCACGACGCGCTCATGGAGGCCACTCTAGCGGAAGTCGCGCGCACCGCACGCGAGACTAGCGACCGCCCAACCATGATCATGACCAACTTCGTGGATTTCGACTCGGTCTATGGCCACCGCCGGGACGTGCCGGGCTACGCCGCTGCGCTGGAGCACTTCGACGCCCGCCTGCCGGAGCTGCTGGCGGCGCTTAACGATGACGACCTGCTGCTGCTCACCGCCGACCACGGCTGCGATCCCAGCTGGGAAGGCACCGAGCACACCCGCGAATACGTGCCCATCATGGTGCGCGGCGCAGGCTTCGCCCCCGGCCCGCTGGGCGAGCGCGGCACCTTCGCCGACATCGGCCAAACCCTGGCCGACTACTTCACGCTCGAGGCGATGGCCGACGGCGACAGCTTTTTGACCAAAGCGGCTTAAAGGAGAGAGACACAATGGCTACCCCCCATATCAATGCCGAAAAAGGCGATTTCGCCGATACCGTTCTGATGCCCGGCGACCCGCTGCGCGCCAAGTACATCGCCGATACCTATCTCGAGAACGTGCGCCAGGTGAACGACGTGCGCAATATGTTCGGCTACACCGGCACTTATCAAGGCCGCGAGATTTCCGTAATGGGCCACGGCATGGGTATTCCTTCCGTCTCCATTTACGCCAAAGAGCTGATTACCGATTACGGCGTGAAGTCGATCATTCGCGTCGGCTCCTGCGGCGCGGTGCGCGACGACGTGAACGTGCGTGACGTGGTGATCGGCATGGGTGCCTGCACCGACTCCAAAGTAAACCGCATGCGCTTCAACGACCACGACTTCGCTGCCATCGCCGACTTCGAGCTGACCAGCCACGCCGTGGCGGCCGCCAAAGCGCAGAACGTGCCGGTCAAAGTCGGCAACATCTTCTCTGCGGACCTGTTCTACAACCCGCAAACCGACATGGCCGAGCTGATGAAGCGCTACGGCATCGTCGGCGTCGAGATGGAAGCCGCTGGCCTTTACGGCGTGGCTGCCGAGTTCGGTGCCCGCGCGCTGACCATCTGCACCGTGTCGGACCACATCCTGAAAGGCGACTCGCTCTCCAGCGCCGACCGCCAAACCACCTTCAACGACATGATGGTGATTGCGCTCGATACCGTGCTGCGCGACGACGCCGCCCGCGCTTAAGACGATGTCCCCTCACGCCATTCAGAGGATAACAGCATGAATCGAGCGGATCCGGCCTTGGTCGACACGCTGCTGACCACCCTGGGCAACGCCTACGCGCCCTACTCCAACCATCCGGTCGCCGCCGTCATGGAGTGCCCCGACGGCCAGCAGTATGCCGGTAGCAACGTAGAAGTCGCCCACTACAAAGGGCTGTGTGCCGAAGCCTCGGCCATTTCTGCCATGATTACCGCGGGCCAGCGCGAGCTGGCCAAGGTCTACGTGATGGGCCCCGGCGAGCACCTCTGCACACCCTGCGGCGACTGCCGCCAGCGCATCCGCGAGTTCGCCACCCCCAGCACGCAGATCATGGTGCTCTCCAAACAGGGTGAAGTGCTGAAAACCTACACCATGGACAGCCTGTTGCCCGATGCCTTTGGGCCCGAGCAGCTGCCGGAACGTTAAGAGGTTTCCCGCAGCACCAGCGCCACCGACAGCGACACGTGCCGGGGCGCTTTTCCCGCCAGCGCCTCGCTCAATAGCTCGACACTCATCGCCGCAATGGCGGCAATGTCCTGGCGTACCGTGGTCAATCCGGTGGCTAGGGTCGGCAGGTCATCGAAGCCGGTCACGGCCACGTCTTCGGGCACGCGGATACCACGATCTTCCAGGGCGGCAACACAGCCAAGCGCCAGCTCGTCGGTGGCGCAGACCAGCGCATCGAACGGCAGCGCAGCCTTGTCATCGTGACCGAGAAAGCGGTTGAGGTGGCGGTAGCTAGTGAGCGAGTCGGAAGTGAACCGATGGGGCAGGCTCAGAAGCTGTTCGCTCAGCCCCGCTTCCGCTATGGCTCGTTGATAGCCGGAAAGACGACTATGGGGGCGCGGCACGTCCAACTCGCCACCCACGAAGGCAATCCGTGTTCGCCCTTGCCCGATCAGATGGCGCGTGATTTGGTACAGGCCTGAGACATCGTCCGGGGCCACCGAGAACCCTTCCCCGGCGTTGCCAATCCGCACGAACGGTATGCCGGCTGCGCGCAGTACGCTGGGGCGCTCGTCTTCCCCGGTTTCCCCTAACAAAATCGCCGCGCCTGCCCGTTCGGGCAGATCCGAGGTTTGGTCGTGGTGAAAGAAGATCGGCACCATGCCCTGCTGGTGCAGCGCCACGGTCAGGTGCTGGTAGAGGAGAATATAGTAAGGGCGCAGCTCGATATCCTGCCGCCCAAGGGAAATACCCACCACGGCGGCTTTTCCGCTAATCAGCTGCCGCGCCGCCGCGCTGGGCTGATAGGCCACTTCGCGGCTGATGGTGAGAATTTTATCGCGCAGCGCGTCGCTGATCCCCGGCTTACCGTTGAGCGCCCGGCTGACCGAGGCAATCGAGACCTCGGCGCGCTGGGCGATTTCGCGGATGGTGGCGGTTTGCGCACTCGGAGTGTTCTGTTTCATGCCATGCCTCAGCAATTCGGGCCATGATTGTACAAAAAGCGGGGCCGAAAATCGCTGAAGGCACGGACGCTAACGCCGTTCGCGCTACCAGCCACGCCGCCCTAATCGCGCCAGTTCGCTATCCAACTGCTGCACCGCCTGCTCTGGCGTGACGCTACCGGACAGCGCTTCATGAACGCGGTTGAAGATCGCGTTGGAAACGCGCGGATAGGCATCGCCAGTGACGCTGGCCGGGCGCGGCACGCCGTTCATCACCGTTTCATGCAGTTCGCCAATGAACGGATGCGCGGCCAGCACCTCGTCGTCTTCGTACAGCGCGGGGCGCGTGGGGTTGCGGCCAAACTCGATGGCATGCGCTTTTTGCTGCGCTTGCGCGGTGAGATAGGCCACCAAGTCGGCGGCGGCCTGTGGCTCGTCCGAATAGCGGGAAACCGCCCAGTTCCAGCCGCCCAGCGTCGCAACGGACTCGCCCTCTGGCCCGCTGGGCAGCGGCGCTACGCTGAACTTGTTCTGGATCGGCGTGCCGTCCGCTTGCCCCAGCGACCATGCATAGGGCCAGTTACGCATGAAGACGGCGTTGCCCGCCTGGAAAACGCCGCGGGCTTGCTCCTCCATGTAGTTACGCACGCCTTCTGGACTGATATCTCCTATCCACGAGGCCGCCAGCGTCAGGGCCTCCACCGCTCGAGGGTTGTTCACCGTCGCCTGCCCCTCGTCATCCACGAAGGTACCGCCGCCGTAGCTCGCCACCCACTCCAGCGCGTTGGTGGTCAGTCCTTCGTAGGCGCGCCCCTGAAAGACGAAGCCATGCATCCGCTCGTTGCCCGCTTCGCGCTCGGCGTTTTGAATACGCCGGGCGGTATCGGTCATCGCCTGCCACGTATGCGGCACCTCCGCGTCGTACTTGTCCAGAAGATCGTGGCGGTAGTAAAGCAGCCCCGCATCGGTGAACCACGGCAGCGCGACCAGTTTGCCCTGCACGGTATTGTTCTCCATCAGCGAAGGAATGAAACCCTCGGTGGCGGATGCAGGAAGATACTCGTTCAGATCCAGCAAGTGCTCTGCCAGCAGCCCCGGCCAGACGATATCCACCATCAGCACATCGACATCTTCCGACTGGCTGCCCAGCAGCTGTTGATAGAGCGAGAGTTTTTCGGTGGGCGACGCAGGTGTGGTGACGATGTTGACCTGGTGGCCGTTGGCCTCGGCCCAGCGCTGGGAGAGTTCGGGGCAGAAATCGGCGGCCCCACCGTCGCCGCAGGCGACGGTGATCTCGGCGGCCATCGCCGGCAGCGCCGTGGGCAGCAGCGCCATGAGTAGCAGCGGTGTTTTCAGTGGTTGGCGCATCGTGAAGTCCTCATCTTGTTATTGGGTATCTGACGCTATGGATGCGTGGGCATGACACGGCCTAGCTAGCTATCGCCAGGCTGCGATCCTCCAGGCTGGAAACGAAACAGGCGTCCAGCACGGTTTGAATGGCCGCGCCGCGGGCAAAGTCGGGCTGGTCGTTCTCTCCGGTGCGGATGCTGTCGATGAAGCGCTGGTAAATGCTGGGCGTGGGCGGCGCTTTGACGGTGCTCCACCGGGCAGGATGCACGTCATCGTTCAGGCACACCTGTACGTCGTCTTTGGACGCGTCAAGGTCCACACGAATCGCCCCTTTATCACCGTGAACGCTCAGCGTGAGCGAGTTGTGGTGGCCGGTGGCCCAGCGGGTCGCTTGAATCGTGCCCATGGCCCCATTGGCAAAACGCACGCGCATCAGCGCAGTATCGTTGGCGTCCAGCACGTAGTCGCCAATACGGTTATCCGGCGCTTTGTCGAAGCAGGTCAGCTCGCAGTTGACGCGGGTGATATCGCCCACCGGAAAGCTGGCGAAATCGACGATATGCACGCCCACATCGCCCAGCACGCCTTTGCTGCCGTGGGCTTCCGAGAGCCGCCACAGCCACTGGCTCTCCTGGTCCCAGCGGCCCCAGGCGTTGCTCACCAGCCAGCTTTGGCGATAGCTGGCGTCCACATGGCGTACGGTACCAATGGCGCCGCCGGTAATCAGTGCTCGGGCGTGCTGAATGGCAGGGGCGTCTCGATAGCTCAGGTTGACCATATTGATGACGTTGGCGGCCTGTGCGGCGGCGGCCATCTCATGGGCATCGTCCGCGTTGGTGGCTAAAGGCTTTTCACACAGAATGTGTTTGCCTGCGGCAATGGCGGCCAGCGACGTGGACTTGTGCACGCCATCGGGGGTGACGTTGCTCACCGCGTGGATATCGTCGCGGGCGAGCATGGTGTCCAGCTCTTGATACACATCGGCAATGCCGTGACGCTCGGCAAACGCCTGGGCTTTGGGCACATCACGGTCACAAACGGCGACCACTTCCACGCCCTCGAGTCGGCCGTAGTGCTTGGCGTGTTCGCCCGCCATGCTGCCCGCGCCAATGATGGCGATACGGATCATTTGAAGCCCTCCTCACCGGGTTTGTGCAGGCTTTCGCCTTTGATCTCGACCGGGTTGGGCGCCTGGTCGGCGGGCACGTTGGGGCAGCTGTCGATCCACCGCGAGCCTTCCGGCTGCGCCCAGACCACGGCGTTCTTGAGCACCCGCTTGACCTGCTCGTCGTAGTAGATCGGGTAGGTTTCGTGGCCGGGGCGGAAGTAGAAAATCTTGCCGTTGCCGCGCTTATAGGTCAGGCCGGAGCGGAACACTTCGCCGCCTTCGAAGGCACTGATGAAAATCACCTCGTCCGGGTTGGGCACCGCAAAGGGTTCGCCGTACATTTCGGTATGGGGCAGTTCGATGTAATCGCCGAGCCCTTGCACGATGGGGTGACCCGGATTGACTACCCAGAGCCGCTCACGCTCGCCGGCTTCCCGCCATTTCAGCGAACAGGTAGTGCCCATCAAGCGTTTGAAGATTTTCGAGTAGTGGCCGGAGTGCAGCACGATCAAGCCCATGCCCTGCAGCACGCGCGTTTGCACGCGATCGACGGTATCTTCCAGTACGTCGCCGTGGGCGGCATGGCCCCACCACAGCAGCACGTCGGTATTTTCCAGCGTCTCTTCGCTGAGCCCCTGTGCGGGGTCTTGCAACGTGACCGCCGTGGCTGTTAGCGCTTCCGCTTCGTTCAACCCATCGGCAATGCACTGATGCATGCCGGTGGGGTACATGCGCGCAACCACCTCGTTGGTTTGCTCGTGGACGTTTTCGCCCCATACGGTGACTCGGAGTGTCATCACTCTCTCCCAAGCGTGTTCGTTAAACCACCTTGCTGGCCGCTGCGACCAGCGCATGGGCAAAAAGTAAACGTTTACGTTACAAGAGTAAACGTTTACTCGTTCGCTTTTAGTCGCATTTACTGGAAAAGCATGCAGGCTAGTCGTCGTCGCGGTTTTCGGCGACCCGCTCGACATCCACGATCCCCGAGCGGCTGACCACGACTTTCCAACGGGCCAGATAGGGGGCATCTTCACTGCCGGTCTCGCGTATCACCAGATTGAACAGATGGCGACGCTCGACGCTCTCCCGCACGGCCTGCCCCTCTTTGAGGCGGTAGATGGCGTGATTATCTTTACTCATCAGGCGGGTCAACATGGAAAGGTCGATGGTCAGGGTTTCCCGGGTATGCTCGTAGCCGCTCAAAAAACGCGTCGGCGACATACGTGAGCTGGAGCGGTAGTGCATCACCACTTCATCACGCTGGGCGACGGTGCGTCGCCGCATCCGTTGAATGTCAGGATCCAGTGCGGCGTAGCGCTTGTAGTCGAACCATTCGAGCTGCCGCCCCACCAAGGCATTGCGGGTAGGGTCGATGTACTGGCGACGCCATTTGGGGCGACCACGGCGCAGCCAGCGCCATAGCGTGTTGCGCAGATCGTCTTTGAACACTTCCCGCAACGCATAGAGCAGCGCCATGGCCAGTACGAACAGGGCGGTGATATCGCCCAGGGCACTGCGCAGTTGCAGCACGCCCAACGAAACGAATGCCATCACCACCGCTGTTGCCAGGGCTTTCACTGCTTTCTGCTCGCCATTACCCAGCTCCAAAGCACGCTGTTTCAGGGTGATGGGGTGCTCGATGAGACGTCGCAATAAACGCATTTTATTCGACATGCGAGTGGGGTCTTCCACCACTCGCTCAGCGTTGTACTCCTGCGCCTGACGATACTCCCCTTCGCGCTGACAAACCGTCAAGAAGCGCCGTTTGATGTCGCTAAATCGCCCTCCCCTGGGCATGTGCGCGATCAGCGCCAACAGCTGCTGCTCGGTGAACCAGGAGAGGTAGTTGTCGATATTGGCAAAGTATTTATAAAGACGATCGTCGCTGGGCGGGTTGCGCCGCAGGCGTTTGAGAATGCCGTCACTCAGGTCACTCATTTCCGCGAGCCGTTCGCTCAGTGCGTTGGCCTTCTCATCCCAGGCGTCTGGCTCATCGGTTGGCTCGCGACGCAGCTTACGGGCGTCAGCCAGCAAGGCTTGGGTGGTGCGCTCCAAGGCCCCCACGTATTGATAGGCGTAAAGGCTGAGGCTCAAGCGGTAAGAGTCGCTGCCCAACTGGTTACGGCTAGCCAATCGACTATGCACCAGCGGCAAGTGATACTCGTCGCTGTAGTAGGTGCGCGAGACACTGATCGCACCATGATAAAATGCCTCTTCGGAAATGACGTGAGTGCTCAACCCAAGCTCTTTGGGCACGAACAAATACACATCGAGCGTATGCGAGGTTTCTTCTTTTAGCCGCCGCGATAGGCGCAGTTGGAAGCTATTTTTACGCTCAACGTTGATCACCTCACGAATCTCCTACTTCATTGCCAAACACGATGATATACCATGGTGAGCTCGCCATAGTGGTCTGCTAAACAGAGGCTACGGTTTACTACTTCGCCTTGGAGCTAGGGAATGTCCATCGCCCGTTTTTCACCCTTTGAGCTGCTGCTGCTCAAAAGCCGCAGCCAAGTGGATACGGCCACACTACTACTGCTGGGCTGGGTGCTGGTGCACCGCCAGCACGTCTCGGAAGGCCAACGGCGTCGCCGCTTGGCCCAGGTGACATCGCAGTTTCGCCACGGACACGAACTGGGGCCGGTGATGAGTATTGCCCACAGCCAAGACCTGCACGCCATTCAGCTGGCCGCCGAGGTGGTACGCAAAGAGTGTTCTAAAGAGCGTAGCCTGAGTGTGATGCACCAAGCGATTACCGTGGCCACGGACGACGGCGATATTTCGTTGGCTAATCATTACATTCTGCGGTTTTTAGCCGATTTGTTAAACGTGACGCCCACGACCCTGGGTACGCTGTTCCAAGAGCTGACCGGCCAGCCGCTGCGCCAGCCGGAAGACCCGAGCCGCGACGCCTACTGGCAAGCTCACGACCCGGACTACTATGCCCGCAAAGCGCGGGAAGAAGCCGAGGCTGCACAACGCGCCAAGGCATCGCAGGCCGAGCAAGAACAGCAGCAGCGGGCCAAAGCCGATAAGCAGCAGGAAAAAAAGCAGCAGAAAGAGGACGCCCGCCGCGCCAAAGCGCGGGCGGAACAGTCCAGCGCCGAACAGGCCCGAGCCGAACAAGCGCGTCAGGAGCAGGCACGCCAAGAGCGAGCACGCCAGGAGCAGGCGCGGCAAGAGGAGTCACGACGACGCCAGCAACGTAGCAGCCCACCGCCTCCCGATCGCACCACTCGCGCCCTCGCCGTCCTGGGGCTGACGCCAGGGGCGAGCAAAACCGATGTACGCCGCGCCTATCGCCGCATGGCCCAGCTTCACCACCCAGATCGCTTCTACTCCGAGAGCGAGCACCAGGTCGCTCTAGCGTCGGCGCGTTTTCAACGCATCAAAAATGCCTATGATTATTTGATGCAAACCTACTAATCACTACGCTTGGAAAGAGACTTCCTGGATTATGCGCGACCTGTACCAACGCCTCGCCCTGACACCAGAGGCCAACGACCAGCAGATCAAGAGTGCCGTGGACCGCTGCCCCAATAGCGCGCTACGCCAGGATGCCACGTCCGTGCTCGCCGTGCCGCCTCACCGGCAAACCTACGACACCCTGCACCATACGCTGAGCGACATTGGCCGCCTGCGCGCTCGCCTAGGCCTGACCCACGGTGCCCATTGGCAGGGCGACGTGGCCAACGACTTCTCTTTACCGCCGGATCATGCAATCTCTCGCCACGATGAACTGGTCGATCGCGTCAGCCATGCGGTCTCGCTCTACAACCGCTGGCGCCGCCTGCGCGGGCCATGGCTACTCATCGCCGTTTTCACCGTGGGGGCGAGTATAGGACTCGCTCTGGGGTTTGCCCTGAGCATGGGGCTTGGCTTGGGCTGACGTGCCGTGGCGCTCCCGCTCGTCTTGGCGGATTTCCGCCTGAGTGGGGCGTGGTGCGGGTTTCGGGGGCGTCGGCTTTTTGTGCGCCTCGTCTGCCGAAGAGGAAGCACTCTCCTCCCCTCGCTCCAGGCTTAGGTCGGTGCCGGAGGCGTCTTCCATACGCGACTCGGAGCGTGCCTCCATGCTGACACTCAAACGCGGCACGCCCAGGTCGATCTCTTGCGCTTCCATGCGCTGCTTCAGCAGCAGATTGAAGGCACGAGAGACATCCCACTGCATTTCCGGTGCGGTGCGAAAACGCATCCGCAGGATGGGGCAGCCCTCTTCGAAGCCCTGCACGCCCTGCATCTCTAGCGGCGACCAGATGTAGTGACGCATCATCGGGTCCTTGCGCAGCTCCTGGGCGGTCTCCTGCATCAGAGTAATCGCATCGTCGATTTTCATATCGTAAGGAATGCGAATACGCATCAGCGCAATACCGAACTGGCGAGACATATTGTGGATCGATTCGATGCGGCTAAAGGTGATGATGTGCACCACGCCATCCAGGTCTCGCAGCCGCACGGTGCGCAGCGTCAGACCTTCTACCGTGCCCATATGCCCGTTGATCTGCACGAAGTCGTCCACCGCCAACGAGTCTTCGATCAGTATGAAGATACCGGTGATCAAATCCTGCACCAGGGTTTGCGCACCAAAACCGATGGCCAGACCGATCACACCGGCACCGGCCAGCAGCGGCGTGACGTTTACCCCAAGATTGGCTAGCCCTGCGATCACCGCGATGATGAGAATCGCTACGAAAATGACGTTGCGAATCATCGGCGTGATGGTTTGTGCACGGGCTTGATTTACCCGCCGCCCGCGTGAGCGGGCCGACGAGGTCAGCGCCCGCTGAATGGCCGTATCGGCAAAGATCCATACCAACCACGCCAGTAAGATCGTTGCCCCAAGGCTCACCAGTGCTTGCCCGATGCGGGCGCTGGCCACCGCCTGCTGGCCTAAACCAAACAGCGAACCGCCCCACACTTGCATGG
The DNA here is from genome assembly GCF_022348135.1 of Halomonas sp. McD50-4. Taxonomy (NCBI): domain Bacteria; kingdom Pseudomonadati; phylum Pseudomonadota; class Gammaproteobacteria; order Oceanospirillales; family Halomonadaceae; genus Halomonas; species Halomonas sp. McD50-4. The sequence continues at coordinate 171,323 of NZ_JAKRFG010000002.1, read as the reverse complement.
AGAGCTCGGCGAACACCATCCACGCGCAAATATGTGCCAGCACGAACCCGAAACGTTCCAAACGCTTGCGGTACTGGCTGAAGCGGCGGCGATGGCGGCGCTTGTTGAGCCGCTCGGCTTGGCGGCGCAGCAGCCCGGTCACGACTAGCGTCAGCACCAGTAAACTGGCAGAGACAATCGAGCGCGCCAGGGCCGTCCCCACATCCCCCACGGTAATGAAAATCGCCAGCAGCGAGCCGCCCACCATCAGCAATGCCGGAATATGCCATAGCCCGCCAAGCGCCCGTACCATCTCGACGGCGGTGCTGGCATCGCGTCGCTGTTTGTAGGGTCGGTTACAAATCAGATGACGGATCGGCCGCTGAAATTTGAAGATGAAACGAGCCGACAAGAGCGCTGCCAGCATGTTCGCCAATACCGATACGAGGCTGGAGAGCTCTGCCCCCAGCAACTCCACCAGCCGCGTGGAGTTCACCGCATCGCCCAAGGCAATCAGCGCGCCGATGACGAACAGACCGCGTAGCGCTTTGTGCTGTAACACCTGCACTGCCGGGAAGCGGTGCCCACGGCTAAAGAAGGCAATGACGGTCTCGAAAACCACCGAGAGCGCCCGACCACATAGGCAGATGTACGCCACCACCAATACCACTGCCCGCCCGGGGCTATAGGGGAGAATTTGCCCGATACCGAGGGTAATGGCGAAGGCCAGCGTCCAGGGCAGCATTCGACGCAAAAAATGCACTGCCAACAGCCACGCTTTGGGGTCCCTTGGCAGGTCCAGCGGCCAGTGACGTCGCGTGGCGATCAAGCGACCAAAGGCGATCATGACGACCAATAACGCGCTCCACACGAAGGCCAACACCGCGCCGTCGGCTATCGCGCGAATGGCTTCTCCTTGATCTGCATCATCGTTCAGGGCGCGTAAGTCCTCGACACCCTGCACGAGCTGGCGAGACCACTCATCGATGGGCGAGTCGCCCGCCTGAGCCTGCTCGCCAATGTCGGTCAACGTGTCGGCCAGCGCGCCTAACAACCCCTGGCGAACGACGCCATCCTCCTCGGCGGCCTCGGTGCTCACCTGCAGCTCGCGCAGCGAGTCCAGTAGTGCGGTGCGCTGCTCCTCGTTTTCGAGCATCGAGATCACATCGCTCAGCGAGCTCTGAAACTCCTCGTTGCTCACCTCCGCCTGCTCCGACGACTCACTGCCGGTCAGGTTGGGCAGCGAGACACTTTGCGCAGACGCCGCAGAACCGAGCAGCAGGCTGAGTAAGATGCCGACGATGATCTTGGTTATCCAGTGCTGTCGCACGCATTGCTCCCGACATAGACCGGCCAAGGGAGCCGGTGATTAACATTGAACACGCGGATGGCGCTCAGCCTCGACGCGTGATTATGATAGGCTGACGCTACAAACGTTCACCTCAAGGATACCGAGATGACGCTGCAAGCCCCACCCAAACGCGACAATAAAGATGGCCAGCGGCGCCGTGTCGGCGTCGAAATCGAATTCGCTGGTTTACCGCCACGCGAGACCGCCGAGCTGGTGCGCATGCTGTTTGGTGGGGAGCTTAACGTGGTCAGCCCTCATCGGCTACAGGTGGAAGGCACCCGTTGGGGAGAGTTCGGTATCGAGCTGGACACCCAATATGCCCACCCCGATAAAGCCCTGCTGGAAGAGCATCACGAAAGCGATAGCGAGTGGGCACGTCAACAGCATCAGCGTCGGGTCGAGTTCCATCAAAAAACCCGAGAACTGATTGGCGACATGGTGACCGGCTTGGTGCCCACCGAAATCGTCTGCCCACCCATTCCATGGGACGAGCTGGAAACGCTGGATACGCTCTTCGAAACGCTGCGAGAAAAAGGTGCCAAAGGCACCGATGCCAGCCTGCTCTATGGCTTTGGCCTGCATCTCAATCCCGAGGTGGAGAGCGATGAGGTGGATTATCTGCTCGCCATGATGCGCGCTTATCTGCTGCTGGCCAGCTGGCTACGCGAAGAGATCAAAGTCGATATCACTCGGGAAATGCTGCCCCACGCCAACCCGTTTCATAAAGAGTATGCGCTGAAGGTGCTGGACGCCCGCTACCAGCCGGACCTGGATACTTTCATCGAGGACTACCTGGACCACAACCCCACCCGCAACCGAGAGCTGGATCTGCTCCCGCTGTTTGCGTATCTGCGTCCCAACCACCCGCACCCGCTGCTGCATGGCGAGTTGACCAAGCCGCGCCCGACCTTCCACTATCGCCTGCCCAATGCCCAGCTCTCACAGCCAGGCTGGGGATCGGTACTGGAGTGGAACCGCTGGGTCGAAGTCGAGAAGCTAGCCGCCAACGATGACGTGCTGCGAGCGCGCTGCGATGAATACATTGCCGAGCATGGCAAGCCTTGGTGGGAACGCTTGAAGGCAGCGCTATCGAGGCCGTTTGGCGCCTCATGACTCTCCCCTGCCTTCATTCATCACAGCAATAAGAGACGCTCACCGCATGCCTCGACCGCTGATCGGAATCACCACCTCGGATCGTAAAAGCCAACTTGCCTGGTGCTTTGACTGGTTTGCCGTCTGGCGACATGGCGGCAAGCCGCTTCGCCTGTCGCCCTCTCGGGCTCTCCCAGACCACCTGGACGGTTTGATCATTGGCGGTGGCGACGACATTCAAGCGCACCTATACGGCGGCGAAGTTCAGCTCGACGTGCGTTTGGACCCCGCCCGAGACGAGCTGGAGCTGAGCCTGCTCAACCGCTTCATCCCGCAAAACACGCCGGTACTCGGCATTTGTCGTGGGGCGCAGTTGATCAACGTGCACCTAGGCGGCACGCTGGATCCGGATATCTATACCACCCATGAAGGTTTGAAGCGGCGGCGTACCGTGCTGCCCCGTAAAACGGTCGATATCGTCGGCGGCAGCCAACTGTATCAACTGCTGGGCGTTACTTGGTGTCGGGTGAACAGCCTGCATCACCAGGCCGTCAACCGCGCGGGAAAAGGCATCCAGATCGTTGCACGGGATCGCGACGGATTGGTCCAAGGGATCGAATCAGAGGACCACGACTTTCTGATCGGCGTGCAGTGGCACCCGGAGTGGCTGATTTTCAACCGTCCCCAGCAGCGCCTCATTAGCGCGCTGGTGACGGCCGCCAAACAGAGCCGCGAACGGGCTAGCGCTTGAGCGCTGCCAGCGCCGCGTCGTAATCCGGTTCGTTTTTCAGTTCGCTCACTAGCTCGCTATGCAGCACACGGTTGTCCGTATCCAGCACGACCACGGCCCGCGCGCACAGTCCTTCCATGGCGCTATTGCAAAGCGCCACGCCCCAGGCCTTTTGAAATTCGCGATGACGAAAGGTGGAGAGCGTTTCGACCTCATCCAATCCTTCGGCGCCACAAAAGCGTTTGGCGGCAAACGGCAGGTCTGCGGATACGACGAGAACGATGGTATTCTCCAACTGGGAGGCCAGCTCGTTGAAACGCCGAGTGGACATCGCGCAGGTAGGGGTATCGACACTGGGGATGATGTTTAGCACCTTACGCTTGCCCTGATAGGTCTCCAGGGTGACATCTTCGAGGTCGGTGTTAGTCAGCGTCATCTCGGGGGCAGCTTGACCTACGGCAGGCAGCGTGCCCGCAACGTCCATCGGCGCACCCGCGCGGGTAATCTGTTGCATCTACAGCTCCTAATGTATGGTAAAACGGTGGTCGAGGAAGACGTTTTAGCTTACAGCGGAATCACCCGATTCGGCTATCTTTCCACTGCCGCGATACGATAACGAGAATGCCATGGCCTCTTTAGTCATCATCAAAACCGGGGATGCCTTCCCTGAAGTGGTCGACCAACACGGTGATTTCGAGCAGCTGTTCACACGCCGATTGAACGAGGCGCTTCCTTCGGGAGTCACGCTCGAGGTATGGGATGCGCGGTTGACGTCGACCCCACCCGACGACATCGTCGGCGCCGTGATCACCGGTTCGCATAGCATGGTAAGCGAGCAACCCTCCTGGAGCGAGGCGCTCAAGCCGTGGCTGCAGCAAGCCCTTGCCGATGACCTGCCGCTGCTGGGCGTTTGTTACGGACATCAGCTCATGGCAGCGGCCTTTGGCGGCATCAGCGACTACCACCCTGCCGGGCGAGAATCGGGCACGCGCACGGTGCGATTGACCCAAGCAGGCCAGCAAGACCCACTCTTTCGCCAACTACCCGAGCACTTTCCCGCGCACCTCACCCATGCCCAGTCGGTAATGCAGCTTCCCCATGGCGCCACGATTTTGGCCCACAACTGTCACGACGCTCATCAAGCGCTGCGTTACGGGCCGCGCCAATGGAGCGTGCAGTTTCACCCTGAGTTCTCTTCCCCGGTGATGCGCGCCTATATCGAGCGCCAACGCGCCGCCCTACGCGACCAGGGCGACGACCCTGATCGACTGCTGGACGACATTCGCGAAACGCCAGACGCCACCAGCCTGCTGCAGCGCTTTCTCGGCTTTATCTAAAGCAGCCGCCTTTGGCTCGCTTTGTGGTCCCTCCGTGACGCCAGCCGATCGGCCAACCGGGTCGGCTCGGGCAGCTTGGTGCGTCCCAGGCATCGCAACACCCACTCGAGCGACGTTTCCAGCGTGAGCCGATGCCCCGGCGAGACGAACACCGGCTTGACGTTTTCCCGCGAGCGCAGCACGGCCCCGATCACCTCTTGATCCGCCATCAGCGGCACCCAATCACCCCGCGCGTCGCCTACCGCGCCATGCGTGCCGGTTAAGCGTGACTTGGCGATACCGATGGTAGGCAGATCGAGCCACAGCCCCAAGTGTGCTGCTACGCCCAGTCGCCTTGGATGGGCAATGCCTTGGCCATCGACCATAACCAGCTGTGGCCGCGTTTCGAGCTTGGCAAATGCGCCTAGCGCGGCAGGAATCTCCCGAAAGGAGAGCAAGCCGGGAATATAGGGCATGCGGGTAGGTTCGCGATGCACCACCTGCTCGACCACGGGCAACTGAGGAGCCGCCTCAGGTGACCACTTCAATACGACCACCGCCGCCCGCGTTACCGCGCCCTCCTCCTCGAAGCCAATATCCACCCCCGCGATATACCTCACCGGATCGATGCGATCACGGCTCTCCAACCGTTGGGCGAGCTGTGACTGAAGGGCAATCGCCTGTTTGGGTGACAGGTTCCATTCGTGTAGCGCAGCGTCCATGCAGGCTCCTTGTATCGAGGTAATGAACGTTTAGCGTAGCCAAAAAAAATCCCCCTACGCCAGCAGGCACGGGGCCAGTGGCATAGGGGGATGTGACTCATCGGTTAGGCGCTAACCAGCGCCTAGCAATGAGTTATGCGCGTTCGCGACGGCGAACCGGGGCATCGCCATCGTCACGACGACGGCGCGGGGCGCGTTCCGGCGCACGGTCTTCGCTGATTTCCAGCGGGCGACCGGCCACACGGGCGCGGGCCATTTTCGCCAGAATCGTGGAGGGCAACCCGCTGGGCAGCTCGACCACGGAGAAGGCGTTACGGATATCGATACGGCCGATGCGTGCGCCTTCGATACCACCTTCGTTCGCCAGCGCGCCGACCAGTTGGCCCGGCTTCACGCCGTCTTTATGGCCTACCGAGACGCGGTAGCGGGTCATGCCTTCGCTGGGCGCACTGGAGCGCTCGCGGCGGGCACCACCCGGCTTGCCCGGTGCGCCATCGCGCGGGGCACGCTCTTTGCGCGGTGCCTGAAGACGACCGATCGGCGCTTCGTCGGCACGGGCCATGGCGGCAAACGCGCAGGCCAGCTCAACGGCGTCATGCCCCTCTTCCACCAGACGCTCGACCAGGGCGCGCTGCTCTTCAGCGCCTTTGGTCAGTGCAGCCACCACGCGGTGATGGAATACGTCGTCACGGTGAGCGCGGATAGCGGCTTCGTCAGGTAGCGGCATTTCGGTCATTTTCTGACCGGTGGCCTGCTCCATCCAGCCCACTTTGCGGCCTTCACGGAAACCCGCGAACGTAATCGCGATGCCGCTACGGCCCGCACGCCCGGTACGACCGATACGGTGGGTGTAGGCTTCTGCATCTTGCGGTAGGTCGTAGTTGATCACGTGGGTGATACGCGGAACGTCGAGGCCACGGGCCGCCACATCGGTCGCGATCAGCACGTCGACCTTGCCACGCTTCAAGCGGGTAATGGTGCGCTCGCGCAGGCTCTGATCCAGATCACCCGATAGGCCAGCGGCGTTGACGCCACGAGCGGTCAACTGCTCGACCAGCGTGGTACAGGCCGCACGGGTGCGCACGAAGACGATAGCGGCATCGACCGGCTCGACTTCGAGAATACGCGACAGCGCTTCCAGCTTGGCACCACCGTCGACACGCACGAGGCGCTGCTCGATGTTTTCACCTGTGGTCGTGCGCGACTCGATCGCCACCTTCACCGGGTTGACCAAATAACGGTTGACGATGCGCTCGATTTCCGTCGGCAGCGTGGCCGAGAAGAAGACACGCTGGGCATCTTTCGGGGTATCGGCAACCACGCGTTTGACGTCGTCGATAAAGCCCATGCGCAGCATTTCGTCGGCTTCGTCCAGTACCAGTGCGGAGAGACCGTCCAATTTCAGGCTGCCGCGATCCAAGTGGTCGATCACTCGGCCCGGTGTGCCAACGACCACTTGTGCGCCACGCTTCAACGCACCTAGCTGTTCACGGTACTCTTGACCACCGCAGAGGGTAGCCACTTCCAACCCCTGAAGGTTTTGGCCATAACGGCTAAAAGAGACGGCGACCTGTTGAGCCAGTTCGCGGGTCGGCGCAAGCACCAGTACCTGGGGCTCGCGACGCTGCATGTCGAGACGCGACAGCAGCGGTAGTGCGAAAGCAGCAGTTTTGCCGGTACCCGTTTGCGCTTGGCCCAGCATATCGCGACCTTCCAGCAACGCAGGAATGGTCTGCGCCTGGATGGGTGAAGGAGTTTCATAGCCCTGTGCTTCAACAGCAGACAGAACGGCAGGCAATAGAGCCAGATCGCCGAAGCTCGGCGAGGCGACAGAAGTCGAGGTCATTAATCACACCTTGGTAGGCCGGAAGAACCGGCAAAAAACATCGTAAGCGTCTCTGACTCTGTTTTCATGCAGCGCGTAACAGTACGCTGCAAAAGAACAAGGCTCCGCATCGCGGATATCGTCATCAGTGGAGTCGGAGACGCCGGTCGCACCTGGCATTCGGCTGGCAACACCGCATTTGCGGGCCAACCGCTGTGGCGACCTTCTGCGCCGATTTCACCCGTTTGGTGAAATACTGGAGGCGCGCCATCTTCACAGCAATGAACATCTGCAGTCAGTGAGATGTTCCCGCAAACGTTTCGACTGGCGTGGCACGTACTACTCAGCGTCAGTGATGAACGTTTATCGTCGTGATGGAGGGGTCAACACATGCGAGGAGCGCGCATCCTAACACCCCCCACGGGTTCTGACCAGCCTTTTTGTTTTAACCCATATCAATACCCGAGCTTGCACATGTGCATATGTCGTCTAACCTGAGAAATGCCTGATGACGTTCACGAACTTCAAGGAGTGATAAACATGAACTGGGATCAAATCGAAGGCAGATGGACAGAAGTGAAAGGTAAAGCCCGCGCGAGTTGGGGTGAGATCACTGACGACGAGCTGGATCAGATCGGCGGTAAAAAGGATCAATTGGTCGGTAAGCTTCAGCAAAAATACGGTTTGGAGCGTGAAGAAGCTGAGCGCCGCGCGGATGATTGGGCCAACGGTCTCTAAACTCTGTCGTACGACGACCTTTCACTAAAGGTCTTAATATCGAATTCACCAAGAGTAGCATGACGCTACCTACCGATAGCCACATGGAGAGAAGCTATGCGTAAATCCATTCTAACGACTGCCATCACAACGGCCCTCTTAAGCGGCATGGCGTTTGGTGTTCACGCCCAAACCGAGCCTCAGGGTATGTACTCCGCTGAAGACATCCTCGATGCAGACGTCTTCTTTGCCAATGGTTCTGGCGAAGAAATCGGGGAAGTCGACGATATTCTGTTCGATGAAGAGATGCGAATTTCTGCACTTGTCATCGAGAGCGGTGCGGTATTGGGCTTAGGTGGCCGTGAAATCGTCGTCGACACGGACAATTTCACGCTCGAGACGCACACTGAAAGCGATGGTGAAACCGAACACCGCATCATGCTTGAAGCCACGTCAGAAGAGGTAGAATCCTTCCCAACGTATGATCGTGATTGGTGGGAACAGACCAAAGCCAATGCGCGGGATGCGTGGCAAACCACTAAAGAAGGCGCCCAGAGCGCCTGGCAGACGACTCGTGAAGCCGTGAACGACGAGTAATAGGTTCTAAATTCGTCCTGCTGTGACAAAGTCAAAGGCCATCCATGCGGATGGCCTTTTTACATTTGAAGCACGGGGTCAGGATGAGTGGCGACGTATTCCCTGGCCTGGCAAACGCTCACGGTCATGAGAACGAGTAAAGTCCAACAGCGGCCCAGCAGGTACGATACGGGTAGGATTGATCGTATCGTGACTATAATAGTAGTGACGCTTGATGTGATCCATGTTGACCGTCTCGGCCACTCCAGGCCACTGATAAAGCTCGCGTACGTAATTCGAGAGATTGGGGTAGTCATCAATGCGTTTGAAATTGCACTTGAAGTGGCCAAAGTAGACCGCATCGAAGCGAATCAGCGTAGTGAAGAGACGAATATCCGCTTCGGTCAGCCACTCACCCGCCAGATAGCGTTGCTCTCCGAGCCGCTTCTCCATGCGGTCTAGCGCATCGAACAGCGCCGTCACGTGCTTCTCATAGACCTGCTGATCCGTGGCAAAACCGGATTTGTACACCCCATTATTGATGTGGTCGTACACATCATCGTTCACGTCATCGATGACGCTGCGCAAATCGTCTGGATAGAAGTCCAAGTCATTGCCAGTCAATTCATCGAAGGCGCGGTTGAACATGCGCAACAGATCGGCTGATTCGTTATTGACGATGGCGCCGCGCTTTTTGTCCCATAAAACCGGCACAGTGACCCTGCCAGTGTACGTTGGGTCTGTCATGGTATAGAGCTGATGGTGAAACTCAGCATGGTTGATGGGGTCACCGCTTGACCCTTCGTCTTGATGATAGGTCCAGCCGTTTTCCAACATCAGCGGACTCACGTGGGACGCGCCGATCAGCGACTCCAGCCCTTTTAGTTTACGCATGATGAGCGCCCGGTGCGCCCAGGGGCACGCGAGCGATACGTAAAGGTGGTAGCGATCGGCTTGAGCCGGGTAGCTATCCCCGTCAGAGGCTTGGTCGCTACCCACCCAATCGCGCAGCTGCGCGGATTCGCGAACGAACTCCCCGCCATGCTTTTTGGTGTCGTACCACTGATCGACCCATTCGCCGTTGACTAACAGTCCCATCGGGCATCTCCTGCATTGAACGTTTTTCGATGTGTATACCGTTCAGCATACCCCCGACGGGATAAGGCTCAAGCGGATGTTTTACGGCTGTTCATTCGAGGGAATCGAACGTTGCTCGCATACCTCTTTCACTGCTCGCTTCAGCGCTGCCGCCATGGCATGGGCGGCTGGACCCGCACGATCACGATCACGAAAAATAAGCTGAACAGGGACCTCGCGAACGCCTCCCGCAGTGAGCGGCAGCGGCTTCAAGGCTCCGCTGGCCAGTTCGTCGGCAATACGGGTTTCCGGAATCCAAGCGAAACCGAGTCCGCGTCGCAGCATGTCCAATGAGGTGCCCACATGCCCGACGGTCCAGCGCTGCTCGGCTTTCAACCATCCCGCATTGGTGGACTGACGCAGCGCGGAATCGCGCACCACTAGCTGACGATGTTGGGCTAAATCACGCAAATCCAGCGAGCGCCCAAGTTGATGCAGGGGATGACGCGGATGCGCTACCGCCACGAAACGAATGTTGACCAGCGGCTCTCCCAAAAACCCTTGGGCCTCGATACCGGAGACCACTAAGTCGGCACGGCCATCGTAGAGCATCTCGGTCCCCCCGTTCAGCACGCTCTCGTGGAGCTGCACGCGTACCTGAGGATAGGTTTCCGAAAAGCGTTCCAGTGCTTTGGCTTGCGCCGCTGCAGGAAAAATCTGATCGATCGCTACGACGATCTCTGCTTCAAGCCCCGCCGCCAAGCGCGAGGCGACGTCTTCCAGAGACGCCGCGCTTTCGATCAGCTGCCGGGCCCGTCGAAGCAGCAACTCACCCGCTTCGGTCAGCCGCACCTGCCGCCCGATGGGCTCGAGCACCTGGATACCCAACTGTTCTTCTAATTTATGCACCGCATGATTCAGCGTAGAGGGGCTTTTATGGATCGCCTCTGCCGCCCTTGCGAAGCCGCCATGATCCACCACGGCGGCCAGCATTTGCCACTGCGCTAGTGTTACCCGAGACATTTCGATTTCCTCGACGCCATACAGCGAAACCATCCGCTTCATCTTCGAAAAACAATCCTAGAATGCCAGGAAATGATGGTGAGTACTTGTTTGTTAGCGAATTTCGTTGACTCACTGCTCCATCTCACGGAGTCATAGTCCCCAAAAAGCCCCAAAGAAACTCAATGAAACATTAAAATACAAAAAATTACCCTATTACTATTAGCAACTCCGCTGGATACGCCTTGCACTCATACGATTGACGCGGCGTTGCATTTTTGAATCGTTAACCGGTGTTATGGATGTTATTAATGCGGGCTTACATGCTGATATGGGCACAAAACGCTCGTTTATTTAGACGCACGTTATATTTCCCTGTCACAAGACTTCATTTGCGTCTATGGTGAAGGTGAATACACCGTTTTGTTGGCTTTAGAAAGCTGCGGCCTTTTGGTTACTTTTGTTAGCAAACGGTGTTCATGGCTGAATAAGAACCCTTCATATTTGCGCTATTCAGCGGAAGTATATTTTGTGTATGAATGTACAGTCTATTCACCCCCTTTCCCTTGGGGTATGGTTCCCGAGTTTGCTTACTTTCATGTTACTTTTATTTCACGAACTCGGCGGCCTATTTACTCATGTTGCGAATCCTCCATTCGCTGCCTCGCACGCACAAATTATTACTGTTACCCGTGGCCACCATGGTCACCGTGCTGGGCGCACAAAAACTCATCACCACCTATCATGACCTGAATCAACCTCAAACACCGCTGGAGAGCGTGCTCGTTCCGCTACCTAGCGACTCAGCCCCCGGCGTCCCGTCGCTTCGTCAAGAGCGAACGCCAGTGGCAGAAGCGATCGACCGTGCTTCTCGCGCCCTCGACGCGACCCGCGAACACATCCCTTTGAGTGAACTCACCGCCACCGAGATCGTCGATCTCGATGTGATTCCCAGTGCCGAAGCGTCCATGGCAAGTGATGCAGCCCCACACGCTGCGCATCCTCGGGTCGCGCTGAGCGACAGCCCGTTGGATGATGGCGCGCTGCATATGGCGATCGTGTTAGGCACGATTACAAGCGGCATGCTCAATGTCGACGACTCCGTCGAAATCGCTGATGCCACTTCTTACGAGGATTATGGGGTCGAACTCTACGAGGACGATGTGTCGTTCCTGGAACTGGAGCTGGCAGCCGAAGAGCCGTTCGTTCCTGAGTGGGAAACACATATCGTCGAGCCTGGCGAGACGTTTGCCGTGTTAGCGCAAAACGAGCTGGGCTTGGGGTACAGCGAAGTGCTCGCCCTGCTGGACGACCTACCCGATCCTCGTATGTTGACGCATTGGCGTGCAGGTCACAGCTTCGACTACCAGTTGGACGAAACGGGCCGGTTGCTGGCACTGCGCATGATGAAGAACACGCGCGAAGGCGTTCTACTAGAGCGGGATAGTGACCAATTCGCCATTACGGCTATCGAACGTCAGGGTGAGCCCGTACAGCGCCTTTATGCCGGTAGCGTAACGGGCAGCTTTGCTCGCTCAGCCCAAGCCACCGGCTTGAGCAGCAGCTCCGTCACGGAGCTTACGCGCATCTTGCAAAAAAAGCTGGACTTCCGTCGTGACAGCCGCCGGGGGGATCAGTTTCAGGTCTTGGTCGAATCTGACATGATCGATGGCGAGACACTTGATTCGCGTGTACTGGCCGTTAAGTATGACGGCGAGCGTATGGACCTGACCGTCGTGCGCAATACCACCGACGATAATTTTTATACGCCCGAAGGCAGCAGCCTCGATCCGGCCTTTGCGCGTCGTCCTTTCGAAGGTAATTATCGTCTTAGCTCCAACTTCAACCCACGCCGCCTACACCCGGTCACCGGTCGAGTGAGCCCGCACAACGGCACCGACTTTGCGATGCCCATTGGTACCCCCATTACCGCGCCTGCGAATGGTCGTGTCGAGCGTGTCGGCAACCACCACGCTGCCGGTCGTTACATTGTCGTGCGCCATGACAACGGCTACCGCACCCGCTATTTGCACTTGTCGCAACCATTGGTCAGCCAGGGCGAGCGCGTCACGATGGGCGAGCGTATTGCGTTGTCCGGTAATACCGGCCGCAGCACAGGCCCCCACCTGCATTATGAAGTCATCGTCAATAACACGCCGGTGAACGCGATGACGGTCGAACTGCCCGAGAACACTAGCCTAAGCGGCGATACGCTTATCGCGTTCCAACGCCAAGCCGAGCCAATGTTGGCCGCGCTGGAGAGTGGCGAAACCGGCACCATCAGCGTGGCTAACTATGAGCGCGATAACGACAGCGACGAAAGCCTCCAATAAGCACTCTCCACGGCGATACAAAAGAGCCGCTCCACACGACGTGGGGCGGCTTTTTTGACACTACCAGTCCTGATGAATGACGAGCGACTTACACTGCTTCGAGCGCTGCGAGCAGCGCCGCATCGCGGTGATAGATATCCTCTCTGAACACTACGTCGCCTTGCCCGTTGGGCCAAGCAGTCAGGTAGTGCAGCGCTACCGGAATACGGTTAGGCAAGTTCACGTTTTGATCGCTGCGGCCATTCGCGATCAGCGTATCGAGCTGATAACGGCTGCCGCTGTCTTGCAGTAGGAGCTGGGCAAATTCCGTTACCCCCTCAACCCTCACACAGCCAGAGCTCAGTGCCCTGTGCTCACGCTGAAAGAGCCCTCTTGCCGGGGTATCGTGCAAGTAAATCATGTCGTTATTGGGAAAACGCACCACGACACGTCCCAGAGGATTGCTGCTCCCTGCCACTTGGCGAAGCATCACGCCTCCCGGACGCTGCCAATCGATCGTGCTCGCATCCAGCGTTTCTCCGGATAGGCTCACTACCTGAATGTTCTGCCGCGCCAGATACTGCTCGTCCTGGCGGATCCGTGGTAGCACATCTTCCCGCATGATGGTCGGGGGGATCGTCCAGCTTGGGTTGACGGTCAAGTGGCTGATCGAGGAGTGGATGATCGGCGTTTCACGACTGGGCGAGCCCACCACCACTCGGGTATCCCAATGCTGGCCATTGGGGCGCGTATAATGCAAGCGATAGCCTGCAATATCGACCCACACGTTGGGCGTGCGCTCCAGCGAAGGGCGAATCCAGCGGGCGCGCTCCAGGTTGATGCGCAGTTGGTTCACTCGTGCGGAGACGGGCATGTTCAGTGCCAGCCGTGTGCGCTCTCCCACTACGCCATCTTCTTGCAACTGGTGGCGTCGCTGAAAACGCATGACCGCTTGCGCTAACTCTCGGTCGAAGCTGCGAGGGTCAGCTCCTGACGCCTGCACGTCGACCATGGGGTAAGCGCTACTATCTGCTGCCAGCAGGTGGGGCTCGCCCCATAGCGTCAAGCGCTGGCGAAGCGTTTGCACGTCATCGTCGATATCGCCGGGGCGCAGCGACTCATCGCGTCTTGGTAAATAGGGCACGCTCATCTTATCGGCCAGCCGACGATAGTGCACCAACGCTTCACGAAGCTGGGCATAGGCCGCCATATTCGGCCTCGCCAGTGAAAGCGCTTGCTCGACCCTCCCCTCCTCGACGGCTTGCACTACACGTGGCAGCGCATAACGCCGCTCAGGTCGCTGCAGATCCCAATTCGGCTCGACGCGTTTAGGATCCACTTTACCGATCGATAGATGATCCAACGCCAAGAGCAGGGCCCGAGTGGCTCGCACGTCGAAATTGGCCTTCGCACGATCGTCCAATTGCTGGCTTTGCTGGAAGTCACTCAGCAACGACGAGGCTTGATAGTCGTCGGGCGTCAACCCGTCATCGGGCAACGTGTTCAACGCGCTGACCAGCGACTGAACGCGTTGAAGCTCTTGCCACGCCGGCTGCCCACCGCGCAGTTCATAGAACGACGCGATGGGCAGCGACCCTTCATGGTGTTGAAGATGCTGCGCGAGGGCTTGCTGCAACGCGGCGCTGGCTGGCTCATTGGCATCGGCCATTATCGGGCCGCTCAGCGCCAGACAGAGCGCCGCTCCTATCGCCCATCGTCTTAGTGGCTGGTGGTCGTTCATCGCCTCTCCTTGCGTTACTATGCTGCGTTGTAATGTGGCTTCACTCTTTTTGCTTACCGTCGTATCAGTAGTTCCCGTTCTGATACACGTTTTTTATCATAGCCGCTTACGCTGACTCTTGATGTATCGACCTCGTTACGCTTTTGACTCCTTCAGCAGGATAACGCCCCATGCTTTTTCGATCACGCATGATGAATGTACTGTTTTCTTTATCCATCGTACTGTTTTCTTATCCTCTTCAAGCCGCTGGCTTTTTCTCTCAAGTGGCCGCCGCCCCAGCTGCGGGGGTATCCCCCCTTCATCATCAGTTACTGCAGTTAGCGCCTAATGCCACGCCAACTGCCCTCAGGTTAGCGGCCCAGGCATTGAGCTGTGCCGATCCATCCGCAGAGCGGCTGGCCGTCATCGATTACTCGCTGCCATCCACAGAGCCGCGCATGTGGGTGTTCGATCTTCACCAACATCAGCTGCTGTTCGAGGAATTAGTGTCCCATGGACAAGGATCTGGCGATGCCGTGGCCAACGCGTTTTCCAATGTTCCCGATAGCCATCAATCCAGCATCGGTCTGTTTCGCACCATGAACAGTTACTACGGCCGCAATGGCTATTCACTACGCTTGGATGGCCTGGAGCCTGACGTCAACGATCTGGCCTTCGAGCGAGCGATCGTCATTCATGGCGCGGACTACGTAAGCCACGATTTCATCACCCAAACCGGTCGCCTAGGGCGAAGCCATGGCTGCCCGGCGGTACGTGAGGACATCACTTACCCGCTAATCGACAGTCTAAAAGAGGACCAGTACGTCTTCGCCTACTATCCGGATGAAGAGTGGTTAGCCACGTCAGCGTTTTTACGCTGTGAGTCGTCGACGCCCATGCACCTAGCCGAGATGAAATAGCGCAGGCGAGTGGTATGGCGATGCTCCTTTTTTGCGATGACAAGAGGCTGATTTTCATCAGCTAAGGCCACGCTTCACAGGCAAACATAAAAACCTTCTGCAATACTTTGTGACAAAACATCACAAATTGCGTCATCACTGAAGGTACCGGTCAATGTTTGCCTTTATGCACCCCTATCAAACGATCCGCCGCCTGGAGCAGCAAGTCGCCGAGCTACACGCTCAATTGGCCGTGGCCAAGAGCACGCGGGGCTGCCGCACGATTAGCTTAATGACGCCCCTGGAGTCGGTGAGTATGCTTCAGTCCAAAGGCGCGGATATGCTCACATCCCTAGAAGAGGGCGCCGAACGGCACGCCGAACAGCTTGCCAGTGAACGCGCCACGCTCACCGACCTGTTTACCCGGCTACATGACGCAGAAAAAGCGTCTCAACATCTTCAACAGCAGTGTCAAAGGCACCAGCAGGCCGATACGCATTACGCGGCGCCACTCGCCAGCGACACGGCCCTTCACGAGCTGCGCGGCATGAGCGTCGAACTCGCCCGTATGGCTGGTCATACCCGAGCCTTGGCGATGAGCACGGCACTCGAAGCGGTTCACGTTCAGGAAGCGCCCAGCGGCCTCACCGCCGTGGTGAGCGACATCCAGCACCTGGCCGAGCGCACCCAGCAGTTGGCGCACCAGTTGGATCAATGGGTCGAGCAAACGGCTACCATGCTGAAGGAGGATGCTCGGGTCCTTGGCCATCAACGCGAAAGCGCAAACGCTTTGGCGCGCGCCGCGCAAGACGCCGAACAAGTGATCGAACAGCTCACCGACCAAGCACGCCATATGTACAAGGTGATCCACCACAGCACTACGACGGCCTGTCTACACGCGGCCAAAGTGGAACATGCCGTGTGGAAAAGTCGTCTTTATCAGCAACTATTATCAGCTTCCCAAGAAGTTCCTCTTACGGATCAGCACCACTGCGCGCTGGGTCGCTGGTACTTGGCAGGTGACAGTCGCCGCTATCAGCAAAGCGATGCTTACCGTGCACTGGCCGTGGCTCACCGCCGTTTCCATGAGAGCGGTCTAGAGGCCTTGCGCTATTCCCGACAGGGGGACCTGACCGGCGAGCTGGCCTCGCTGGCGCTCATGGAAGAGGCCAGCGTGACGCTGGCCCAGCAGCTCGACCGGTTGATGGAGCATGCGGTGTACGACCAGCCGCTGCCCCAGACCCGTTCATCACCGTTGGCCGACGCTCCCTAGTCTGCGGGGTAGTTCCCCATTCTTCCGTCCGGCGACTTTTATGCCATGCTAAAGGCACTTCCATCAAAGACGGAAAGGATGACGATGGCACCGGTAAAAAAGCTCGACCTCGCGCTACAGGGCGGAGGTGCTCATGGCGCGTATACCTGGGGGGTGATCGACCGCCTTCTGGAAGATGATCGCATCGAGATCGAGGGCATCAGCGGCACCAGCGCAGGCGCCATGAACGGCGTGGTGATGGCTGATGCTTTGACTCGAGGCGGAAAGCGAGCGGCGCGTCAGGCACTGCGGGAGTTTTGGCAGGCCGTTAGCCGCGCAGGCATGGCAAGTCCCATTCGCCGCTCCCCTCTGGATATTCTGACCGGCAACTGGAGCCTCGACCACTCGCCGGGCTATATCGCCATGGACTTGATGACGCGCCTCGTATCACCTTACCAACTCAACCCACTCAATTTGAATCCGCTACGGGATATCGTGGCGGCTCATATCGACTTCGAACGCGTACGCCAGTGCGACCAGCTCAAGCTTTTCGTCGCGGCTACCAATGTACGCACGGGCAAGCAGCGCGTCTTTCGCCGCGAAGAGATGAGTGTCGACGCCGTCATGGCCTCCGCTTGCCTGCCGTTCATGTTTCAAGCGGTGGAGATCGATGGCGAAGCGTATTGGGACGGAGGCTACATGGGCAATCCGGCGCTGTTCCCTCTCATGGAGGAGTGCAGCGCGCGGGACATCCTGCTGGTGCAAATCAATCCGATTCGTCGCGAAGAGCTTCCCACCTCAGCCTCGGCGATCATGAACCGCCTCAACGAGATCACCTTCAACGCTGCGCTGATCAAAGAGGTACGTATGATCGCACTACTCAAGCACGCTCTCGAAGAGCAAGGTATCGAGAACTGCTATCAACAGGCCCTCTTTCACCGCATTAGCGGCGACCAAGCCCTGGATAACCTATCGGTTTCCAGTAAGCTCAACTCCGAATGGCCCTTCCTTTGTCACCTATTCGAGCAAGGCCGAGAGGCGGCCGAGCATTGGCTCGCCACGCATTTCGATGCCCTTGGCAGGGTGTCCACACTCGATATCGATACGGTCTACCTACACGAATAAGCGCGCTCACGCCCAGCCACTGCCCCAACTTAGCGCACGCTGCCCAAGCAGAGTGCGCTAAACGAGCGTTAAGTGCTCTACTCTCCCCCGTCTTTGCTATTTGCCAAGCAGTCTCCTATCTAAGCAAAATCTTTAACCAACTGTTTTCACTGATTTAAAAGAGTGATGGCGGAGTATTTGCTTATTTTTTCTACATGGTGATAGGCGTGGACCAGGCCCAACAGGGTACGAGTGCGTCGGACCTGACCTTCAACGATGAAGGCATGTTCCCGTAACCACGTAACGCCTGCGCGTTGCGTCTCGACAAACTCGTTCGTACGCTGTGAGGTCACTCCCATGGAGATCCGCAACAAAGCCAACCGTATCCGGTTGCTCAATTTCTCGACGCCGCAAATGCGGGCCTTTCACCTCTCCTGGTTTGCATTCCATATCTGCTTTTTTGGCTGGTTCGGTATCGCACCACTCATGGCCGTGGTGCGCGAGGATCTCGCGCTAACGCAAACCCAAATCGGCAATACCATCATCGCCTCGGTGGCGATCACCGTGATCGTTCGGCTGCTGATCGGTGTACTCTGCGACCGTATCGGCCCACGCAAAACCTATACGGGCCTGTTGATGCTGGGCTCCATTCCCGTGATGGGAATTGGCCTTGCCGACAGTTTCGAGACCTTCTTACTGGCACGCTTGGCGATTGGCGCCATCGGCGCATCGTTCGTCATTACCCAATACCACACCACCTTGATGTTTGCGCCCAACGTGGTAGGCACCGCCAATGCCACCAGCGCTGGCTGGGGCAACCTGGGCGGCGGTACCACCCAAATCGTCATGCCGCTGATTTTCGCCGGCGTTCTGATGCTCGGCGTGAACGAAGCCCTCGGCTGGCGACTCGCCATGGTGGTGCCTGGTGTGGTGCTGTTCTTTACCGGTATTGCCTACTGGCTGTTCACACAAGACGCCCCCAATGGCAACTTCAGCGAGCTGCGCGCACGCGGTGAGCTGCCACCCGCTACCGGTGAGCACGGTGCCGCCCAAAGCTTCCTGGCGGCGGCGAAGGATATCCGCGTATGGGCACTGTTCGTCGTGTATGGGCTCTGCTTTGGCGTCGAGCTAACGATCAATAACATTGCCGCCATCTACTTCTTCGACAAATTCGATCTGACCCTGGCGACCGCTGGGCTCATTGCCGGACTCTTCGGCTTGATGAACATCTTCGCTCGCACACTGGGCGGCGTGTTTTCCGATCTGTTCGCCAAACATGGTGGGCTCAAAGGGCGCGTTCGCTGGCTTTTCATAGCGCTGGTGTGCGAAGGCATTGCCCTAGTGGCGTTTTCCCAAATGCACGTGCTCAGCCTAGCCATTGGCATCATGCTGGTATTTAGCCTCTTCGTGCAAATGGCCGAAGGCGCCACCTTTGGCGTCGTGCCCTTTATCAACAAAAAAGCCCTGGGGGCCGTGGCCGGTATCGTAGGGGCCGGCGGCAACGTGGGCGCGGTGTCTGCGGCGTTTCTGTTTCGTAGCGAAAGCTTGAGCTACCAGCAGGGCCTTTTCTACCTGGGCCTGACCGTGTTGGTACTAGCGTCTTGCGTACTGGTGGTGCGTTTTAGCGAGGCCACCGAAGCCGAAGAGGCCAGCGCATACCGTGATGCCGTCGGCGACGATACGGGGGCAGGTGCTCTCTCACTACGCTAATATCGATGAACACTACCCCTGCAGGCGCGCCACTGCGGGGGCGTTTGACTTTTGGCGGCGAGTATCAAGGAAATCACCATGTCTTCTGCCCAACAGCTTCTCTTTACTGCCCTGCGCTGCGACATCGATAACCTTCACCATCTCGCTACGACCGTGGATATCGTGAGCGATATCAGCCAGTTCATTCATGTGCTGCAGCGCGAACGCGGCGCCTCGACGATTTACCTGGCCTCACAAGGTAAGCGTTTCAAAACCCGCCGAACGACCTACGTTCAACATAGTCAATCGGCCGAAGCCTCGATGCGCCTGCGTTTAGAAACGTTCAGCCAGGAAGCTCGACCTCAAGCCACCGCACGCTTGCTGCGCCGCATTGCCAGCGTTTGGCTAGCGCTGGATGAGCTCGATGCCCTGCGTCGAGCCATCGATACCTTTCATATTTCACCGGACGCGGCCACGCAGGCATTCAATCACCTGATTAGCGGTTTATTGGCGATCGTCTTCGAGGCCGCAGACACGGCTGTCGATCCAGACATCACCCGCGCTCTGGTAGCCACGTTCCACCTCATGCAAGGCAAGGAGCTTGCCGGACAAGAGCGTGCCTGCGGTGCCTTTGGGTTTACCCTAGGCCATTTCGATGACGCTCATCGCACGCTGCTCAACGAACTCGTCGAGTCCCAGCAGCGCTGCTTCGATACGTTTGCCGAATTCGCCACCCCAGAAGCACTGAGCGCTTGGGAGCAGTCGCTTTCGCCCCGAACGCTGGCCGGTATTAGCCAGCTACGCGACATCGCCTGCCAACGCTCGGAACATCGAACGGCGTCGGGCAACACCTTGGGGGAAACCTGGTATGAGCTGACGACCCTACGAATCGATACCATCAAAACGGTGGAAGACACGCTCAACACGCAGCTCATGGCCCTATGCCACCATAAAATCGCCCACGCACAAGCGGCGCTGGATCACGCCTCGGCCACACCCGACAGACCACTTCCAGCCCCCTGCGAACAATTGCTGGCGCTTAGCCCCTCTCAACCGCTGGGCGATTTGACCGCCACTGCTCTCCATTCGCCGCTGAGTCGTTCGCTGCTGGAATTGACGCATGCGCAGTCGAGTCGTCTGCAAGGACTCAGCGACGAACTGGAAAACACGCGCAAAGCGCTGCGCGAGCGGAAGCTGATCGAACGAGCCAAAGGCCTCATCATGGCCCATCAGTCGATGAGCGAAGAGGAGGCTTACCGATTTTTACGCAAAACGTCGATGGATCAAAGCAGAAGCATGGCCGATATGGCACGCTCGATCCTAGATCTCTCTGCCATGCTGCAACGACAGCAAGATAAATCCTAGCGAGGGCGCTCGTTTGCAACCCCACTCGGTTTTGGCCATGCTGAAGGTTCATGTATGACAGCAAGGAGAGCCAACGATGCAAGACCGCGTACTGTTAATTACCGGCGCTTCCAGCGGCATTGGCGCGGCCACCGCCCGGGCAGCGGCCCGAGAAGGGTATCAACTGGTGCTGGCCGCGCGTTCTGCCGATAAGTTGACCTCCCTTGCCCAAGAGCTCGGCCCAGAGAACGTGCTCACATGCGACGTCGATGTCACCGACTTACACCAGCAGCAAGCCATGGTGGAGCACGCCATCGAAACGTTCGGCCGTATCGACGCGGTATTCGCCAATGCAGGCCGCGGGGGCTCGCCCGGCGGTTTTAGCAGCGCCGACCATAACGCTTGGCGGGAGATGATTTTGACCAACATTTACGGCGTTGGCCTAACCTTGCAAGCCTGCCTGCCGGAGCTGAAACGCCGTCAAGGACACGTGCTGTTGACCGGTTCGGCCGCGGGACGCACGACCATCCCCGGTTCTATGTACAGCGCCACCAAATGGGCGGTCACGGGCATTGGTTACAACCTGCGCGAAGAGTTGCGCGGCTCCGGCATGCGGGTCACATTGATCGAACCCGGTATGGTCGACACACCGTTTTTCGACGAGCCGCCCGAGTATGCGCTGCAAGACCGCGATATTGCCAATGCGGTGATCTACGCGCTCGCTCAGCCGCCACACGTGGATGTCAATGAAATCTTGGTACGCCCGACGCCCCCCAAAGAGTGACCCCAACGCCACGGCGGTTGTAATTGCACTTGGCCGCCCACATAAACGCTGCATTATGAAGCGTGCTAACAAAAATAGCCCGCTGACCATGCACGTTTATTAGGTGATTTATGAGCCAACTTGCGAGCACCGCCCTCTCCGTTCTGGATCTTGCGCCCATTCGTCAAGGCGGAAGCGCAGGCGAAACGTTCCGTGACAGCGTATCACTGGCCCAGCATGCAGAATCGCTGGGCTATCGGCGCTACTGGCTAGCCGAGCACCACAACATTGCCGGTATCGCCAGCGCCGCCACCTCGGTCTTGATTGGTCACGTGGCGGGGCAAACGTCCACGATACGCGTGGGTAGCGGTGGCATCATGCTGCCCAATCATCCACCGCTGGTCATTGCTGAGCAGTTTGGCACGCTTGAGACGCTCTATCCTGGGCGCATCGACCTGGGCCTTGGCCGAGCCCCTGGGTCGGATGGGGCGACCATGCGAGCAATGCGCCGTCACGCCCATGCAGGTGTCGACGACTTTCCGGAGCGGTTAGAAGAGTTGCGCCGCTATTTAGACGACGAGGATCCCCGCCAAACCGTCAAAGCCGTGCCCGGTCAGGGCACACACGTGCCCATTTGGCTACTGGGTTCTAGCGGCTACAGTGCCCAGCTTGCGGCGAAGCTGGGCCTGCCCTTCGCATTTGCCGCCCAGTTCGCCCCGGGCTATCTGTTCGAAGCACTCCGTCTCTATCGAGACAACTTCCGCCCCTCCGCACATTTAGAGTCACCCTATGCCATGGTCGGCTTGCCGGTCATGGCGGCTGATAGCGACGAGATGGCGCACTACTTGGCCACCACCGCCCAGCAAAAATTCTTGAACCTGATCCGGGGGAAGCCGACCCAATCGCTGCCACCGGTCGATGCCTTGGATTGGTCACCCATGGAACGCGCCCAGGTGGAGCAGTTTTTGGGAGCGGCCATCATCGGTGGCCCAGAAACGATCAAAGCACAGCTAGCCGCGTTTCAAGAACGCACGGGGGCCAACGAGCTGATGATCAATAGCGATTTTTACAGTCACGCGGATCGCTTGCGGAGTTATGAGATCGTCGCCGAGGCGGTTCGTTAAACTGTCTGCCTTAACCTTTAGCAACCAGAAAAGCGCCTGCTGCGAACATCAGCGAACCGGCCGTGCGGTTGGTGCCTTTTTGTGCGCGCTCGGACTGAAAGAAGCGGCGCGCGGAAGACGCACATGAGGCAACCAGCATCAATCCCATCATCAGCCCCACCAGCGTCAACCCGACCGCCAACACCATATCGCTGCGGTCGAGCACGGTGAGATCGATAAAGGTCGGTAAGAAAGCGATATAGAACAGAATGACTTTCGGGTTGGAGGCCGAGATCATGAAACCTTGCAGAAAACTCTTTGCAGCATCACGACGCCAAGCGCCACGGCTGGCTGGGAGGGCGTCGAGCGTTTGCGGGGATACCTCGGCGGTCCACATTTTCCAGCCCAAATAGAACAGGTAGATGGCGCCAGCGTAGCGCAGTAGCGTAAAGGCGTCTCCCCAGTGTTCCGCCAGCGCCGCCAAACCGTAAAACGCCAGCAGCAGGTAAATCACATCGCTGACCGTCATTCCCAAGGCTAACGGGATACACGAGCGCGCTCCCGATGCCATTCCCTTCGCCAGCAGGGCAAAAATACCCGGTCCGGGGGTCACGGCGAAAACGAAAATCGCCAGAAAATACGTCAGTGCACTCTCAACGGTCATGGTCTTGCCCTCTTGCGGTTCAGTGGTTCACTTATCAACGTACCCGTCGCGCAGATACGCATTGGAGTGTGCTAACGTTACGCATGACGACACCCATGGAAGACACCTCATGTCCAGCCTTCAGTTTTCGCCGATGACCGCCAAAGAGTTCGCGCTCTTCTGGCCTACGTTTCAAGCCATTGTAGCCGCCCAGGAAACCTACGCGATAGACCCCCACATTAGCCAAGAGGAAGCGTTTGCGCTGTGGTGTCAAACGCCACGTCTTAGCATGGCGGTAAAAGATGAGCAGGGAGCACTGCTGGGCAGCTACTACTTGAAGGCCAACGCCGCAGGCCCCGGCCAGCATGTATGTAACTGTGGTTATATGGTCACGCCGCAAGCGCGGGGCAAAGGGGTGGCAAGCGCCATGTGCGAACACTCACAGCAAGAGGCCGTGACGCAGGGGTTCAAAGCCATGCAGTTCAACGCCGTCGTCGCCAGCAATCACGTGGCCGTGGGCTTATGGCAACGCCTTGGCTTCGAGATCGTCGGTACCGTGCCAAACGCCTATCAGCATGCTTCATTAGGGTATGTGGATACCCATGTCATGTACAAAGCACTAACCCCACACTAACCAAGCGCTTCTACCCTGACAGCACCCCACCGCCCTACCGTCATTCAACGCTGCAAACGACAACATCGTCGCGCGAGAGTATCCGTGGTGTTCATTCTCTCTCGCGACCACACACAAATAGCACACAAACGCTATTCACTCCCTGATCTGGAAACCTTAACGCTTACTTAAGACACTTTTTGAAACAATCCCCAATCGTTTTTTCGTAAAACAATCAAAAATCATCGTTTAACACAATCAACGCACGCTTCTATTTTATTAATTTATATTAAAATATCACTGCTACCTTTAAAGTCCCGAGCTAACGCCACGTCAGGTGTTGGGGGCAAAAAAGGTAATTGACATGCAAAAAATATCGGTCAAAACTTGATAGCAGGAGCTCTTGCGATCCTTCTTCTCATGCTGATGGCAATAGGACTTCTGGGTTATTTAGGGGAGCGTAAAGCCGCGGCCTATTTGGAAGAGGTCAATAGCATCAGCGCCGTGCAATCAAGCTCGGCCGCTAGGGCAGAAACCAATTTGATGGAAATGCGCGTTCGTTTAGAGCGGCTTTCCCAGTACTACCAAAATGGATTGACCGCGCGGGTTGCCGATGCGCTGGCCTCGGCGAACGAGAGCCTCGGTGTTTCGGATGCAAGGATCGATGCCATGAATAGCGTACCAACGGCCTCTGAGGACGCGCGTTTTTCCTACCTTTCTACGATCAATGACACCTACGACGCTGCAGCATCAAGTGAACTTAGAAACATGCTCGCCAATGCAGATATCGAGGGACTGATCGACTATAAAGAGAACATCAACCCAGCATTTTTAGCGTTTGGCCAAGCGGTAGGCGACTTTAACCGCTTTGCGTTGGACTATGGCAATACAAAAACGGCAGAAACACTGCGCGATAGCCAAGTGCTAGGGATCACCGTCGGCCTTTTGGTAGTGCTAGCACTGATTCTCTACGTCACGATGCAGGCCACGATCAACAAGTTCTTACTCTCCCCGTTACAACGCGCCGTGCAAATTTGTGAGAACATCGCAAAGGGTGATCTCACCAGTACGATCGAAGAGCGCGGCAGCAATGAGATTGGCCGCCTTTACGCGGCGATGGACGATATGCAAGAGCGACTCGAAGAGATGATCGGCACGCTCCATCAAAGCAGTGAAGCCGTGGCCAGCAGCTCCAAACAAATTGCCAGCGGCAGTCAGGATTTGGCGTCGCGTACCGAGCAGCAGGCCGCCGCGCTTCAGCAAACCGCCGCAAGCATGGATGAGATCTCCTCGATCGTACGCCAGAATGCTGACACCGCCGGGCAAGCCGAACGCCTCACCCAAGACGCGGCTCAAAAAGCCTCCAACGGTAAACAGGCGTCCGAGCATACGCGTCAACTGATGCATGAGCTTGAAGAGACGTCACACAAAGTACATGACATCGTTCAGGTCATCGACTCGATTGCTTTCCAAACCAATATACTCGCGCTAAACGCCTCGGTAGAGGCCGCTCGCGCAGGCGAGCATGGCCGAGGCTTTGCCGTCGTCGCCAATGAAGTGCGTTCGCTCGCCACCAAGACCTCTTCGTCCTCCAAGGAGATACGTGAGTTGATCGAAGACATCTCGCAGCGCATTACTCAAGGGGCCGAGCATACCACCCGCAACGGCCAAAGCATGGCGGACATCAACACGTCAATTATGCAAGTAAACGATATGATGCAAGAATTGGCGTTGGCGGCTAAAGAGCAGGATTCCGGAATCAATCAGGTCAGTACCGCGGTTGCGCAAATGGATGCAGCAACCCAAGAGAACGTGTCGCTCGTCGAAGAAACCAGCACGGCCTCCGCCTCACTTCAAGACGAAGCCAGCCGTTTGGCCGAGCTAGTGAACGAGTTCAAGCTAAAACGCCTTGTACAAAATGCGCTCAATAGCCAGATTCCGCTTGCCGTTCAGCAAACGTTCAACACGGCTTACGTCTCTCCCCTGATAGGATCGCCCCCTTCGCGGGCGACGGCTACGCCTGAGTGGGAAGCTTTTTAGCCGATTGCTTCACATCGCTTTTGTTTCCATGCTCATAACTTAATAGGGCCGGCTTGCTGGCCCTTTTTAACAGATGCACAAGCTTTCCCTGCTTAACACCACGACCTTGCAAAAAAGTGTAAAAAAAACTGATCAGCACCTCTCAATGTCTCTCTTTTTGTGTCGATAATGTACAGGCGAGGCTCCCCTCCTTGCAGGTGTTCCCCCTCCCCTCCTTTCCTCCCGAGAGAGTCATCATGAGAAATTTATCTGTCAAACACTTGTTGGCAGCCGTGCAAGGGTTAATGGTGATCGCCCTGCTGGCCATCGCAGCGACAGGTATTGTATCCAAAATGAGTGTGATGGAGAGCTTGCGAGAGCTCGATGAGGTCGCAGCCCAGCAAGTGGCGTCGATCAACCGCGCAGAAGTCAATTTAATGGAAATGCGCTTACGCTTGGCTCGCTATACCGCTTATATCGAGGATGGCGAAAATACCTCTGCGCAAGAAGCGCTCGAACTCGCACGCGCAGCGCTCCAGCGGGCCGATACACGCTACGCTGAGTTTACCGCCATTGAAGTACCGCCTACGGCCGTTCGTGCACCGCTCATTGCAGCCATTGATAATTACTACCCACAAATGATCAACGAGGCGTTTCGCAGCGATTTAGCGGCTGCCAATTACGCTGCGATCATGCAGCACCGCGAACGCTTCAATGTGGAGTTCGACAGGCTTAGCGATGCCATTCGTGCGTTCAACAGCCGCGCGCAAGCCCTAGCAGCCGAAAACATTGCTCACGCCGAACAGGGACACAGAGTGACCATGCTGTTCAGCGGTACATTGATTGTGCTGGCGCTTCTGTTATCGCTGGGCGTCCAAATCGGTATCAATCGCCTTATCGTGCGCCCGCTGCAGCGCGCGGTGGAGCTTTGTGAGCATATCGCCAAGGGCGATTTGACCCGCCATATCGAATCGCTGGGTAACAACGAAATTGGTCGGCTCTATAGCGCCATGCATGATATGCAGGGCAAGCTGCAAAGTATGGTAGGCACGCTTAACCAAAGCAGTAGCGCCGTGGCTGCCAGTTCCCGTCAAATCGCTGGGGGCAGCCAGGATCTCGCCTCACGTACCGAGCAGCAGGCCGCCGCGCTGCAACAAACCGCTGCCAGTATGGATGAGATTTCCTCCATCGTTCGTCAGAATGCCGACACCGCCGCACAGGCGGAGCGTTTGACTCAGGATGCTTCCAAAAAAGCGGCCCATGGTAAGCAGGAGTCGGAGCAAACCAGTGTGCTGATGCGCGAACTGGAAGCCAGCTCTCAAAAAGTGAATGAAATCATTCAGGTCATTGACTCGATCGCCTTCCAGACCAATATTCTAGCGTTGAACGCCTCGGTGGAAGCCGCCCGTGCGGGCGAACACGGCCGCGGTTTCGCCGTCGTGGCGAGTGAAGTTCGCTCGTTGGCAACGAAAACCTCCAACTCATCGAAAGAAATTCGCACGATGATCGAGGATATCGCGGGCCGCATTGCAAAAGGTGCCGACCAAGCGCTGAAAAATGGCGAGAGCATGGACGACATCAACCAAGCCATCATCCGAGTCAACGATATGATGCAGGAGCTAGCGCTGGCGGCGAAAGAGCAAGAGTCTGGGATCAGCCAAATCAGTACGGCGATTGCCGAAATGGATTCTGCTACCCAGGAGAACGTTTCTTTGGTGGAAGAAACCAGCACGGCTTCAGCCTCACTGCAAGATGAAGCTTCACGGTTGGCAGAGTTGGTCGCCGCGTTCCGGATCAACGCCTCCGACCGTCACTCTATGCTTGCCCCATCCGCCGCTTCAGCGCCTACCCAGCGTTTGCGCGCTCCCTCACAAACTGTCAGCACGGCTCAACGCCAGCGGCCAGCAGCCGAGCCTGAGTGGGAAGCGTTTTAATCGAGCCTCCAGGCTGCGTGTCGGAGCACATCCGCTGTCCCACGCAGCCTCCGTTGACCCTATCGATTCGTGCCATAACAAAAATTACGTTAGGGTGACTCTCTTGACGACGACTCGCTTGGCCTATCGATGCCTAATCACCCTTCACTGCTGACGCGTATCTCTTTGCGCACCCGCATCATTGGCTTGATCACCTCGTTAGTGATTGCCATCACGCTCCTGCTGAGCTGGGTCGCTTCCCGCGAGGCGGCGCTACAACTCGAGGAAAATATCGGGTACCGCAGCGCTGATACCGCGTATCAAATGGTGGATAAACTCAGCCGCAGCATGGATGCGCGGGTTAAAGAGGTGCGCCTACTGTTGGGCATCAAAGAGTTTGCCGATCGCACCGATCCCTCCTCGGTGCGCGCCCAGCTCGAACATTTGCAGCGTAACTATGACGTGCCGTCTTGGATTGGCGTAACGAATGCCAGTGGCACGGTGATCGCCTCCACCGGAGGGCTTCTCGAAGGATCGTCGATTGCCCAGCGGCCGGTATTTATCGAAGGGCGACAAGCGTTATGGGTGGGGGATGTTCATGATGCCGTCATGCTATCCCAGCTACTCCCCAACCCCACGGGCGAGCCCATTCAGTTCGTCGATATCGCCGCTCCGCTCACCGATTCGAGGGGCATCTTTACTGGTGTGCTCGCCGTCCATCTCAGCTGGGAGTGGGCAAAACAGGTGAAAAACTCAATGCTTTCACCGCAACTGCGGGCCCAGCAAACCGAACTACTGCTGCTCTCCTCGCAAGGCACGGTGATTCTTGGACCCACTGAACTTGTCGGTGAATCGCTGGCGTTCATGGAAGGGACCCTCAGCAGCGCCACGCCCAAATGGTCCATCGAAACCTGGCCAGATGGGCAGCGTTACGTCACGGGAATAGCGCGTAGCCAAGGGTTCGGAGACTTCCCAGGTTTGGGCTGGGTTGCTGTGAGCAGGCAGCCCGTGAGTACTGCTTTCGTGCCGGTAGACCAGCTTTACGAACTGATTCTCGGCACGGGGCTACTGGTGGCCTTGATGTTTTCCATCATCGGCTGGATCGTGGCCGCTCGCTTAGTCGCACCGCTCACGCGGCTGGCGCGCGCGGCTGACAACATCCAGACGGCCACCAGCCGCAGCGAATTGACGCTGGAAACCGGCTCCCCCGAGCTCAAACGGCTATCGACGTCCATGCGTGACATGGTCGAGCGCTTGATCGATCAACGCCGCACCATCAGCCGTTTAGAAGACTTGGCCAATACCGACCCGCTGACGGGGCTGGCTAACCGCGCCTTCCTCAACCACTACCTGCAGCATACGCTGCCCGAGGCACGTCGACAGCACCAAAGCGTCATCGTACTGCTCTTCGATCTCGATGGCTTTAAACGGGTCAACGATGAGCTTGGCCATCATGCGGGGGATTTACTGCTGATCGAGGTCACCCAACGGCTCAAGTCGACGTTGCGCAGCGGTGACGTAGTGGCACGTCTAGGCGGAGACGAGTTCGTGATGATTCTTAAAAGCACCACAGAACAAAGCGCCCATGTGGTGACGGATGTCAGCCAGCGGCTACTGCAGCGTATCGCCAGCCCGGTACGGCTGCCTGGAGGGCACCAAGCGCAGGTAGGTTGCAGCCTGGGAGCAGCGTGGTGGCCGCAACACGGCCACGATATCGAACACGTCATGCAGCTAGCCGATATGGCGCTTTATCAGGCCAAAAGCAAAGGTAAACACCGATTGGTCATTTACGGGGAATCGTCTTGAAACATTCCTGCAACTGCGCTTCAGCGACATCGCTGCCCAGTGCAGTCAAGTAGGCAATGTTTCGTTCAGGGATGGCGGCCGTATCTCCGTAAAACGCGATGGCTCGCTCGACGCTAGCCTCGCGCAGTACGTGCACCATGGGATAGGGCGAACGATTGGAGTAGTTGGCGGCATCGTCGAGGTCTGCGCCATCGAAGCAGTAGTCAGGGTGAAACGTGGCCAACTGATACACACCGTCGTAGCCTAGTTCGATCAATAGATTTTCCGCCAGCTCGACGTAATCCAGATAGTGGTCGAAACTTTTAAACAGCGTCGGAAACGTCAATAAAGTCGTCTCTGTTTCAGGGTGCTCGTCGAGCCAAACCATCTCGGCAGCCAGCTCCTCCAACGCTACTTCCACTTTTTTAGAACGCACCACCTCCACACGTATCGTGTCGTTCTCTAACTCCCGTTTGGCAAAAGGGCAAATCTCGTGTCCTACGATAAACCGGCGCACCCAAACGAGTGTCTGCTCCACGATTTGCTGATCGGCGTCTTGCGTCATCTCCACTCCCACATTGGCCTGCTGTAAGCACTTTTTAGGTGGCGAGTGCCTCGCGCTGGCCACCAGTGTACAGCGAAGTTCGCTACCCCGTCAGGCGTGCTGCTGATAGCGAGCCAGCGCGACCTCGTAGGATTTATGAATATGATCATCCATCAATGCACGGGCAGCACGCGCATCGCGCTTGAGCGCCAGCTCCACCAATTCATGGTGCTGCTCATCCAGTTCTTGTCGAATGGTGGGCATCTTGGGGCCTAAACGCCGGTATCGATCGAATTGGTCGTGCAACTGCTCGATGAACCGCAACAGCCACACCGAGCCGCAAGGCGCCACCAGGGTCCGGTGGAAGTGGGTGTGCAGACGCTCCCACTCCTCGCCTTTGTCCAGCGTAATATCCGCTCGCTTCAATCGATGTGCCGCCGCCAGCAAATCGGCTTCCCACACAGCATCGCCGTGGGCAATGGCGCGCTCTAGCGCCATTCCTTCCAACTCGGTGCGAAGGCGCGCAATGTCATCGAGCTCTTCACGAGTAAGCTTGGGTACCCTAAACCCTCGCTGATTCTCTTGAACCAGCAAACCATACGCTGCCAGTTTATTCAGCGCCTCACGCAGAGGGCTGAGCCCCACCTGATACTGCTCTTTGAGCGCATTGATGGCGAGCTTTTCGCCTGCTTTGAAGCGCCCCCCCACCAAGTCTCGACGCAGCACATCGTAGATAGAACTAGAGGCGCTGCTGGTGGGAAGCTGCACGTGCTTATTCATTTCGGCGTCCTTTTGCGTCACATCGCAAGGCTTCGGTTATCGGAACGTCCAACACTAGGTGTTGACGCCTCTTGGTAGGCTCACCTATATTCTATTTTAGACAAAATAATCGATTTTTTAACCAACAAACGATAAATAGGGACATTTATGCTGTTGACCTCATCGATCTCCTTACAGGCGCTGCCTGCATGAAGCAAACTGCACTCTTTTGGGCTTTTTTCCGCGTCGGTATTTTCGGTTTTGGCGGCGGCCCGGCCATGATACCGCTGGTCAGAGCGGAAGTCGTGACACGCCACCAGTGGCTGACGGATGAAGAGTTTGCCGATGTGTTGGCCATTGGCAATACCCTACCCGGGCCTATCGCGACCAAAATGCCCGGCTATATCGGCTATCGAGTCGCGGGCATCAGCGGCTGTGCTGCCGCGGTGATCGCCGTCATTCTGCCCATGATCGTGGCCATGATCGTGATGCTTGGCATTTTTAGCCGCTACCGCGACGTCGCCTGGATTCGCGGTATGGGGCAAGCGGTCATTCCCGTGGTCATGGTCATGATGGCGCAACTGACCTGGGACTTCTTCGATAAGTCCAAAGCCGCCCTTGGCTGGTGGGTCAGCATTGTGATGGCGGTCGCGTCGGGTGCGGTGATTTACTGGCTCGGCGTGCACCCTGGCTGGGTCATTGGAGCCATTCTACTCACGGCACTGCTACGCCCTTCGCGTAAGAAACACGTGGAGGGCACCGCATGATTTACTGGGATCTATTTCTAGCGTTTTTCATCCCCAACATCATTGGTTATGGCGGCGGTCCTGCCATCATTCCGCTTATTGAAGCCGAGGTCGTCGGCCGCTATGGCTGGATGACTTCACAAGGTTTTGCCGAAACCCTAGCCCTTGGCAACGCGCTGCCTAGCCCCATCGCCACCAAAATGGCGGGCTATGTAGGTTACGAGGTAGCGGGCATCGGCGGCGCATTCGTCGCCGTGGCCGCCACGGTAGTTCCTTCACTGCTGCTCATGCTTGGCGCACTCGGGCTTCTATATCGCCACCGCGACTCCCCACGCGTCAAGCGCATGAGTCAGTGGGTACGCCCCGTCATCGCCATGATGATGGCGTGGCTCACCCTCGGCTTTTTTATGGAAAGTATCGACGCAAGCGGCGCACTCCACACACTGCTCTTGGGTGTCGTGGCGGCTCTTGCCCTGGTGCGCTTTAACACTCACCCCGCCTTTGTCGTTATCGGCGCCTTGGTTTATGGAGGGCTCTTTCTCGGCTGACCTGTTGTGCACTAAAGACGATTCACTGCAGACAATAAGAACCCAAAATGGGACCACGCGCTCACCTCACCGCTGTTTGACGCAGCGGATCACCACACCAACTCCATCAAAAAGGTGTATAAAAAATGACGCGTTCTAAACTTGCTCTAAGTACCACACTCGCCGCCATTGGGCTGACGTCCAGCCTGGCGCTCCTATCCACTGCCCACGCGGATTATCCCGAGCAGGATATTCGTTTGATCATTCCTTATGGGCCCGGTGGTGCCACGGATATTATTTTCCGTTTGGTATCACAAGAAGCAGAGCAGCACTTAGGTGCTTCGATCGTTCCGGTGAATATGGCCGGGGCGGGCGCAACGCTTGGGTCACGCAACGTCAAGGACGCCACGCCCGATGGCTACACGCTGCTGGGCAGCCATGACACCATTGCGCTTTCAAAGCTCGCCGGTACCGTCGATTACTCCTACGACGCGTTTGAGCCCATCGCCCTACTCACACAAACCATCAATATTCCAACCACGTATGCCGGACACCCCGTAGAGAGCGCGGCAGATATTGCTGACTACGTACGCGAAAACCCAGGCCAAGTTCGTTTCAGCATGATTCCAAGCTCTACCGATCATTTCTTTTGGGCACAGTTTTTCCAAGAGGCTGGCATCGATATGGCCGATGTTCGTCTAGTGGGCTACCCCGACACTGGCCAACAAGTATCGGCATTGATGGCAGAGGAAGTGGACTTTGCCATGTTCAACCTGCCTTCTGGGGGCGCTTTTTATGAAGATGGTACGTTCAAGCCTCTCGGGATTGCGCATCCCGAGCGTTTAGACAGCATGCCGGATGTAGCGACCCTTCGGGAGCAAGGTATCGAGATGGATCACTCCACCAGTCGCGGTATCTTTGCGCCCAAAGACACACCTCAAGAGGTACTAGATGCCGTCGCAGAGGCCTATGGTCAAGCACTGGAGGAGGAGCAAGTACAAAGCCGAATCGAGAATGAGTTCGGCTCGGTTGTACGCTTCCTGGCAGGCGAGGATTACCAAGCGTTCTTAGAGGAAAACGAGGCGGCGCTTTCGGCGGCGGCTGAAAACATCGATTTCCAAAACTAAGCGTTTCGACGTCATTTCTCGCTCATGCTCCCAGGGCAACGCGCCTGGGAGCACCTGGAGGCTATGCTAATGCTAACGCTTACCAAAGACCGCGCGCTGGCGCTCGCGCTGCTTGTAATGGTGGCTGTCATGTGGGTGGAGTCGAGCTCCATTCGCCCGCCGACAAGCTGGCAGCCTTATGGATCTGCCCTGTTCCCACGCATGTTACTCGTCACGATCGGGCTTTTATCGCTTTTGCTGCTGATCCGCTCTCTGTTCACCCGCGTTGCTCCCGTGGCGTCCTGGCGAATGGAGATCAGCGGTTGGTTCGCGCGGCGTAAGTCCGTCGTAGCGCTCTTTATACTGTTTGGGCTTTATGCCGTACTGCTGCCCTTACTGGGCTATATCGTGGCCACCATCGGTTTTTTAGTGGCCTCTTTTGCTTTGCTGTTAGGCGTCGACACCAAGCGTAAATGGCTGATTAACCTAGGGATCAGCTGCACGTTCGTGCCGCTGGTATTCGTGATTTTCCGCTATGGCCTGAACGTATGGCTGCCCTAACGCTGAGGAACGACCAATGACTCATTTCTTTCTTCAAGCACTCAGCGAGGTCGGAAGCATCTCCGTCCTGGGCTTGATCATCCTCGGCGTGCTGTTCGGTATTGTCGGGGGGAGCATCCCGGGCTTTACCGTGACCATGGCCATTCTAGTGGTCTTCCCTTTCACCTTTGCCATGGACCCGGTGAGCGGCGTATCACTCATGGTCGGCGTGTTTGTCGGCGGATACTCAGGCGGTATCGTATCGGGTGTCATGTTGGGTATACCGGGGACACCTTCATCAATAACGACCGTTTATGACGGCTATCCGATGGCCCAAAAGGGCGAACCCGGCAGAGCCCTAGGCATTGGCGTGATGGCCTCTTTTCTGGGCACGATTATCAGCGTGGCCGTGCTGGTCTTCTTTGGACCGCTGATTGCCAGTTTCAGCATGAATTTCCGCCCTTGGGAAATTACCGCGCTGATTCTCTTTGCCCTTACTCTAGTAGCCGGGTTATCGAATGGCGCGCTCTTGAAAGGCCTCTTGGCCGCCGCGCTAGGCTTGTTGATTACCACCGTCGGCTATGACCGCAACAGTAACCTGCGATTTGATTTTGACCTGCCTGCGCTTAGCTCGGGATTTGAGATGCTACCCGTAATGATTGGCGTCTTTGCCTTCTCCCAACTGCTCGGCAATATCGAAAAAATGCACGACGGCCCCGACGGCGGCAAGGGCGTGGATACGAACGTGGCCATTCCTTACCGCCAGATCATGAGGGATATGGCGGGCCAAAAACTCAACACCCTACGCTCGTCATTGATCGGCAGCCTAATCGGCGCGCTACCGGGCACCGGCGGTACCGTTGCCAACTTTGTGAGCTACGATCAGGCGAAAAAGTTTTCCCGCCATCCTGAAACGTTTGGCACCGGAACGCCTAACGGGATCGTTGCCTCTGAGGCCTCCAATAGCGCAGTAGCGGGCGGCGCGTTCGTACCGACGTTAGCACTGGGCATACCGGGGGATCTTCCAATGGCCATCATGATGGGCGTGCTGATTCTTCACGGCATTACGCCAGGCCCGATGATGTTTGAGCAAAACCCCGTTTTGGTCGGCGCCATCTATGCAAGCCTCTTGATCGGTGCGGTAGTGATGGTGCTGTGTAATCTGCTGCTGGTGCGCTGGTTCGCCAAAATTTCGTTAATTCCGCAACAAATATTGGTGCCCGTCGTACTGATGCTCTGCGCGATCGGCGCCTATGCACTCAATAACAACCTCTTTGATATCTGGGTGCTGTTTATTTTCGGGATCGTCGGCTACTTGCTGTGGAAGGCGGGGGTTCCTCTCACACCGCTCATTCTCGGCGTGGTGTTGGGCAATAACTTGGAACGGCAGCTTTTCCGGGCGCTCGAACTCGACCCTAACTGGCTCACCTTTCTCACGCGGCCACTCTCTGCCCTGTTCTTAGTGTTGGCGGTCGCTTCGGTCGTCTTCTCGCTCTATCAAGACCGCAAACTGAAACGCCTAAAACCCGCGACATCCCAATAGTGATGACTCATCGACGCAAAGGATTCTACAACATGCATAACGACGCTCTCTATTACCCTAGCGCCTCGCGGCGTATGGCTACCTTTGGCAAGCGTGGCATGGTCGCCACTTCTCAACCGATTGCCGCTCAGGTCGGTATTACTATGTTGCAGCAGGGCGGCAACGCCATTGACGCCGCGATTGCCACGGCTGCCGCACTGACCGTCGTGGAGCCGACCTCGAACGGTATTGGCAGCGACGCGTTTGCGATCGTATGGGTCGATGGGAAGCTACACGGTCTCAATGCCAGCGGGCCTGCCCCCCAGGCGGCCACGATCGAGGCCCTCGAATCTCTGGGGCATGACACCATGCCCAACCACGGCTTGTTACCAGTCACAGTGCCCGGCGCCCCTGCTGCCTGGGCGGCACTCTCCGAGCGCTTTGGCAAACTGCCGTTTGCCGATCTGCTCGCCCCGGCCATTGCACTGGCGGAAGAGGGATTTGCCGTGACGCCAGTGATCCATCAAATGTGGGAAGACGCCTTTCATAACTACGCCACTTACCCAGATGCGGCATTCAAGCCCTGGTTCGATACCTTTGCTCCCAAAGGCCGTGCGCCGCGTCCAGGCGAGCTATGGTCGTCACCCGGCCACGCAAAAAGCTTATCTGCCATTGCGGTTACCAAGGCCGAGGCGTTTTACCGTGGTGAGCTGGCTGAAGCCATCGATGCGTTCTCCCGCGAGCACGGTGGTTTGATTCGTAAAGAGGATTTAGCGGCGTATCAGCCCGAGTGGGTCGACCCGATCAGTGTGCGTTATCAGGGCCACGATATTTGGGAAATTCCGCCCAACGGCAGCGGCATGATCGTGCTGCAGGCACTCGGCATGCTGGAACGGTTAGACCCGTGCCCAGGGGATGCCGTTGAAACCCTGCATCGTCGGATCGAAGCCACCAAGCTTGCCTATATGGATGGCTTCAGACACATCACCGAACGCAGTGAGATGGTGCCTACCACCGAGCAAATGCTCGACGATGCTTACCTCAAGGCACGCGCGGCGCTGATCGGTGAACACGCGGTGGATCCTGCCCACGGCAACCCATTACAGGGAGGCACCGTTTATCTCGCCACCGCGGACGACGATGGCAATATGGTGTCGTTCATCCAGAGTAACTTCAAAGGCTTTGGTTCTGGCATGGTAGTACCCGGCACCGGGATTAGCCTACAAAACCGCGGTTGGTCGTTCTCGCTAGATCCTGAACATGCCAATGCACTGGCCCCCGGCAAGCGCACTTATCACACCATCATTCCGGGCTTCATCACCAAAGATGATCAGGCCGTTGGGCCCTTTGGTGTGATGGGCGGTTATATGCAGCCCCAGGGTCAGGTGCAAGTGGTCACGTCAATGATCGAGGATCAGTTGAATCCGCAAGCTGCGCTGGACATGCCGCGCTGGAAATGGACCACGGGTAGAACGGTCGAGGTGGAAGCCGACTTCCCCAACCACTTGGCACTGGCGCTCGCCCGGCGCGGCCATAAGATCGTCAAGGTAGCCGACTCCATCAGCTTTGGCCGTGGTCAAATCATTCTCCGCGACCCTGTTACTGGCGTGCTGCAGGGCGGCACCGAACCCCGCACCGATGGGGCAGTACTGCCGCTATAGTGCTTTTCAGCTCATCACCTGCTGCCCGAGTAAGGGCAGCAGGCTGGCTATCAACGCCAAAGCACCGCATCATGGCAGCCTATTGAATTGATGCTGCTACGCCACGATGCCGTACTCTCCTTCTTCTGCCTCCCCATTTAATCGCTTTTTCAGCGTGTTTCGCTACAGTCGCCGTGCTCTGTTTCTGGTATGGGAAACCTCACGCTGGATGATGCTGGGCTTGGCGCTTTGTACGCTGGTGGCAGGCGTGCTGCCTGCGGTGGCCGCCTATGTGGGTCAACTGATCGTCGATGGCGTGTTGGCGGCCATGGAGAGTTATGAGGCGGCCCGTCAACCGGATGTATGGGTAACGCTAATGCCAGTACTGGGCCTAGTAGCGCTCGAAGGCGCTATCATTGCGTTGATGGCGTTAGCCCAGCGTGGTCTCTCGGCCCAACAGTCGCTGTTAAGGGCATTGCTCGGTCAGAAAGTGAACGTCATGATTCTGGAAAAAGCGGGCACCCTATCGCTTAGCCAGTTTGAAGACTCAGAGCTTTACGACCAGCTCACTCGGGCTCGGAGAGAGGCCTCGACCCGCCCACTGGCATTGGTCAATAAAACCTTTGGGCTGCTGCAGAATGCCATTTCACTTGGCAGCTTTGCTTTTCTACTGGTGCAGTTTTCACCCTGGGCGCTACTGATCTTAGTGGTGGGCGCGCTACCGGTATTTTTCTCCGAAGCGAAATTCTCTGGCGATGCTTTCCGGCTATTTCGCTGGCGTTCACCGCAAACCCGCATGCAGATGTACCTAGAAACCGTACTGGCCCGAGAGGATAGCATCAAAGAGGTCAAACTATTCGGTTTGGAGTCGCGTTTCCTGCAGCGCTACCGGGATATTTTTCATCAGCTCTATGGCGAAGACCGCCGCTTGACGTTGCGCCGTGAAAGCTGGGGTTTCGTGCTGGGCCTACTCGGAACGCTAACGTTCTACGCGGCCTATGGTTGGGTCGTCGTCGAAACCGTTATCGGCGCGCTAACACTCGGGCAGATGACCATGTACTTAATGGTTTTCAAGCAAGGCCAAAGTGCGCTGTCGGCCAGCCTCACCGCCGTTAGCGGCATGTACGAAGATAACCTCTACCTTTCCAACTTGTATGAATACCTGGAACAGCCCACCGAGGCCGACGCTGGCCATGTGACCCAAGGTGCCGTGCAGGGCGACGGTCTACGTTTCGAGCAGGTGAGCTTTGCCTACCCCGGTGGCCATGACGTGTTGCATGATATTTCGTTGCATATCCCTCCCGGCAGTAGCCTTGCCTTGGTGGGCGAAAATGGCTCGGGCAAAACTACGCTGATCAAACTATTGACGCGGCTTTACCGACCGACCCGGGGACGCATCTTGCTGGATGGCAGCGATCTCAACGACTGGGATACCCAAACGCTCAGAGCAAGAGTGGGGGTCATTTTTCAAGATTTCGTACGTTACCAGCTAAGCGTGGGTGAAAACCTTGGGGTAGGAGACATCGCGGCCTTCGATGATCAACAGCGCTGGCAACAGGCCGCCAAAGATGGCCTAGCCGATGGTTTCATCGCTCGCATGCCCGATTGCTACCACACCCAGCTTGGACGCTGGTTCAAAAATGGCCAAGAGCTCTCGGGCGGACAGTGGCAGAAAGTAGCACTATCCCGCGCTTACATGCGCAAAGAGGCCGATATACTGGTACTGGACGAGCCCACCGCCGCGATGGATGCCGCCGCAGAGGCGGATGTCTTTGCCCGCTTTCGTGATCACAGCCGCGACAAGATGACGATTCTGATCTCCCATCGTTTCTCGACCGTCCGCAGCGCCGACCACATCATCGTCATCGACCAAGGGCGCATCATCGAGCGCGGTACCCATGACACGCTCATGGAGACGAACGGGCGCTATGCGGCGCTGTTTCGTTTGCAGGCAGAAGGGTATCAATGACAAATATTCACACTTTACCCCGAGCCATTGTTCAAACGTAAACAATAGTGACACCGGCTTGTCCGTTATCGCCAGCCCTTTTATCTAATCGTATAGTTGAAGCATCCCAAAAAAGGCACGGGGGTGCTGCAAAATGAAAACCATTCACAAAATCAGCTTTAAATACGCGGCTGCTTTTATCGTTGTCGCTTTATCGCTCTTAGCGGTCGTCATTGCCGATGCGTTGCTCGTCAACATGGTCAAAGGCCGACTCAATACGTTTATCGAAAACTACATTCCTGCCATGTCGGCGACGCTCAATGCCGATCGCGACTTATACCAAGCGCGCGTAGCACAAATGGAATACGTATTGACGGAGCCGAGCTCCGAAAAAAGTACTGAACTGCTTGCAAGCTATGAAGAGAATGCACAACAAGCCTATGACAGAATGCAAATGTATGCTCAGAAAATGCAAAACTACCCTTTACTCACAGAACACCTGCAAAACTTTGAACCTCTTTATGACAGCTGGAGGGTAGAGAGCCAACGGGTCTTTGAATTATATAATGCGGGAAATATCGAAGCCGCTTTAACTGCATTATCGGGTAGCTCCCTCGAGAGTTTCGAGCGCCTTCGCGAACTGTACGACATCTCTGACCAAAGCATTGAACGGGCAACAATAGAGGCAGAAACGACCGTATTAAACAGAATCAAAGCACAACAAACAGCGACACTCGCTTTTTCGGGCATCGTCTTTTTAGTTGTCTTATTGATTGCTTTCATCGGCCCTAAATTGATGTCTAAAGCGATACGACAAGTGAGCTTCCGAATTAAAGAAATTACCGATGGCGATGGCGATTTAACCGCGCGTATTCATAATCAGCGTAAAGATGAGCTGGGAGAACTGGCGGTAGCGTTCAACGCCTTTATCCAGCGTATCGATGAGACCCTGCAATCCGTCAGCAGCAGCACGATTAGCTTACAGCACGCGTCAACGGAAATCGCTAAAGGCAGCCAAGAACTGGCCACACGTACCGAGCAAGCGGCTGCAAACTTACAACAAACGTCTGCCTCCATGGAGCAAATTGCCGCCGTAGTGAATAACGCATCCGACGCTGCCCAGCAAGCGAATCAGCTAGCGCTATCGACCCGAGACATTGCCCATCAAGGTTTGAATGCCATGCAGGGCGTTCAGAAAACCATGGGCAGCATTAGCGAGTCGTCCGGCCAGATCAGTGACATCGTCACCATGATCGAAAGCATTGCCTTTCAAACCAATATATTGGCTCTCAACGCCTCGGTCGAAGCAGCCAGAGCAGGAGAGCATGGCAGAGGCTTTGCCGTGGTGGCACAAGAGGTACGCATCCTGGCAAGCCGCACGAGTGAAGCGTCGAAGAGCATTTCCGAGCTCATTAGCACGTCGGCGGAACGCACCCACTCCGGCGTCTCGCAAGTAAAAGCCGCCAGCGACACGCTGCACAGCATGATGCAAAGCATCGAGCGGGTTGCCGATGTGGTGGCAGAAATCAGTGCCGGGGCAAAAGAGCAAAGCGTGGGCATTGGTCAAGTCAATGACGCGGTGAACGAACTCGATAGCATGACGCAGCACAATGCATCGATGGTGGAGGAGTCTAGCGCTGCCGCTGCGGAACTGCGCGAGCAGGCAGATCGACTCAGTACGCTGGTGGGCTCCTTCAAATTGAGCCAAAGTGATTCGAACGTTGATTCGAAGCGTCAAGCCTTACTTGATCAAACAATGAAACGCACACTACCTTTATCAACTACAGTGCCTAAGAATTTAGTGAGTCGCCCAGCCCCTCAATGGGAGTCTTTCTAATGTCATCAATGATACTTCTCGTTTGAATTAACGGCGTTTCCATGCGTCTTCGGGTTTCTCCCCTGGCCCCCGAAGGCGCTTTTGCACTGCCGGGACTGGCCATGCGTTTGTTGAGCAGCACTACACCACTGCCCTACAAACGCTTCTTATATGCAAGGACACATCATGCCTCCCAGTGCGTTAGTGATCGATGATGACGTCGATATACAGTTGCTTGGAAAAATGCTGCTGAGCCGACATGGGTTTGATGTCGCCACCGCCGGTTGTCTAGGAGAACTGGCGCGCCAACCTGGCCTTCTCAACACGTATCTAATCGTGCTCGATTTTGGCTTGGGTGACTTTACCGGGCTGGATATTCTCGACTATCTCTATGATCTCAAGATTCTTGCCCCTATCTTGCTGCTGAGCAGTTGTTCGGACGAAACGGCCGCCCATGCGATTGCCGAAGGTAAAGCCAAAGGGCTAAAGATGTTGGGGTTCCTCCCCAAAGCGAAGCTCATGACCGGGCTTGGCGACTTTATCGAACAGATAGAGGCGTCGCCGAAACCACCCTCGGTGGGGGAATTAGCCCAGGCCATCAAGCAGCATATTTGCCTTGCGCTGCAGCCTAAGCTCTCACTGGCAACTGGCATCGTCGTGAGGGCTGAAGCGTTGGTGCGCTGGGAAGATCCAACGCGCGGAACGATTTATCCCGACAGCTTCATTCCTCTCGCTGAAAAAAGCGGGCTGATGGTACCCCTGACGTGGTGTATTCTAGAGCTCGCTTTTGCACAGCTGGCCGATTGGCACGCTCGGGGGCTGCCGCTGAGCATCGCCGTCAATGTGCCGGCCGCGTTCATCAAAGCCGAAAACATGCTGTCCATGTTCGACACGCTCTGTGGCCAATACCCTATCGATATGACAAAGGTCACATTGGAGCTGACGGAGTCGGTAGGCGTAGAGTGTCTGGGGTATGCTCGACACATTTTGGACGAACTGCGCAAACGAGGGTGCAAGTTAGCCCTAGACGACTTCGGTACCGGATACTCTTCGCTGACCCAGCTCTACCGATTACCGTTCGATGAATTAAAACTCGATCGAAGTTTCGTTTCTTTCATCGACAGCGAGCCCAACGCTCAGGCAATTACGCTCTCCATCGTCGAGCTAGGCGCGCGTTTGGGAATGAGTGTCGTGGCCGAAGGCATCGAAAACGCGGAGCAGCAGACACTACTCACCAAGGCAAAGTGTCCGGTTGGTCAAGGCTATTTCATCTCTCGCCCTCTTGCCCCCACTCAGTTCGAGAAGTGGTTAGGGCACCAAACGATGGTGGCCTAAAGCGCTTCGTCCTCACCCACCGAATATGTAGCGGCTGCTTTCAAAGCGACGTTGAATCAACTCTGGAAGCGGCAGTTCCTATATGGCTATCAAACCATGATCCAACAAGGCTTGCTGCGTGGTGAATTTCAGCGCTTCCAACGTATCTAAAAATCCCACGATCGATGCATCACTCTCCTGGTGAGCGCCTTTTTCCAAAAGAGCGGCTTGTTCAGCAATCGCAGCACAGCCCAGTGAGGCGGCGGCCCCTTTGAGGGAGTGTGCCTCTTTACGTAATGACTCATGGTCCCCTGCAAGCCAACATGCGCGAAGCCGAATCAAACGCTCCTCTAAGCGAGCTAGAAAGGCGTTCAGCAGCGCGTTGAGTGATACCGAGTCAAACGCTTCCTGCAGCTCAGCACATATTTTGCGATCTAGCAGGTCCAGCACACCACGCTCACTTACAAAGGAAACTGCTGCGCCCTTTTGCTCGCTGACGTCGCTGCCATGTCGTTCAAGACGCCCAATGCTGACGTTAGCGCTGGGAACAAAGCGGCTAATCAGCTGATACAGTTCTTCTCGCGTGAACGGTTTGTTGATCATGTCATCCATGCCGCTTTCGAAGCAGCGCTCACGGTGCTCGGGCATGACGTTGGCCGTCATGGCCACGATGGGAAGCCTCGGCAGAGCATTCTCCTTTTCGAAGGCCCGCCAGCGCAGCGTCGTGTCAGGGCCATCCAACACCGGCATCTGCATATCCATCAACACGAGATCGATGAGTGCATACTCCTCTTGAAGTTGCTGCAACGCTGACTGGCCATTCTCGGCAATCGTGACACGCTGCCCGAGCTGTTCCAGCATGACTTTCGCCACTGTCTGGTTGATCGGGTTATCTTCCACGACCAGGATATGATGATCGTCCACCAGCGTGGCTTGCTGTTCGCTGCGATGATAGACCTCCAAACCCTCTGTTGCCGGTAGCGCGACCGAAAACCAGAAGCGGCTGCCCAAACCTACTTGGCTGGCGACACCGATCTCGCCCTCCATGGCATGAACGAGCCGTTTGCAGATAGCTAATCCAAGCCCCGTGCCTTCGTGACGGCGCGCGATCGACGTATCTACTTGTGAAAAAGCGCAGAACAGTCTTGCTTGATCTTCTGCATCGATACCGCATCCCGTGTCTTGGACCTCGAACAGTACGTCATGCCCCTCCCCCGGTGCCGCATGAAACGTCACGGAGCCCTCCTCGGTAAATTTCAGCGCATTGTTGAT
Organism: Halomonas sp. McD50-4; assembly: GCF_022348135.1. Classification (NCBI taxonomy): domain Bacteria; kingdom Pseudomonadati; phylum Pseudomonadota; class Gammaproteobacteria; order Oceanospirillales; family Halomonadaceae; genus Halomonas; species Halomonas sp. McD50-4. Next base: position 128,043 of record NZ_JAKRFG010000002.1, on the reverse strand, counting down.
CAGGTTCATGATGACTTGGCGAAGGCGAGCAATGTCGCCCATTACGAAGCGTGGCAGCGAGGGGTCGATGGAGTAATTGAACACGACCGGCTTACTCTTCTCTTGCAGCACATACCCCGTACAGAGCGCTTCGATACACTCATGGAGATCGAAGGGGCGAGCGTCCAAATCGAGCCGACCGCTCTCGATTTTGGTGTAATCCAGAATATCGTTGATCACGGCGCGCAAACTCTCGGCACTGCGTTTGAGTGCCGACAAATACGCGTAACCTCGGGGTGAATGCACTTCTTCACTCAGCAGATCGGCCATGCCGACCACGCCGTTGAGGGGTGTACGAATCTCATGGCTCATTACCGCCATGAACTGGGATTTGGCTTGGCTGGCGATTTCAGCGCGCTTGGCCGTCTCTTTTAGCTCTCGGCTCTTCACCTCTAGCGCTTGGGCCTTGCGAATACTGATTTTGCCTTCGATGAGCAGGGCGCGAACTAGCAGACCGCCCGATAACATGAGCGAGAGCAGAAGGATCAAAGCTAACCCATAAAGCTGGGTCATCTTTTCCCGCTCTAACGTGCGCAGTCGCGCAACGCTCGCATTGGTATCGATTAAGATAGAGCCTGTCATTTGTTGCAGACGGGCCGTATGGTCGATTGCCCGACGGATCATCTCGTCATTTAAACGGCTTGAATCCTCCCAAAGGGGCTCGATCAATCGGTCGATGTCATCAATCACGGCGGCGGCTTTTTCGACCAGTGCATTGACGCCCTCGATTTTAGACACCGCCAAATTTATCTCTCCCTGCTGGAAGAGCGTTTTCCGACTAAACAGTATTTCAAAGCGTAGCAATAGGTCTTCTGCCGTCGCACTGCCTACTTGGTTATCCACCAGCAACAAATGAAACTCGCGCACTTCCCTATCGAACTGATACCCCGTCCATACGAGGTTTTCCAGTAACCGATTTTCGATGGCGTGTTGCCGCTGGAAAATCACGCCGCCTGTGATGATGGCCGACAGAAAAAAGAGGATCGCTGAAAACGTCGCGACCCTCACACGACGCGAAAAGTAGTGTTTCAAGACAGGCAACATGGTCTTTACCTAGACATCGCGACGACTACTCGACCTCGATCCGCTTGATTTGCCAAACCGAGCGTGTAAGGACTTCTTCGTTCAACAGCGCAGGAGTTTCATCGAAGGGATAAATGATGAACAGCGGCCCATGATCGCGCACTCTCAGCGGCTGCCCATCGGCGCGCATCGCTAAAATGACTTCGTGATCATAAAAATCGCTAACCGGCACCTTGGAGGAGTAGTCGTTGAGCGCCACGACGTTGAGCTGCTCGCCATCGGCCCCCACAGCTTCCAATAACGCCCTTCCCAACGGCCCTTCAAAGCTCACCACCCCATCGTGCCAAGGCGTGCTAGTGTTCGTGGTACGCTGCGTCAATGCTTCCAGCATAGCTTTATCGAAATGTGCTTCGTCACCGACGTTAGTTTGGGAAATGTTGCCCGCCACTTCTAAAATCACCGTGCCAGTAGGCGCATCGAGGGCTTGCGCAGCGTTGAAGACACATGTCCCCACTAAAACGAGAAGAGTTTTATTAATCAGACGCTTAGCCATTTTACACCTCCTAAATAATGAACGAAGTATAGCGCTACGACTTAAGCGTTAACTGTAAACCTTTGTGTCGTTCCCCCTACCTAAACTAGAATTAACGCATGAGTTTTCCATCCATGGTGTGAGGTTGATCACACGATAAAAATAGGTAACTCACTATGCATATCGGTGTGCTGGAAGATGATCTCGACCAACAGGCATTTATTGAGCAGTGTTTGCTATCAGCAGGGCATCAGGTCTCTCTTTTTGCTAGGGCAAGTGAGCTCAGGCGCGCCACGCAAGAGCAGCGCTTCGACTTTCTGATTATCGACTGGCGACTGCCCGATGGGTGCGGCATGGACGTGGTAAGCCACCTTCGTCAAAACGACGGCTGGCGTGGCCCCATTCTATTTATTACCGCCAGCCAAGGTGAAGACGACGTCGTTAAAGCACTGGAACAAGGCGCCGATGATTTTCTGGCGAAGCCGCTGCGCCCCAAAGAGTTTTTAGCCCGCATTAGCGCACTGGGCCGTCGAGCCGGCTACGATACGCCCCGCCCCTCCGTTTCCTGCCCGCGCGCTTTTGCGATCAACACCGACGAGCACACGATCAAAGTCGACGGTCACGCCGTGGAGCTAACCGAGCGGGAATATCGCCTAGCCACGCTGTTTTTTTCCAAAGTGGGTGAGCTGTTGAGCCGTGCACATTTGCTGGAGCTGGTTTGGGGCATTAAAGGTGACGTATCGACACGAACGGTAGATACCCATGTCAGCCGTCTTCGCCGGAAATTGGAGCTAGATGGTCGCCATGGGCTGCGCCTGCGCAGCGTGTATCAGTCGGGTTACCGTATGGAGGTGTGCAGCACCTCTGCCGTCGAACAGCGGGTCGCCAATTAAAAAAAGCCGACCTAGCGGTCGGCCAAAAGCTGATGAGAGTCTGCAGACTGGCAAATTGCCTGCAGCGATGCCTGGGGAAGGCATCGCCAAAACGCTGGTTCAAGCGGCTTGGCGATGCCCTCTTTGAGCATGACGCCCTTTACGAGAGTAGCTGCCCTTCCCTTTCTTCGGCGTTTGCTGCTGCATTTTGAACATAGGGGTACGTAACTGCGCTTTGAGCGCGTTTTCGCCAACCTTGTGTTTTTTCATAGAATACTCCTGGTTTATTAAGAGATGCTTAACCGGGCAGTGGAAGCCTTCGCTCCTATGAACATTCGCATCGCCATCGGTTCCTGCCAGCACGGTAGTTTTCAACAAGCCCCATGAGATGCCGAATGGCCGACCGTACTGCTGCTGGCCAACATCGCGCCTAGAGACATCGTCGTGCACTCCTGACTCTCCTCTCCACGGCCTGGTTGATAGCATGTTAACGAATATGGGGAGAGCCTTTGAAGACTTCAACCCCAGCGTTTTAAACGCTTCGCAAAAGAACACGACTCGGCTATCAACGCTGCTTTCAGCACTGCGTTTGAGAGAGTCGAGCGGCGGGGCTGTGGGCCACCATGCTCACCACGCTGCCCACCATGATTAGGCAAGGCGATGGCAGCGGCCGAGCAGCGAGGCGTTCGGGTATGTCGGAAAGCGTGCCCACCAGTGACTGCTGCTCGGGCTGGCTGGCGTTGGCTACCAGCATGACGGGCCACGTATCGGGCAGCCCCGCTTGGCGCAAGCCATGGCAAATGGCCGCCACTTTGGAAAGCCCCATGTAGAACACCAGGGTCTCGTCCTGACGCGCCAGCGACGCCCAGTCCGGCATCCCGCCTTCCCGGCATAGCTGCGCCGTAATGAAACGCACCTGCTGGGCGTGGCCGCGATCGGTGAGCGGAATCCCCATCCCCGCCGCTGCGGCGGAGGCGGCGGTAATGCCCGGCACGATCTCGGCGGGCAGCCCCGCCTCTGCCAGGGCTGCAAGCTCTTCGCCCATACGCCCGAAGACGCCGGGATCGCCGCCCTTCAACCGCACCACCGACTTGCCTGCCTGGGCCAGGGAGACGATCAGCGCACCGATCTCCGCTTGGGGCATGCTGTGATGCCCGCTGGCTTTGCCGACGTAGTAGCGCTCGGTGCCCGGCGGAACGAGCCCCAACACGTCGTCCCCAACCAGGCGGTCATACACGACCGCGTCTGCCTGCATCAGCAGTCGCGCGGCTTTGAGCGTCAGCAATTCGACATCGCCGCTACCCGCGCCGACCAAATAGACGGTGCCTGGCTGGCAGGCACCGCTGAGCGGCAAGCGCAAGCGTGGGGCGTTATCGCGGCTCAACGGCGCCCACGCCCGCTGGGCCAGGCGCCACAGCGCATCAGGCCACTTCTGTGTTAGCTGTTTGCTTAGCGCGCGCATGAGGCCGCTCCTCTTCGAGTATCGCTTTTAGTTCGGGTAGGCAGCTGCCGCACTGGGTGCCGCAGGCCAATCGTGCGCCTAACGCTTCGACGCTGGTATCGCCTGCATGAATCGCCTTGACGATAGAGGCTTGGCCGACCTGGTGGCAGCTACACACCACCGGCCCCGTATCGACAGCGCCATCGTCGCATCCGGCCAGCAGGCGTCTACGGTGCCGTGTCTCCAGGGTAGCGTCATTGAAGCGCGCTTCAAGCCAGGCTAGCCCGGGCAGCTCGTCGGGGGGTCCCACCATCAGCCACCAGCAAAGCCGACCGTTCACCACGCCCGCTGCCCGCAGCCTGCCGGTTGCCGGGTCGTCACACCACAGCGAAGCGGGCACGCCGCACCACGCCGCCACCTGCGCCAGCCAATCCGCGACCGGCTGACTATCCGCCAGCTGCCACCGCGTGCAGCTGGCCATCGGGATCCGCGCCCAGTAATCGCTGCGACACCACGGCGACGATGGCGCATCCAACCCGTTGGCGAGCAGCAGCGTCGCCTGCCACGCAGCGGGAAGTGTGCTCACCGCCACCGCCCCCTGTTTGGCTTCCGGCTGTCCGGAGAGCGGATCCGTATACCCCTGAATCAATGCGCCGCTGCGCCCCTGCTTGGTAAAGCAGTCGGTCCAGTGCATCGGCACGAACACCTCGCCTCGGCGTTGGGCGCTGGAGACTCGAACCCGCCCACGGTACTCCCCGGCGGCAGCGGTCAACCTCGCCAAGCCTTGATCCGTCAAGCCAGCCTGGGCGGCATCCTCCGGGTGCAGCTCGATGAAGGGTTCGGCGCGGTGGTTCATCAAGCGCGGCGCACGGGCGGTACGCGTCATAGTATGCCACTGATCCCGTATACGCCCGGTATTCAAACGCAGCGGGTAGTCGTCGCTCAGCGCCTGCGCGGGCGGGCGCGGCGTAATCGGCAGCAGTTTCGCGCGACCGTTCGGCGTCGCAAACCGGCCATCTTCGAACAGCCTTGCCGTTCCACGGGGGGCCTGCTGAGTCACGGGCCACTGGATCGGAGCGAGCGCATCATAAGCCGATTGGCCCAGGCCTGCCAGCCCTGAGATGTCGAATAGCCGCTGGGTATCGCCGCTATTTTCATAGCCTGAAAGGCGCGCGTGCTCATCGAAAATCTCCCATGGCTGGGTGTAATCGAAGGCTTCGCCCCACCCTAAGCGTTTTGCTACTTCGCAGAGTATCCACCAGTCGTGCTTGGCCTCGCCAGGGGCCGGCAGCAACCCCCGCTGGCGGGAAATGCGCCGCTCCGAGTTGGTCACCGTGCCATCCTTCTCCGACCAGCCCGACGCGGGCAGCACGATATCCGCAAAGGGCAGCAGGTCGGTATTGGCGACGCACTCCGAGACGATCACCAGCGGGCATTTTGCCAGCGCGCGGCGCACTTTCTCCCCATCCGGCATACTCACTGCTGGATTGGTGGCCATCACCCACAGGGCGGTAATCTCGCCGCGCTCGATGGCATCAAAGAGCTCCACCGCCTTGTAACCCGGGGCGTCCGGTAGTACGGGCGTTAAGTGCTGGGTAGTCCAGAAGCGGCTAACCAACTCACGCGCGCCCGGGGTGTGGTAATCCATATGCGCCGCCAGCTGATTGGCCAACCCGCCTACTTCCCGCCCGCCCATGGCGTTGGGCTGGCCGGTGATCGAAAACGGCCCCGCCCCCGGCAGGCCGATTTTTCCGCCCGCTAGATGGCAGTTGATGATCGCGTTGCACTTGTCGGTACCGCTGGAGGATTGATTCACCCCCTGAGAGTAGAGCGTGACCACGTGAAGCTGGCTGGCAAACCAGTAATAGAAGGTTTCCAGGCGTTCAGGATCCACATCACATTCGCGAGCAACGGCTTCCACGCTGCCTGCACTCTGCTTGGCAGCGCCCAGCGCGTCGTCTAACCCCTCGGTGTGGCGTTCTAAGTACACGGCATCCAATCGGTTATGGTCGTCCATCCACGCCAGCAGCCCGTTGAACAGGTACGCATCGCTACCCGGACGAATACCCAGGTAAAGATCGGCCATTTCACAAGTGTCGGTCACGCGGGGGTCGATCACCACGACCCGCATCAACGGGTTGCGCTCTTTGGCTATCTTCAAACGCTGATAGAGCACCGGATGATTCCAGGCAAGGTTGGACCCCACCAGCACCACCAGTTCCGCTTCTTCGAGGTCTTCATAGCTGCAGGGTACCGCATCGGCCCCAAAGGCGCGTTTATAGCCCGCCACGGCGGACGCCATGCAGAGCCGCGAGTTGGTATCCAAATGCGGGGTGCCCAAGAAACCTTTGAACAGCTTGTTGGCGACGTAATAATCTTCGGTCAGCAGCTGGCCGGATAAGTACGCCGCCACCGTCTGCGGGCCATGGGCAGTGCGCTGGGCCTGCAAGCGTTCGGCGGTGACGGTGAGTGCTTGCTCCCAGGAGACCTCCTGTCCATCCACGCGGGGCATCAGCAAGCGCCCCTGTGCGCCGAGCGTTTCGTGCAGCGCGGTGCCTTTCACACATAGGCGGCCGTAGTTGGCTGGGTGCTCGCGGTCCCCCTCGACGGCAATGAGCTGGCCGCTTTCAAGCGTTGCAGTCACGCCGCAGCCGACGCCGCAGTAGGGGCAGGTGGTTCGGGCGAGCCGATTGACCTGTGGCATGGCAGTTTCCTCCCGCGTTAAAAAGCAAAAAGCGCCCAAGCCAGCTTCAAAAGAAGCCTGCCTGGACGCCGTTGTCTCAGGGGCACCATTTACCCGGTGCCGTACTCATCAGTGATTTGCTGCCGTTGGTATTGTTCGACGCAATTTATGGTTGTGATCGTTATGAGCAAAGACCCTGCACTGAGCCGTTGTTCCTTGTTACTTGAACAAATGCAAACCCTGCGCCCACTCGGCCTTAAAACCATTAAATATTATAAAAACAATAACTTATAAACATGCTTGTATTTTCATTACTCGCTAAAGGAATGCTCTTTGTCGAATAAGCGGCTAAAGGGGGTGCATGAATCGTCGCTCAAGCACCAAAGTAGGGCACGCCAACTCAACTATGCGCGGCCCACCGAATCCTCAAAAACGCTTAATACGCTGATTAAGCTGAATTAAATCCACCTGCGGCAAGAGCTGGCGGGCTTTTTGCTGACCACTAGGATAAGACAGTTCGGCAACCAACGGCGGTTGCTGCGCGTTATCGACGACGCCAACGGGCAACGACGCCCCTGACACTCCCTTCTTGAGAGGGCTGTGCCAGGGGCGTTTTTATTTGCTGAACATGATGCTTCAACCAAAGGAGCTACCCATGGAAATCGCTTCCCGGTGCTCACAGACAGACCACCTCGTCATCATCGGTAACGGCATGGCGAGCCAGCGACTGCTCGACGCGCTGGTTCGACATCCCCAGCGCCCCCACCGCATTACGGTGGTGGGTGAGGAGCCGGTGCCTGCCTATAACCGTATTTTGCTCTCCCCTTTATTGGCAGGCGAACTGGCGCCCGAGGCGCTCACTCTGCAAGACGCCTCCTGGTACGCCGATAACGACGTCACGCTGATACTTGGCGACCGCGTGACCGCCATCGACCGCGAACGCCGCCTGCTCATCACACATCGCGGCAACACGTTACGCTATGACCGCTTGGTCTTGGCCACTGGCTCGCGCCCCGCGCTGCCAGCGGTGCCCGGCATCACGCTCGACGGTGTTCACACGTTTCGCGACCTGCGCGACGTCAGCGCCTTGGAAGCCATTGCTCGGCAAGGCGGCAACGCCGTGGTGATTGGCGGCGGCTTGCTTGGGCTGGAAGCCGCCGAAGGGCTGCGCAAACGGGGCGGACGCGCGCTCACCGTCAGCGTTTTGCAGCGCAGTCATCGGTTGATGAACCGTCAGCTAGACACCACCGCCGCTCAGTTGCTGGAAGCCACGCTGCGCGAACGCGGCATCCTCATTGAAACCGGCGCATCGCTCGCCGCCTTGGAAGATAACGGTCGAGGACAGGTGCAGTCGGTCACCCTGAGCGATGGCCGAAAGCTTCCTGCCGATAGCATCATCGTGGCGGCGGGCATTACCCCGAATGCGGAGCTAGGACAGCAGAGTGGACTCGTCTGCGATCGCGCCATCGTCGTGGACGGCCACCTGACCACTTCCGACGCCCACATCCATGCGCTAGGCGAATGCTGCCAGTTCGAGCAGCACACTTACGGGCTGGTGGAACCGATTTGGCGGCAGGTGGACGTGCTGGCCGCCGTGCTGTGTGGTGAAACGCCCGCGGCGTATCAAGAAGCCCCCACGGCCACCAAACTCAAGGTCAGCGGTGTCAGCCTGTTTGCCTTTGGCCCCACCGAGGCCGCCGCCAAGCACGAAGAACTTCGCTACCAAGACCCAGAAACCGGCGACTACTGCCGCTTACTGCTCCAGCAAGGCCGCCTCGTCGGCGCGGTGCTGTATGGCGATACCCGCCACGGCCCCTGGTACTTCGAGCAGGCGCTGGCCGCGACCGATTTAACCGCGTGCCGCCACCTGCTTCTGTTTGGCGCCACCGATGCCCAAACGGCGCTCGATGCGCATCTCGACACCTCGTCACCCTCTTTATCTCTCCCCCGTGAGGCGGCTTAGCTATGGTGAATCACACAATGTCTACTCCCACTACGTCTTCCAACAAACAAACGCTGATCATTGTAGGTAACGGCATGGTCGGCCACCATTTTGCCGAACAGCTGGTGGAAAGCGGCGCGCTGGCCGGGTTTGACGTCACTATCTTTGGCGAAGAGCGCCATCGCGCTTACGACCGGGTGCATCTATCCGAGTACTTTAGCGGGCGCGACGCACAGTCGCTGGCCCTGTGTGATGCCGATTACTACCGCAGCCACGGCATTCGACTACGCAGCGGCGAAGCGGTCACCTCGATCGATCGCGAACAGCAGCGGGTGGTGACCGAACAAGGCCACTACGCCTATGACCAGCTCGTGCTGGCCACCGGCTCTTTCCCCTTTGTGCCCCCCATTCCCGGCAACGACAGCGACGGCTGTTTGGTCTACCGCACCCTGGATGATCTGGATGCCATTCAGGCAGCGGCCAAAAACGCCACCAACGGCGTGGTGGTCGGTGGCGGCTTGCTCGGCCTGGAAGCCGCCAACGCGCTGCGCGGACTGAACCTGGACACCGCCGTGGTGGAATTCGCCCCGCGTTTGATGCCCATGCAGGTGGATAGCGAAGGCGGCGAGCTGCTCAGAGAGAAAATCGAAGCCCTGGGCGTTCAGGTCCTCACCGAGCGTGCGACTCAACGTATCGAACCCGGCGACACCAGCCGCCTACGCATGGTTTTCCAAGACGACAAGGTGCTGGAAACCGACCTGATCGTCTTCTCCGCCGGTATTCGCCCGCAAGACAGCCTCGCCCGAGAGTGCGGTTTGAGCATCGGCGAACGCGGCGGCGTGGTGATCAACGACCAGTGCCGCACCAGCGACCCGAACATCTTCGCCATTGGCGAGGTAGCGCTATGGAATCAGAGTATCTTCGGCCTCGTCGCCCCTGGTTACCAAATGGCCAAAACGGCCGTCGCCACGCTAACGGGGGGCGATGACCGTTTTAGCGGTGCCGACATGAGCACCAAACTCAAGCTGTTGGGTGTGGATGTCGGCTCCATTGGCGATGCCCATGGCAACCAACACCCTGGTGCCCGCATGTTCCGCTACCTCGACCCGCTCACCCAGGTCTACCGCAAACTGGTCGTCACGGGCGACGGTAAGAAGCTGCTGGGCGCCATGCTGGTAGGCGATAACAGTGTGTATGACACGCTGCTGCAGTACTACGCCAACGGTATCGAGCTGCCTAAGGAACCCGCATCGCTCATTTTGCCGCAACAAAGCGGTGCCGCCCCAGCCCTGGGGCCGGATGCCCTGCCGGACACGGCGATGATTTGCTCTTGCCACAACGTGACCAAAGGCAGCATCTGCAGCGCCATCGACGCGGGCGCGGCGGATCTTGGCAGCGTCAAAGGCGCGACCAAAGCCAGCACCGGCTGCGGCGGCTGCGCGGCGCTGCTCAAAAGCGTGGTGGACCACGAACTGGAGGCCCGCGGCGTCGAGGTGGATACATCGATCTGCGAGCACTTCGCCCATACCCGCCAAGGGCTTTACGACATCGTGCGTGTCGAAGGCATCAAGACGTTCAGCGAGCTGATGGAGAAGCACGGCAACGCCGAGACGCACCAACTAGGCTGCGATATCTGCAAACCGGCGGTGGCCTCGATTCTCGCCTCCTGCTTCAACGAGCCGATCACCGATGCCGCCCACGTGCCGCTGCAGGATACCAACGACACCTTCATGGCCAATATGCAGAAAAACGGCACCTATTCGGTGGTGCCGCGCATTGCCGGCGGTGAAATCACCCCGGATAAACTGGTCGTGCTCGGGCAGGTGGCCCAGAAATATCAGCTCTACACCAAGATTACCGGCGGGCAGCGCATCGACCTGTTCGGCGCGCGGCTGGAAGACCTGCCGGCCATTTGGGGCGAACTGATCGAGGCGGGCTTCGAGACGGGCCACGCTTACGGCAAATCGCTGCGCACCGTGAAATCTTGCGTCGGCAGTACCTGGTGTCGCTACGGCGTGCAGGACAGCGTGGGCATGGCGATTCAATTGGAGAACCGCTACAAGGGCCTGCGTGCCCCGCACAAGATCAAGTTTGGCGTTTCCGGCTGTACCCGGGAGTGCGCCGAAGCGCAGAGCAAAGACATCGGCATCATCGCCACCGAAAACGGCTGGAACCTCTACGTGTGCGGCAACGGCGGCATGCGCCCGCGCCATGCGGAACTCTTCGCCACCGATTTGGATGACGAGCAGCTCTACCGCACCATCGACCGCTTTTTGATGTTCTACGTGCGTACGGCCGACCGCTTACAGCGCACCTCGGTGTGGCGGGAAAACCTGGAAGGTGGCCTCGACTACCTCAAAGAAGTGATTCTGGAGGATAGCCTAGGCCTAGGTGACGAGCTGGAGCGTCAAATGCAGCACGTGGTGGAGAGCTACCAGTGTGAGTGGGCCAACGCCATCAGCGACCCTGAAAAGCTCAAGCGCTTTAGAAGTTTCGTCAACGATACGCGGCCCGATCCCTCCATCATCATGACGTCGGAGCGCGGCCAGCTCCGCCCTGCGTAATCCAGTGACCACCGAATCGAGGATGACCATGACCACCACCGCACTCAAAACAACGAACCGCAACGCTACTTGGCAACCGCTCTGCACCAAAGCAGACCTCGTGGCGTTTTCCGGCGTCGCCGCATGGCTGACGACATCGGCAGGCCCAGCCCAAGTGGCGCTGTTCTATCTGCCCGGCCACGCCCAAGAGCTCTATGCCCTGGATCACTTCGACCCTTTCTCGAAGGCCCATGTGATTGCCCGTGGCATCGTCGGCGATATCAAAGGCAGTCCCGTCGTGGCCTCGCCACTCTACAAACAGCACTTCCGCCTAGAGGATGGCCAATGCCTGGAAGAAGATGAGGTAAAGCTGCGCACTTGGCGCGTCGCTTTCAAGGGGGATGAGGTGTGGGTGGAAGGCTAGCCAAACGCATGCTTCTACAGCGCCACCCTGCCATGCAAACAGCCGCGCCGCCTTTCCAGGCGGCGCGGCTGTTTGAGAGGGACGCTCTTTATTGATCCAAAAACCGGATCAGCGCCTGGTTGAATGCCTCGGGATGGGTAGCGTTCAGCCCGTGTGGGCCGCCCTCGATCACCTCTAGCGACGCGTTGGGTAGCAGCTCAGCGGCGCGTTTGCCGCTCACTTCAAATGGAACGATGCCGTCAGCATCCCCGTGTAAGACCAGCGTCGGAATGTCGATCTTGGGTAAATCCTGGCGAAAATCGGTGTAGCTAAACGCCTTGATGCAGTCGTAGGTCGCTTTGGGCGAGGCGAACGCCGCGATATCGCGGTGGTAAAGCCGGTTCGGCTCGCTGATCAGGTCGCTGTTGTCGTTGGCGGTAAAGAAATTCTTGGTGAAATCGTCCAAGAACGCGATACGGTCGCCTTGCACCCCCTGCAGGAACTGGTCGATGGTGGCATCGTCCAGTCCGCCTTCCGGGTTATCGTCGGTTTTATACAGATAAGGCGGCACCGCCGCAGCCAGCACCGCTTTACTGACACGCTCGGTGCCGTAGCTCGACAAATAGCGCGCGACTTCGCCGCCCCCCATGGAAAAGCCCACCAGGGTCGCATCGTTGAGATCCAGCGCGTCCAGCAGCTTTTTGAGATCCGAGGCGAGTGTATCGTAATCGTAGCCACCGTCCGCTTGCGTCGAGCGGCCAAAGCCACGGCGGTCATAGGTCACCACTTTATAGCCTGCTTCCACCAACGCGGGTACCTGCTTCTCCCAGGAGCGCCCACTCAATGGCCAACCGTGGATCAGTACGACCGGTTTACCTGCCCCGTGAACCTCGTAATAAATCTCGACCGGTGTGCCCTGCTCGGTCCCTGCATTCAGAAATGGCATCGCATCAACCTCCTGGTTTGGCGTTTACGGAAAACGTCATTCAAGGCTAGTACAACGTGTTATTAGCTGCCAAACCATGGGACAAGGCAGGTGAGTACTCGAATATCCAGCAATCTCTAGGCGCTCCACTTACCCTGGAGTAGCCAGGCAATCGCTTCTGGGCGGTAAATCCACCTTTTGCCAGGACACGTTGGGAAGCTGCGTTGTCCACCGCCACGACGGCTTCCAACTGCGTAACACCGTACACGCAACGCGCCTCCGTCAGCAGGTGTTTAAGTGCGCTCTGCGCCACCCCCCGACCACCGGCACCCTGCGCAATCCGATATCCCACCCAGGCATGATCATCGGCAATGTTACGTAGGTTAGCGCGTCCCACGATGACACCTCGCTGGCGAATGATGAGCGGATGCATCTTGCGCTGCGCATTGAGTGCTAAACAATCGATGATGTGTTTAGCCACCCCTTGTAAGGTGTAAAAGCACTCGGGCCTGGCCTCGATATGCTGCTCGAACCACGCACGCTCTGCGCGCTCGAACTGCAGCAGCTCAACCGCATCTTCGTGCGTTAGCAAATGGAAGGTTACGTCTTTGACATGGCGCATCTCCACATCCCTCCTTGGGTGCAGTGCAGGGGTAAGCTCATGGCGGGGCATAAATCACTGACATTCCCTAGCGTGATATTGCTATGCTTGCCAGCCTCTTGATTCGGTAGGCATGGGAGCCATACGTTCGTGAAGACAGAATCCAGTACCTTGGCCTTTTCCGCCTTCATGGCACTGCTGATTGGCTGTGCCGGTATTGTGGCCACCTTGGCCTCGAACTCCCAAGCCATCCTATTGGACGGCTTGTTCAATCTTATCTACTTTAGCGTAGCGCTGGTGACCATCAAGGTCAGCAAGCTGGCCAGTCGCCCAGATAGCGAGTCGTACCCCTTTGGTTACAGCTACTTCGAGTCGCTGGTTAATTTATGCAAAGGTTTGCTGATTTTGGGGGTATCCATCTTCGCGCTGGTAGATGCCGTGGCCGCTTTGCTGACGGGTGGGCGGGAGATTTCTGCAGGGCTTGCGGTAATGTATGCGCTGTTTGCGACCGCCGCTTGCTCGCTCACTGCCTGGGTCATGCAGCGTAGTCAACGCCATGTGAGTAGCCCCTTGGTGGCCGCCGACAAACTAAACTGGCTGGTCAATAGTGTGATTTCAGGAGCCGTACTGGCGGCTTTTTGCCTAGTGATGCTGTTTGATCGCCTCGGCTGGCGGGCTGTTCTTCCCTACATCGATTCGGTCTTGGTCATTGCGGTCGTCGTCCTCTGCCTGGGGGTCCCCGTGCGCATGGCATCGCAAGCGCTAAGAGAGCTGCTCAACAAAACTCCAGAAGAAGCCGTCGCCGAACCGGTGCGCCAAGCCGTTGCCCGTGGCCTTGCCGATATCGACACCCTGGAAGTGCGCGTGCGTATGGTGCGCCCCGGCCGCCTGCTCTACGTCATCGTCCATGTGGTGCTGCCCAAGGACCTCCCCGAAGCGACACTGGCGAAACAGGACGCGCTGCGTCAGCGCATCGACGAAGAAGTGCGCCGCGACTATTCGCCCGTGGTGTGCGACGTGGTCTTTACTGCCGACAACCGCTGGGCGGCGCCCTCTTGTGGGCTATTGGTAGAGAAACCTGCTAGCTAACCCCTAACACGTCAAGAGCGGCTCGAAGGCCGCTCTTGACGCTTACCGGTCGACCGGCTTTTCATCTTTTACCGGCCACACATCCTCATCCACCAGCTCTGGATTTTTGAGTATGGTGGGGTCGAACAGCGGTTCCTCGATGCCCTGTCGCCGCTGGCGTTCATAATCCTTCAACACCGAGACCGCAATCGGCGCCATCAGTAGAATGGCAAACAGGTTGGTCGTGGCCATCAGGCCCATGGCGAGGTCGGCAAAATCCCAGACCACGCTGAGTTCAGCGACAGAACCCAGCAGCACCATGGCGATGATAACGATCTTGAATACGCCCACCGCTTTTTTGGCGTGGCGGCGGAACAGGTATTCGATGTTTACCGAAGAGAAGGAGAAGTTGGCCAAAATCGAGGTAAAGGCAAAAAACAGTATGGCAATGGCAATAAAGATCTCACCAAAGCCTCCTAGATGATCCACCATGGCGTCTTGGGTGAGCTGGATGCCCTCGATGCTCTCCCCCGGCGACTCGGATAGCAGCCGTTCATAAACACCGGAAAGCAGAATCACCACCGCCGTGCAGCTACAAATCACGATGGTATCGACAAACACCCCAAAGGATTGCACTAACCCCTGGGCTGCTGGATGCTTCACAGTGGCCTGGGCCGCCGCATTGGGGGTCGAGCCCATACCGGCCTCGTTAGAAAAGAGGCCGCGCTTGATGCCGTTTTCCATGGCAGCCTTGATGGCGTAACCCGCCGCGCCACCGACCGCCGGGCCTAACCCAAAGGCACTCATCACGATCAACGACAGCATGTCGGGCACGGCGGAGAGGTTGGCAAACAGAATCCATAGCGCCACCAGCAGGTAGGCAATGGCCATGACCGGTACGATTTTCTCAGCCGTGCGTGCCACCGACTTTAACCCGCCATAGATCACGACACCTGCCAGTGCCGCAATAACCACGCCGGTCAGCCAGTTAGGAATGCCAAAGGCACCGCTCATGCCCTGGGCAATGGTGTTGGATTGCGCCGCATTGAATGCCAGTCCGTAGGCAATGATCAAGAACACCGCAAACAGCGACCCCAGCCAGCGCCAACCCAGACAGCGCTCGATATAGAACGCAGGGCCGCCGCGAAAGACCCCATCTTCGTTGCGGTGCTTGTACACCTGCGCCAACGTCGACTCGATAAACGAGGTCGCAAACCCCACCAGAGCCGTCACCCACATCCAAAAAATCGCTCCCGGCCCGCCAATCCATAGTGCCAGAGCGACACCCGCCAAATTACCGGTTCCGACCCGCGCCGCCATGGAGGTCGCGAATGCCTGAAAACCACTGATGCCATCTCCCGCTCCGCGCGCGGTAAAGGTCACGTGGGCCATGTGCCGAAACATGCGAAACTGCATCCCGCGCGTCATGATCGTGAACAGCAGGCCTGCTCCCAGTAGCAGGTATACCAGGATATAGCTCCAGATAAAGTTGCTGATGGGCATCATGACGGCATAAAGGCCGTCGCGAAGTGGCCCTAGCACCGTTTCTAATAATTCCATGGCCTTTCACTCCCTGTGGTTATATGAGCAACTGTCATCGTCACAAGTAGGAGTGTAGCTAGGTTATAGAGCAGCGCGTCATTTCAGCCCTTATTCACCTACCGTGACCACCCAATCAGGCCGAAACAGCGGCGGCGAAAACTCCTCTGGATAACCGCCCGGGTTGGCGATAACGCGGGTGCCATCGCACCACGTATCCACCGGCTCGTGAACGTGACCATGGATCCAGAGATCCATCTTGCCCATTAAGTGCGGCAAGTGGGAGGCAAAGGCTGGGGACAACGAATCGCCTAAGTACTGCTCTGGAATACAGCGATGTAAGGGCGCATGGTGTGTAATCACCACGCGGGGGCCATCAAAAGCTTGTTGGAGTTCATCTTGCAGCCACGTCAGTGCTTCCCGGTGCATGTATTGGCTGGCTTGAGGCGTGAACACTTGGCCGGGGGCCGTGGTAATGATGCGAAAATCAGGCATGTAACGCAGCGCTTTAGACTCGGTATCGGCAGGGTTGCGTGTGGGGTCATCGGCATAAAGCGCGAAATCCGTCCATAGCGTGGTGCCATAAAAGCGCACGCCTCTTAGGGTCACGCAGCGATTATCCAGCAGTTCGATATCATACCGAGCGGCTTCCAGCGCTAACTCTTGGCGCAGCAGCGGCATGCAGGTGCCATAGAACTCATGGTTGCCGGGCACGTAGAGAATCGGCAGGTCGGGAAACTGCTGGCGTGCCCACGCCAGCCCTTCTGCTCTTCGATGAATATCCCCTGCCAGCACCACCACATCCGCGTCGGCAGGGGGCAGCTCGCGGTGACCATCAAAATGCTCTAAATGAAGATCGGATAAGACTCTTAAACGCATAGAACGTCTCACGTGGTGCCTACATGGGCTTGGTATCGGGTCGTCAATCGTCAAGGCGAAAAATAAACTGACGGATGAACTCCACCACGACGGCTTCGGCCTCCCGGTGTGGCACATGACCGATGCCGGGCAACATTTCGCAGTGGGCGGGGCCTTGGGTGTAGCGGGCAATGCGTTCAGGCTGACGGTGAGAGCCGTATTCATCCTTCTCGCCATGCAGCACGAGCGTAGGGCACCGCACACGTTCAAGCGCAGGAGTGAGGGACCACGCCGCAAATTCGGGGCTTAGCCAAGTATCCGTCCAGGCATCGAACACCCAACGGGCTTTGTTGCCGTGGTACTTGACCAGCTTTGCGAACTGTTCCGGCGTCTGAAACGTCGCTTTTGCCTCTTCGATCCCTTGTCGCGTGCGATTTTCATTGAACGCTTGGGCGGCGATGGTGACGAGCCCCTGGCACTGCGAAAAATAATATCCGGCGCAGTGCACGGCCATACAGCCACCCACGCTATGGCCTAACGCAATAAAGCGAGTCACCTGTAGCGCATGACAGATGGCCGCAAAGTTGCCCCTCGCTTCATCGTCGATAAAACTGAGCGGCAATGGTGTTGAAGATGCATCGGAGCGGCCAAAGCCGAGCCGGTCATAGGCAATGACCCGTTGCCGCGTTGCTGCGCATAATGCTTCGGGGAAGTTGCGCCACAAATCCACGCATCCGAGAGAGTCGTGAAACAGTAGGATAGGAACCTCTGACCGTATGCGATCTGGTTCCCAAGTGCGCGTAAATAAACGACCGTTGGGGGTACTCACCCAACGGTCATAGTGATGAATAGCTGGCGTTAGCGTCATAGCATTGCTCTTGATATTGTCAGTGTGTCATGCGCCACTGCCAACATAGCATGCGATAACCCACTAGCGTTTCAAGAAGTTGCTTTTGACTAAGTGAACGACCTCATCCATGCGCCCGCTCAACACGGCTTTAGCGGAGTAGAGGGCGGTCGAGGCGACCTGCCCGGCCTCGACCTTGGGGGGCATCACCAGCTCCATGGGATTCACCACCACATCCAACAAGGCAGGCCCCGGCTGGGCGAGCCACTGGCTAATCGCGACGTCCAGCTCGTCTTCTTGCTCGACTCGGCGGCCCCATAATCCCATGGCAGCGGCAACCTCGCCAAAGTTGGGGTTTTCGAGCTCGGTGTAGGCATCGAGCATTCCCTCTACTTTTTGTTCTAACTCCACAAAGCTCAAGGAACTGTTGTTATACACCACGATTTTTAGCGGAATTTGCTGCTGTACCAGGGTCAATAAATCCCCCATCAGCATGGTTAACCCGCCATCCCCGCACATGGCAATGACTTGGCGGTGGGGATGCGCGAGCTGAATACCCAATGCCTGAGGATACGCATTGGCCATGGTGCCATGCTGCAAGCTCGCGAGGGTGCGGCGCTGCTGGGAGGCGTGAATATGGCGCAGCATCCATACGTTGACACTGCCAGTGTCTGCCGTAAACAGTGCGTTCTCTGCCGCGTGACGGTCAATCGCCAATGTCAGCTCTTGTGGGTGGATCACTTGGCTATCATGACTTCCATGGGCAGACTTTTCCAACGACTTGGCGTAGCGCTTGCGGCACTTCTCTAGCCAGTGACTGCGCGTATTTTCCTTGACGACTTGAACGAGCGCCTCGCAAGTATCCCGCGTACTGCCGACGATGCCCACGTCCACCGGATAGCGCTTGCCAATTTGTGCGGGATCTCGATCTACCTGAATGATCGTAGCGCGCTCCGGATAGAACTGAGTGAACGCAAAATTACAGCCGAGTAGCAGCAGCGTGTCGCACTCGGCCACTGCATGGTAGCCGCCTTCAAGTCCATAAACGCCCGTCATTCCCACGTGATAGGGATTGTCGTGCTCCATGAAATCTTTTGCCCGGGATGTCCAGGCAATCGGTGCTTGCAGCTTTTCGGCAAGTGCGATCACCTGCTCCCGCGCATCGTCGCAGCCAGCGCCTGCAAAAATAGTGATGTTGCCGCCTTTATTGAGCTGCTCGACGGCGGGCACTAGCGACTCTGCCGTCGGGCGTATCGAGTAGCTAAACCGGTGCGTGCGATAGCCCAGCTGATTCTCCGGGGTTTGTGTCATCACATCACCCGGCACGATAAGGACCGCAACGCCACCTCTGGCAAGCGCCGCTTGGGCGGCTAAAGCGGCCATGCGCCGCGCCTGCTCGGCGGAGACGACGGTTTCGCAAAACACGCTGTACTGCTTGAAAATAGCGCTTTGATCGACTTCCTGCGGGAACTGACTGCCCGTTTCGCCTAGCGCGATTTGCGAGGCGATAAGCACGACAGGTGAACCATTGCGATGCGCATCGAACAAGCCGTTCACGAAGTGCAGGCTACCAGGGCCACAGGAGCCTGCGCAGAGCGCTAGCTCCTGTGTCATATAGGCTTCGCCACCGGCGGCAAAACCACCGACTTCCTCGTGGCGAACGCCCACCCACTGGATATCACTTTGCCGTAGGGCGTCCGTAAAGTGGTTCAACGTATCGCCCACCACACCATAGCAGCGCTTGGCGCCGGCGCTTTGCAGGGTTTCGACGATGATCTCAGCAACGTTTGCGCTCATGTGCGACTCCTTTCGCGGGGGAAATGGCACGTCCACCACCAAGCCTAGACCGAGACGATGAGTTTTGCCGGGCGGTCAGAGAGTAGCGCACCATGCTGCGTCGCAGCATAAATGGGTCTACACTGAAAAGGGTGCCCTATAGGAGGACCCTGCGATGACCAACTCGAGCGTCATCACACCCGTGAGCGATGAGGTGCTAGCGTTTTGGCAATGTCAGGCGTATTGGCTGCGCGCCGCCAACGATGCCATCGCCGATTTTTACGGATAGCCAGCGCTTATGCGCCTGTATTTGCCTACTTAGACGAAAAGATAACCTGCAAAGCCGACACAGCGTGTCGGCTTTTTTATATTATGAAAACCTTTTCCATTCAATGATCTAACAAGCATCTTCGTATTGACGCCCCTTTTTGTAAGCTATTTCTTACGCGACATGGCAAATCACTTACATCTTTTGGACTAGAAACGCTCTGCAAAAGCGCCTAATATTCATATCACAGCTATCTTACTGCACTGCACAAAGCAAGCTGCGTATAACAAAAACGATTCCTCTACCTCTGCACCAGGAGTGTTCGCCATGAAGGATGCCATTACTCATAATGCGGCCATGGAAGTCGACGTCATGGAAGTCTGGGCAAAACGCGCGCAGCAGCAACGCGCCGCGTTCGACGCCCTCGCTGCCTATATGCGCCAGCAGTAAGGCACTGACTACGTCTTGGTCAGCGCCTTTGGCAAACGACCAAGACGTGGGGTGTCATGACTCCCAACCGCCCTCGTCAATGGGCTGCTGATCCAACTGCGCCAGATACGTCTCCTGCAAGATATACATACGTTTGACGTCACGGTATTGGCCGTTGATGAAGAATTCCTGTACCAAGTGGCCCTCTTCGATGAACCCGCTCTCCTCGTAGAGATGGATCGCTTTGACGTTCTGTACCGCTACG
Source organism: Halomonas sp. McD50-4 (assembly GCF_022348135.1). Taxonomy (NCBI): domain Bacteria; kingdom Pseudomonadati; phylum Pseudomonadota; class Gammaproteobacteria; order Oceanospirillales; family Halomonadaceae; genus Halomonas; species Halomonas sp. McD50-4. The sequence goes on along the minus strand of NZ_JAKRFG010000002.1, from coordinate 107,989 downwards.
ATCAAGTAGACCTTGTGCAGATTCAAAATCGTGAAGGAGTAGTGCAGCGCTTGGCGAATCAGTGAGCGTGCGAACCCTTTGCCCTGGTGCTCTGGGGTAATGATGATCTGAAACTCGGCGCTGCGGTGGATGTAGTCGATTTCGATCAGTTCCACCAAACCAATCGCGTTACCGGCGCTGTCTTCGGCTACGAAACGCCGTTCGGCGTTGTCGTGTATGTGCTTGTTGTACAGCTCTTCGAGTTCATCGAAAGATTCGTAAGGCTCCTCGAACCAGTACGACATGATGCTCTGGTTGTTATTGAGTTCATGGACGAAGCGCAAATCATTGCGCTCCAGGGCACGAAGGAACAAAGCGGGACTCATGGTCGACACTCTCTTAATTCATCAAACGAGACAATGCCATCACACGGGCAATGTGGCAGGTCAGTCATTTTAACGACGGGGTTGACGCAACTGGGTGTGTTAGCCCTCGTAGTGTAGCGTTTTATTAACGGCGCGTTGACGCCATCGAAGGCTCTCGCTGAAAGGAGAACAACGCCCCAAGGGGGTGCTCGCGACCTTCGATCAGTGCACGCAGCAGTTGGGCACCTATCATGCTATACGTGATGCCGTTACCGCCGTAGGCCATGGCGAAATGCACTCGGGGACCTAGCGACTCGTGAGGTCCGAAATAGGGCAAACCGTCGTCGGTTTCCGCGAACGTGCCACCCCAGCAAAACGTCGGATTGATCTCAAGGTCAGGCCACAGTGCTTCTACCTTGGCCGCCAGCGTTCGCGCTTTTTCCATCACCCGTGCGTCCCGACGCTCGGCAATGTCTTCATCGTCATCCTCTCCGCCGATCAATAACCGCCCTTCTTGCGTGGAACGCAGATAGAGATACGGTCGTGCGGACTCCCACACCAGCGTGTGTCCCAGCTTGCCCAATACCTCGCTAGGCAAGGGGTCGGTCACAAACGCATAGCTACTACGATTGGCAGCCACTGGCGCTGGCAACCACGTTTGGCTTTCGTACCCAGAAGCGATAATGACCTGTTGGCAACGCAGCGTAGCCCCATTACGAAGCCGAACGGTGACGCCGTCGTCATCAGTTATCAGCTGCTCCACCTGGGTGCGATCGAACACTTGGCTGCCCCGACGGACGACGTTTTCCAGTAAGTGATATGCCATGCGGTATGGGTCGATACGGGCGGCCAACGAGGACAGGATCGCCCCTGGCGCTGAAAAGCCGTAGTCAGCCTCAATCGCACGCTGTTCCAGCCAAGCGACATCGAAGCCGAAGCGCTTGCGCATCGCAAGCTCAGCCTTCAACGCGTCGACATCCGCTTCTTGGCTCGCGAAGTAGAGGCTCTTCTGGCGACTGAAAGCGACATTACCCAGCTCGGCAGCCAAGCGCTCTAGCGAGACAATCGCCTCGGCGCAGCTTCGATAGGCCATCACGGCATTGGCCTCACCGTACTGCTCGGCCAAATGCACCATATGGGTGTCGATTTCATACTGCAGTAGCGCCGTACTGGCCGCAGAGCTTCCCCACCCTACATCACGCCTCTCGAGCACTACGAAGCGATGGCCGTGGCGGCTTAGCTCATCGGCGATCAAAGCACCGGTAATACCGCCGCCAATAATCACTGTTTCCGCTTGCAAATCCTGGTTAAGCTGCGGAAAAGGGGTCAATAATCCATTTTTTACCGTCCAGAACGGATAACCACTTTTAAGATCCATCTTATTGCCTATGCTGGATTGCCATACGGTCAGACCGGGCAGATAAACGTTGGGTGTCGCACCCATTAACCATAGTGGATGATTGGCAGCGTGCCCTGTCTCTGCCTCAACCAGGAGTCGTTCCATGAAGATTGATTTAAGAAGCGATACGGTGACACGCCCTACCGCCGCCATGCGAGACGCCATGATGGCGGCCCCGCTGGGCGACGACGTATGGGGCGACGACCCGACGGTGAACGCCTTTCAAGCCACGCTGGCCGAGCGTGCGGGTAAAGAAGCGGCGCTGCTGTTCCCCAGCGGCACCCAGAGCAACCTGGTGGCTTTGATGGCCCACTGCGAGCGGGGTGATGAGTACATCGTCGGCCAGAACGCCCACACCTATCGCTACGAAGGGGGCGGTGCCGCGGTATTGGGCAGCATTCAACCCCAGCCGATCGAAAACGCACCAGACGGTAGCCTGCCCCTCGACAAAATCGCCGCCGCCGTCAAGGCCGATGACTTCCACTTTGCCCGTACTCGGCTCTTGGCGCTGGAGAACACCATAGGTGGCAAGGTACTGCCTGCCGAGTACGTGCAGCAGGCCACCGCGCTGGCCCGAGAACACGGCCTGGCTACCCACCTAGACGGTGCCCGGCTATTCAATGCCGCCGTGGCCACGGACACCTCTCTCAAACAGCTTTGTCAGCCTTTCGACAGCGTGTCGCTATGCTTCTCGAAGGGGTTAGGCACGCCCATGGGCTCGGCACTGGTGGGCTCTCAGGCATTGATCGACCGGGCTCGACGTTGGCGAAAGGTCGTGGGTGGCGGTATGCGCCAAGCAGGCCTCATCGCCGCCGCCTGCCAGCACGCCCTGGAACACCACGTGGCAGATTTGGCTCACGACCACCGTCGTGCGGCACGCTTGGCCGAAGGTTTGGCAGCCTTTTCCGCCATCGAGGTGACCTCCCAGGCCACCAATATGGTATTCGTGCGCATCGACCCAGCGCATGTCGCGCCGTTAGCTAAGTGGCTCAAGACGAATGGCGTGCTGATAGAACTTCTTTACGCTACGCGCATGGTCGTGCATCGAGACATTAGCGACGACGATATCGAACAAGTGCTGACCATCGTCCAGCGCTACTTCGATCAGGCGTAGCCGGAGGATGCGTTTCTTGCACGTTGCTTAAACACGTTGCTTAAAACAGTACCGAGTCGAACGCAAGGTGCACTGCGATGGCCGCCATCATCAGGCCGATCAGCCCATCGATGGTGCGCCATGCGCCGGGACGGGAGAGCCATGGCGATAGCGCCGCCCCGCCCCAGGCCAACAGGCTGAACCAGAGAATCGACGCTGTCGACGCCCCCGCGACGAACACGCCAGCACTCTCCTGCTGGGCACCAATAGCGGGAATCAGCAGCAGCGTATCGAGGTAGACCTGCGGGTTGAGCACCGTCACCGCTAGTGTCGCCAGCAGCACACTGCGCAGGCTGCGGGCTTTGACGCCGTTGACTTTCAAGCCTTCACGGCCGCTGACTGCACGCCATAGCGCTTGTGCCGCCAGCCAACTCAAGAACAGCACGCCCACCCAGCGCATGGCTTCCATGGCGCTCGGCATGGTGAGCAAAAATGCGCTGGCACCAAACATGCCGGCCGTCAGTAGCACGACATCCGCACTCATGCACAGCCCCGCCGACCACCAGTGGTATTCGCGGCGAACGGCCAGCCCCAGCACGTAAGCGTTCTGCGCCCCAATCGCCATGATGATGCCGCCACACACCACTAACCCCGTTAGGTAGCTTTCCCACATTGCCGTTCGCCTTATGCTTGAGTAAAGATGGCGCTATGGTAAGGGAGGGCTCATATAAACAAAAATCATCTTGCTAATGATGCATTAGTAAAATTCATACATACCGAGACTACGTGCTCATAACCGCCGCAGCCCCCACATGAAGTAGGCACCGCCCAGCAACGATGCTACTAAGCCTGCCGGAATCTCATAAGGGAACATGATCTGGCGGCCCACCCAGTCGGCCAATACCATCAACAACATACCGATCAAGGCAGCGCCTACTAAGTGCTGGCGGGCGCGGGAGAAGCCCAGTAGCCGAGCCATGTGCGGGGCTAATAAGCCAATGAAGGAGAGCGGCCCCACCACCAGGGTGGCGCAGGCGGTGAGCAGAGCGACCAGCAGCAGTAGCGCTAGGCGCGCATGGTTTAAGCCAATGCCCAGTGAACGCGCGGTAGCGGCGCCCATCGGCATGATGTCTAACCAGCGAGTGAACGGCAGCGATATCAGCGCTAGTGCCGCTGCGATTCCTCCCACGAGCAGCGCACTACCCACCTCCACGTAATAGGTAGAGCCTGCCAGCCAGGCGATGACTTGCTGTCCGCGCGGATCACCACCTGCCAGTAGCACACTGCGCACCGCATCGAACAGCGCGCTAATCGCCACACCGCTGAGCAGGAGCCGCTCCGGTACGAAACCACTTTTACGATTGAGCACTACCAATACTAGTAGCGTCGCCAGTGCCCCTAGCGTTCCTATCGCCACTAATAGTGCATGACTGGGGGCAGGGAGTAGATAAATACCCAAGATCAGCGCAATAGCACAGCCACCGCTAATACCCAACACTTCGGGGCTCGCCATGGGGTTGGCCGAAAGGCGTTGAAGAATGGTCCCCGCTATTGCCAGCATCAAACCGCTAGCCGCTGCCGCCATTACCCGCGGAAAGCGCCACTCAATCACCCCCCAATTCGTCGGGGCAATGATGCTCCAGCCGTTGGCCCCTTGCCCCACTAAATGGCCCACCACCATGGCCCCCACCAGCGTTAGCAGTAGCCCTGTGATTAAACGGTGGGGTGCAGCGTGACGCGTGATCACCACGCCAGATGCCTGGGGCGGACGGTCCCCCTGCAGCTTAAGGCGGGGAATCAACCACATGAGTAGTGGCGCGCCTAACGCTCCGGTCACGGCCCCGGTGGGAATTAGCGTCGCTACCATGCCGGAAAAGCGCTGCAGCAAGAGATCCGTGGTGGCCAGCAGCACAGCGCCTAATAACGTCGACCAGAGTAAGCGCGCGCGCAGCGTGCGCGCTCCCGCCATACGGACGATATTGGGAGCCGCTAACCCTATGAAGCCGATGATCCCGACCACGCTCACCACGCTACCGGTGAGGAAGACCGCCAGCCCTAACCCGGCAAAACGCAAATGCTTGAGCGAAATCCCCAGGCTTTTGGCGCTGGCGTCGTCAAGCTCTAACACGGCTAAAGGGCGAAGCAACAGCCACGCGGCCAAACCGCAAAGAGCCAGTCGTGGCGCCAGTGACGCCACGCCATCCCAGCCATTCTGCGCCAGAGAGCCTGCCCCCCAAATCAGCAGCCCCGCCAGGGTTTCATGATTGAACAACAGCAAGGCTGTAGAGAGCGCGCCCAGATACAGATTGACCACCAACCCCGCCAGCACCACCGCGATGGGCGCCAATCCACGCCGCCACGAGAGTGCAAACACCAGCCCCATAGCGGCAGCGCCACCTAGCAGCGCAATCCACTCACTGCCTATCGAAAGCATGCCGGGGGCCAATAGCGTCACCGCCATCAGCGCCAAGTTGGCGCCCGACGCCACGCCCAAGGTGGTGGGCGATGCCAGCGGGTTACGGAGCACCTGTTGCATCAGCACCCCAGCCAGCGCTAGACCGCCACCGGCTAATAGCGCAATGGTAAAGCGCGGCCACCAAGCGAAGTGCAGCAGCAGCTCATCGACGTTATCGAACGTGGGAGACAGCAGCGCCTGTGCGCTCTGCGCGATACCGCCCTGCTGCTGCAAGCTCAGCCACAGTAATACCATCAACGGCAAGCTCAGCAGTAAGCAGATAGGAGCGGGAGAACGGCGACGCATCAGGTGCATGACAATATCCCGTCAACGAGGACAGCGGAAGCACGGGCAGGCATTGTCATGGGCGTGACCTTGGCAATCGAGAAAGCAGAAAATAAATCAAAGGGCGAGATTCTAAATGATAAGTATTAACACTACAATCTTGTCCAACGCACAGACTCATGAGCCTCATTATGTTGAAAGCAGTGTCAAACTCTGCCGCCTTGCCCAACACATGGCGAGATACGCCCTTTCGCTACGGCCTGGTCAGCCGCTCGTTTCACTGGCTCACGGCGCTGTTGGTACTCACCCAGTTTTTCGTCGTGGCCATGTGGCGTGTGTTGGGCGAAACGAGCGTGACGTTAATGCTGTCACGGCTAGCGCCACACGGTGCGATCGGACTACTGCTAATGGTCATCACTTTAGGGCGATTACTTTGGTGGTATAGCCAGCGTCATCAGCGGCCGCAGCCACCGAAAACGCTACGTGGCCAACTGGCGCGCATCGTGCATGGGGCGTTTTATGCCCTGTTAATGCTGATTGCCAGCCTTGGCTTAATCAGACACTACGCTGGCGGCTGGCCACTCAAGGCGTATGGCTGGGAGCTGATTCCTGGTGCAGAGAACGATATTCCGGCGCTCATGCTCCCTGCCGACCTGCTGCACAGTCCGCTCTCTTGGCTACTGCTTCTGCTGGTGGCCGGGCATATCGTCATGGCCATTATAGGCGGCCGGTCACGGAAAAATTTCTAAATGATAACTATTAGCGATACAATATATCTTTCATTTGCTCGATGCCCGCTTGGTCAGGAGTGACGCATGTTTAACGTTCAGGGTGCCACCTTCGCCATCAACGGCAAGCCCCTTCTTCAACCGATTCACCACACCTTTGAAGAAGGCAAGGTGTATGGTCTGATTGGCCATAATGGCTCTGGAAAATCGACGCTGATCAAGCTGCTGGCCCAGCAGCAGCCCGTCAGTGAAGGCGACATTCATTTTGATGAACGCCCTTTGCAGGCGTGGGGGCATCGTGAGTTTGCCCGTCAAGTTGCCTACCTGCCCCAGCATCTACCCAGTGCCGAAAATCTCACCGGACGCGAGCTGGTGGCGTTTGGGCGTTACCCCTGGCACGGTCTACTGGGTCGCCATAATCAAAAAGACAAAGAGGCGATCGAGCGGGCGATTGCCCTCACCCACACGGAAGCCTTCGCTGACCGCTTAGTGGATACGCTCTCGGGCGGAGAGCGCCAGCGGGTATGGCTGGCCATGCTGATTGCCCAGGGCAGCCGCTTTCTACTGTTGGATGAGCCGCTCGCGGCGCTGGATATCGCCCACCAAATGGAAGTATTGGCGCTGATTCGTAAGCTCTGCGACGAGCTGAACCTGGGCGTGATCATCGTTCTTCACGACATTAACATGGCCTCGCGCTATTGCGATGAACTCATGGCGCTTCACAGTGGCCGCCTGCTGGCCCACGGCACGCCCGATGCCCTGATGCAAAATACCACGTTAGAAGCCATTTACGGCCTACCCATGCAGGTCATGCAGCACCCCAATGGCGGACACCGCATAGCCGTGGCGCAATGAACGCCACGGCTGGAAGAAGAGTCGTTCTCAATTAACTCTTCAACTGATAAGCATTATCGCTTATGCTGAGACTCTACTCACGTGCGCTTATCACGTCTTGGAGTTCGGTTATGCCTCTCGCTTTGCGCCAACCCGACACCGTCTTGCCACTGTCTCTCGCTGATTGCTATCAAGGGCCACTTGAGCATTTTACGCCGCCATTGATCGAAGGAGCGGTGCCACAGGGGGCTATCAAGGCGTCTCGCTGGCGCAATGCTGCGCTGCTCGAAGAGGACATGGCGCGCTACGCCAGCCGCTACCCGAATGGAGACAAGCGCGCCATCGCCTCGCTTTGGTCGAAATGGCACTTCAGCACCCTCACCGTTCCCACGCTGACCGCTCATCTGCTGCTGAATCGCGACCTACCCGTCGGGCTGGATGATCTCTATGTGATTCAAAATGAGGAAGGCTGTACTCAAGGGCTTTGGCTACCCCATGAAGGCGAGCGTTTTACTACGCTGGACACCGCTGCTCGCTTTGCCACGCTCATCGAGCAGCACTGGGCCCCGCTCATCGAGCGCCTCTCGGCCATTTCCGGGGCCGCACCACGGGTATTTTGGAGCAACGCAGGCGGCTACGTGGATTACTACGTCAATGCCCTGGCAGCACACCCGCTGGTCAACCAAGACGCCCTGGCCGCCACGCGTGCACTGCTGGAGTCGCGCACCCTCAACGGACAGCGCAACCCGTTGTATGAGCCAGTACGTACGTACCAACCCAGCGGCAGCGAAGAGGTCAAGCGGGTGCGCAAGCTCTGCTGCCTGCGCTACCTGCTCGATGAGTTTGACGTATGCGGTAATTGCCCGCTAGAAGGGTGCGACCGCCAAGCGCGTCGCAAAGGATAAGCCGCTCGTTACGAGCTGATCTGCGCCACCGCATCTTCACTGGCCTGTGCCCGCTGCTCTCCCGTCAGCTCACTCAGCTGCCCCTTGGACATTTCCAGTAAACGATCCGCATGGACGAAGTAGCTGTCGTCATGGCTAATGGCAAACACGGTTTTGCCCATCGCTTTCAAATGGGGTAACAGCTCGCGGTAAAACAGCCGCCTGAACTGCGGGTCTTGGTCGGCCGCCCACTCGTCCAGCAGCAGAATATCCCGCTCCTCGGCAATCGCCAGCAGCAGTGCCAAACGCTTGCGTTGCCCTTGCGAGAGCTGTGTATTCACCACGCGATCAGCCTGCCACTCCAGCTTCTGGTGCATTTGCAGCCGCTCGAGCCAGGTCGTGACCAGCGCTGGGTCGGCCACGCGGCCACTCGGCCCCATGGCTTGGTCGAACTGGTGGAAATCGGTAAAGACGCTGGCAAAGCGCGCCCGAAACGCCGCCCACTCTGGTGCGCCAAGCTCCTTGCCATCCACGCTGATTTGGCCACTTTGCGGGCGGTACAACCCTGACAGCAGGCGCGCCAGCGTCGACTTTCCGCTGCCGTTGCCGCCAATCAGAAACACCTGCTCGCCACGCGCCAGCGTAAGATTGAGCGGCCCCACCTGGAAGCCTTCACCCCCGGAGGATGGCGTGTAGCGATACACCACGTTGGTGAGCGTCAAGCGCTGCCAATCGTGGAAGCGGTCCTCCACCTCGAAACCCGGCTGGTACTCGGCCAACGCCAGGCTGGCCAGTTTATCGAACGCCACCTGGGCGCTGATCAGTGTAGGCCATGCCCCCACGGCCTGAATCAAGGGCGTGCGTAAAAACAGCAGGGTCAAAGCAAAAGTGGCCGCCACCGCAGGGCTTGCCCACCCCAGCACGTTGGCCATGAAAAACACCACGCCAATGGCGCCCAGCATCATGATGTTGGACCAGTTATTGGCGCTGAGGTGGTAGGTGTCTGCGCGAATAATATGATGACGGTACGCTTTGGCGTTCTCCGTGTAGGATTCATCAAAAAAGCGCCGTGCGCGGTCACGGTTAAGCGCCAGCTCTTTGCGGCCTTCTATCGCCGATTGATAATCCTTATACAGCCGATCCTCGCTTTCGCGCACCTGATGAAAGTGGCGATACACCTTCGACACCAGCACCCAGCCAACGCCCATGGTGAAGGCCATCCAGAGCACGGTAATCACCACCATCTGCGGTGAGAGCCACGCAAGGTACGCCACCGAGGCCAGCGTGAGTACCACGCCCTGCACCAGTTCCGGCAGGCGAACGAAACCGATGGTGATATTGCGAACATCGCTGGAAAGACTTGCCAGCAGGGTGGCGTTACCTAGCTGCTCTAACCGTTCGATATCGGTATCCAGAATCCGTTTCACCAGCCGGGAGCGCAGGTCGAAGACGAAATGGTGGCCCAACAAGGTGAGCGCTAGCTGTGTGCCCAGCGTGACCGTCAGCAGCAGCGCCAATAGCCCTAAAAATTGAGGCAGCGCAGAGAGGGCACTACCCGCTTCGATCAGCCGCTGGTTGATGAACGCAATCACCCCCACGCCCAGTCCGGCGCTCATCAGGCTCAGCGCCAGCGCGCCCAAAAACGGCCAGCGGTAATGGCGAAACACCACTCGCAATAATTCCATACCCCATCCCCTTTACGCACAGGCGGCGAATTGTGACGCACTTCTCTGCCAAGTCAAACAAAGAGACTGATTTTCATTTACGCAGCTTGGCTCACGCGCCTTTACTCATCGCGGCAGTGTTGCTTAACTGCCCTAGCCAACCACTGAGAGAACGCCATGGTGGATTACAAATTACTGAATGCCCTAGCCACCGTGGTGGAGTGCGGCGGCTTCGAGCGGGCAGGCGACATGATGGGCCTCTCGCAGTCGGCCATTTCACAGCGGATAAAGGCGCTGGAAGTCCGCTTGGGCCAGCCGGTGCTGGTGCGCCACCCCTCGCTTGCACCCACGCCCGCAGGCCAGCGGTTGCTTGCCCATTATCAGCAAGTGCAGCTGCTAGAACGGGACTTACACGAGGCGCTTCCGACCTTGGAAAAAGCCGCGCCGCGACTGCGCATCGCCATCAATGCCGACAGCGTCGTGACTTGGTGGGCCGATGCCGTGGCGGATATTTGTCAGTCGGAAGGGGTGCTGATGGACTTGGTCATCGAAGACCAGGACGTTGGACTGAAGCGACTGCGCGATGGCGACGTGGCAGCCTGCCTGTGCGCCACTCCCCAGCCCATCGCCGGCGCTCGCTGCCTGCACGTCGGTGACATGCACTATCAGCCGTTGGCATCGCCCTCCTACGTGGCACGCTATTTCCCGGACGGCCCAAGCCTGAATGCGTTTCAACACGCACCGGCCATCGTATTTGGCCCACACGACCAGCTACAGCATCAGTTTTTAGCGCAGTGGGGCTATCAGGGATATTTCCCCTACCATTTATGCCCCTCATCAGAGGGCTTCGTTCGGCTGGCAGCCGCCGGCATTGGCTATGGCATGATTCCCCAGCGGCAGGCCGCCGAGTCGCTACAGTCAGGTCAGTTGGTGAGCATTGCACCAGGGCATGGATTGACCGTCCCCCTATATTGGCACTTTTGGCGACACAGTGGGCAGTTGATACAACGGCTGACCGAAAGGCTGAGCCATCTCACGCTTTAGCATCATTCTCATCTACTTGGGGACAAACGCGTCTACAATCAAAATGTTTTTAGAACGTTGTCATGCTGTTTGATAGGACGGGGCGTCATTATCTCGCCTTTTCGTTAGCGATCAGGGTTGCCTGAGCGGAGTAACAACAAACATCAAGAAAGCGAACGCTATGGATGCTAACGGTTGTTTGAAGCGCCTATTTGCCACTTTTCTTACGCTCTTACTCATTGCAGGCAGTCAGGTCAACGCTGCTGATACGCTGTCGGCATCTCCCGAACACGACCGTTACTCGCTTAATGACGTGACCCGCTATTGGCATACCGATACCCCCCTGACGCTGCGTGATGTGCTAGCCCGCACGGACGATTTTCAACCCGTTACAAGTGAATCTGATTTGCACTTTGGCTATACGCAAGGCGACACTTGGCTAACCACGCGCTTGCATAATCCCTCCCCACGCCCTGCCACGTGGCTGGTCACGTTCGAATACCCTTTTTTGGATCACGTCACGCTCTATACGCTGAGGGCGCACTTTACCGACGTGCAGCAAAGCGGCAGTGCCCTGCCGCTATCAGAGCGCGCCCTCGCTCATCGTCAGGCCATTTTTCCTGTGACCTTAGCAGGCGACGAAACCGTCACGCTGTATAGTCAAGTCTCGGCTGCCGGTAGCAAGGTATTGAATTACAGCGTCATGACGCCCGAAGCGTTCTACGCCCAAAACGACCGCCACAATTTTTGGCTCGCCACGTACTTCGGCATGTTGCTTGCGTTGGGGCTGTATAACTTTTTGCTTTTCTTTGGCCTCAAAGAACGCGTCTTTCTCTACTACTCGCTGTTTGCCTTCGGCTTCACGTTGGCGATTTTGACCTTCAACGGTTTAGGGACGCTGATTTTCTGGAGCTTTCTTGGTGAGCAGACTGCCCGGCTCGTAGCCATTGGGTTTACGTTTGCTTCGGCTATGGCCACGCTGTTTACCCAAAGTTTTCTGAATACGTGGCGTTATAGCCCACGTTGGCACCGGACGCTCACGCGATTTCGCTTTGTGTGCTGGGGGGTGCTCATCACGGTATTCGTCATCCCTATCCAACCGGCGCTGATATTGATGGATATCGCAGGCTTTACGGCTGCCCTACTACTACTGGTTTGCGGACTCTATTGCTCATGGCGACGCGTCCCCAGTGCTCGCCTATTCGTTGTGGCATGGTCGATCTTTTTACTCGGCGCAGCCGTGTTTGCACTGCGTAATATGAGTATATTGCCCGCCAACTTCGTCACGCTCCACGGCATTCAGATTGGCTCCGCCATCGAAATGTTGCTACTCTCCTTTGCCTTGGCGGCACGTTTCAATAAATTGAAGAGGCAAAAAGAGCAAGCGCAAGCCGATACCGTGGCGATGCTGAAAAAACAAGAGGCCATTTTAGAAGCCAAAGTGGCGACTCGGACCGAAGCACTAGAGAAGCTCGCCAATTACGACATGCTGACAGGGCTACTCAACCGACACGGTTTAGTTCGGCATGCCGATGCTGCCCTGGCGCGTAGCCATACTCACGGGGAACCGCTCGCGCTCATCATGTGCGACTTGGATCGCTTCAAACCGATCAATGACCAGTATGGGCATGAGGCAGGGGATTTCGTGCTTCAGCAAGTAGCCAAACGGTTAGAACATATTGCACGCGAGGGAGATCACTGTGCTCGCTTTGGTGGCGACGAATTCATTTTGCTGCTGGAGAAAATTCAACACCCCAGCCTGCTGGAGGACATCTGCAGCCGCATCACTCAAGCCCTGAGCGACCCCATCAAACTACCCTGCGGAGCGATGGTCCATGTAGGCATCAGCATCGGCGTCAGTCTTAGCCATGCCGACAACGCCACTCTCGCCCAACTGCTCAAAGATGCCGATCGCCAGATGTATGCTGATAAATCAAAGCGCTGCTCTCCTTACCGGTACTTCTCAACAGGCTGTTGACCGACCGCCGCTTCACGCAAACGTTAACAGCAGCGTGCACGCAAAAGCCCCCGCTGCAAACGGCCAAAAACGACTACAGCGCTGTTCGGGTAGTTCCTCTTTCAATACGTTGAGAATCAAACCGCCTGCAACGAACGCATACACCAAGCTTGTGACGGCCTCAGCCACTTCGACCAGGACGCCCACGGCCCACCCGACAACGATCGCCGCTGCCAAGATCCAGCGACCCTGAGTGGCATAGAGCGTGCGGTGATGCGAGGCTAGACCGTAGTCATTCACTAAAAAGTGGAACCCCATCGCCAAAAAAAAGAAAAGCTCACTGGGCAACTGGGTATTGCGATAAACGAGCAAATAGCCAAACAGCGCGTTGTAAATGGCAAAGGCCACCACATGCACCCAGAAAACGCTTTTTTGATTCTCAACTCTCTTCGTGCCGGTCGACGCGATGGTTGGTTTCCGCGAGCGCCGCTTGACCCAGTGTTCCAATCCATAAAAATAAGCTAAACCGAGTAACGCCACGATATACGCGTTGTGCTCGAGTAAGCCAAGCACGCCATGATCAGAGATGGCTCGATGAGCGGCATTGAGCTCTGGAAATATGTGAATGAAGACATACCCGACCGAAAATCCGCCGGCAAACGAGAGCCAAGCGCTTCGTGGCAGGGTGTCCAATCGATGAAGTTTACCTGCGAATAAATGAATCGCTGCCAATGCCATGGCAAAGGCCAGCTGCAACACCTCCATACTTGACGCTCCTTGTCATTATCGCTTCCTTACGCACGACCGTTAATCAAACAGGCTCATGCGCTTCATGACGTTATCGCGCTTGATTCGCCAATGAAATAGCGCGCCCGCCACGTGCAGTGTGATCAATACGACCAGTGCCCAGCCCAAACGCTCGTGCCACATGAAGAGGGTGTCTGAGAGTGCTTCGTTCTTGCCTAGCAGTCCCGGCAAATGCCAGTGAAAGAACTCCACGGGAAAACCGCCCGTTGCCGTGGCGGCCCAGCCGATCAACGGCATCGCTACCAGCCCCGCGTAAAGCAAGTGATGAACGCTGGTACTGAGGACACGCTCGAAAACGTTCAAAGGCGGGTCATGGTCCGGCACCACGAAAGCGACCCGCGTGATGATGCGAAGCGTCATCAGCAGCAGAATCGCTACTCCCAGCGTCTTATGGCTGGTATAGAGCATGTTGGTCAGCGTATTCCCGACCAGCGCCAAGGTGCGTTCATAGCCCAAAAACCCCAGTGTCAGGCCGCTCGCCAGCGAGAGCAGCACCGCCAGTGCCACCAGCCAGTGCAGCACCCGGTGTGGATAGATGTAGTGATCTAACTCGTGCATTCAAGACTCCCTGCCCAGCCATGTCGTCACCGTCAGCATAGTGCAACGTCGACCCGTTAGAAAAATAATGATTAGCCAGCGGTTTACCTTATAACGCTTCGCTGGGAGCCGCTAGCTGTTCGCGGATCAATTCTCCAAGCCGACGAGCGGGCTCGGTAGGCCGATGAGGTGCCCGGTGGAGCGCCAGCTCGATCATCGGCAGTGCAGGCAACCCGCTGCTCTCATCCAGCGGGCGCAGCATAGGCGTGAGCATGCTGCGCGTGACCACCACTACCGCTAGTCCTGCCGTGACAATCGGCGCTAGCCCCGCCATGGATTGGCTCGTATAGGCCACTCGCCAATCTCGCCCGGCGGCTTGCAGCGCCTGCTCGGCCACTTCGCGAAATACATCCGCGCCTGGGGTGTAAAGCGCCAGTGGAATAGGGTCACTCATAGAGGGCTGTTGATGCACCCCCACCGCCCAGACCAGCGGCTCACGGCGAATCACATCGCCCCCGGGCGAGTGCCGCTGGCGCGTCACCAGCGCCAAATCCAGCGCCGAGGCTTTCACCTGTTCGACCAAATGCGCGCTGGTCCCACACTGAACCGTCAGCCCCACGGCCGGGTAGAGCTGATGAAAATACGCGAATACCGAAGGCAGCAGCGAGGCGTAATCCTCAGGAATGCCCAGCGTAAGATCGCCGGTAATCTGGCGGGCCTGCATATCGCTCCAGGCGTCATCATTGAGGGCGAGCAGTTTTCGCGCATGGGCTAGCAGACGCTCTCCTTCTGCGGTAAAGCGTAGTCGCCGCCCTTCTCGTTCATGCATGCTGACGGTGGACTGCGTATACGCCAGCCGTTTGGCCGCAGCAGTAACGCTGCCGGTATCTGCAATGGCCACCAGCGTTCTCAACAGCGTTAGGTCAAAGGTAGGCGCCCTCATATATCACCATTGTCGATGTTATCGATCAAAAAAGATCGTTATCTTGATGTGTTTGTGATGAGTATGCTGCGAGTCATGAAGGTATTTCAAGGCTCGCTGCCACCAGGGTGAGTCAACACACAAGGAGACGCGCGATGCAGACCCGTCACTCATCGATTTTGCAATCCCCGTCCTACAGTATCGGTGCGGCCCTGGTGGCCGTCACATTATGGAGCATGGCACCCCTGATGGCGGAGCTTGCCCGTGCCACCGCACCCCTTCAGCTAACCGCGCTGACACTGTTGGCAGGCGCACTGGCGACCCTCCCGCTGAGTCGCCGCGTGCCGATGGCCCGCTGCGCGCTGAGCTGGACGCTGGGCGTTTGGCTAGGTATTCCGCTGCTGATCGTAGGCGCCGTCAGTAGCTACTTCATTGGTATGCGTCTTGCTCCCGCCGCGGAGGCGGCGCTGATCACCTATACATGGCCTGTACTGTTCGTCTTGTTGAGCCAGTGGAGCCGCTGGGGCCGGTTGCATTGGGCCAGTGTGGCCGGGGCGCTGATTGCTTTTTCGGGCGCGGCTATATTGCTGCTGCCCCAAGCGCTCAACGGCGGCTTCGGTGGTGTGGCCTCGGGCTATGGGTTGGCCTTGCTTGCGGCGTGCTGCTGGGCACTCTACTCATGGCTGGGTCAAGCGGCTCCCATCGCATTGACGCCGCTACTACCGAGGTTGCTGCTAATAGCCTGCGCCTTCACCTGTCTTGGGAGTGTCTGGCTCGAGGGCGGCGTTGCGCTTCCTCGTGGTGAAGCGTTGGTGGCCGGTATCGCGTTGGGCTTGGGGCCCTACGGCATCGCCATGGTGGCGTGGGACAAAGCGCTGCGATTTGGTCAGGCTAGCCTCGTGGGGAGCTTGGCTTACGGCGTGCCCATTCTGGCAGCGCTCCTGCTGGTGCTGGCCGGTATGAGCGCATTTGACTGGCGGCTTCCCACCGCCGCACTTTTGGTGGTAGTGGGCTGCTTAAAGGCGGGCCGCTGAGGTGGGCATCATCATCTCGCTAAACAGTACGCTGGCCAGTAGCTCGGGCAACCAGGAGGGCGAAAAGGCCTCCTGTTCGGCGCTCTGCATCTGCGCGAGCGACCACCATGCAAAACGAGGCGCAGTGCCGCCGCCGTGGGCCAATAACCGCGTGCCTTGAAGGCTTCTGTGGGGGGGCGGCTGAGTGTCGGGGCAGCGCACCAGGAAAAAGCGCTCCTCGAAGGGCTGGCCTGCGCTATCGGTTTGTCGGCGCTGACGAAGTAATGGCCCCAAAGGACAGACAAGCCCGACATCTGCATAAAGCAGGCGTATCGCTGCAGCTGGATAATCATCATCGTGTGCTAATGCGCTGCCCAATGGCGTCCAATGGTCAAGCGACTCATCGCGTTTGAGCAGCAAATGCCCCTTTGGGTCAACGACCAGTAGCTGCACCTGCCGAGCGGCTTGCGTATCGAGTGTCATAAGCGGTCCATGCCTATCGATCTACGTGGATGAATAAAAAAGCAGCGGCCAGCACGTCTCATGCGGGCCGCTGCTTCTCAGCGTAGCCGATCATCGGCGATTTGTTTTAAGCCATTAGGCGCGATTGCTCGAGTCGCGTCATTGCCCTAGGTAGCGGGGCTTGGCTATCCCCGCCAACGCATCAAGAGGGAGGGTGAGCGTGGGTTGGCCCACCGCATAAGGCGCAATCTCATAGACGTTGTAGGTCACTTCCCAGCGATCCTCCAGCGGCGCAATGTTGCGACTCGGGCTAAGCGGCCAGTCAACGGCAAACTGCTCATCGAAGCCCGCCTCGGTGATCCAGCGCCGATGTGCCTCTGCCAACAGCGCATCGAAAGCAGCCGCTTGCCCCTCTAACAGCATCTCGTCGGGCTCGACGACACGATGTTCGCGCTCATCAATGACCATATAATCCGTCAGCGGCAGTCCATGAGCCTGACCTGCGTGGTACACATAGCTGTTCAGCTCGATCACTAGTAGATCGTGGTGACGCGCGTAGACCGACGCTTCCAACAATGCCTCGCTGGTCATGTTGCCTGGCGCAACACGATTATCTTCCGCCGCCATGGCCAAGAAACGATCGGCGTACTCGTCCCAGCTCTGTGCAGGCTGCGCCGCTTCCTCGTCGCTGATGGGCATGCCCAGAGTGAGCAAGCGTGTTCGCAAGGCGTCACTCAGTGTGGACGATTGAGGAAACGTCAGTGCCGAGACAGTCACCGTCGAGCACTGCTCGGCATGGCAACCTGACGCCACGTACTGTTTTTCCACGGCAAGCGAGGCCAGGGCAATCGGCTCGCGGGGAGATTTATCAGCGGCCAAACAGCCACCTAGTAATAGCGTTCCGACGAGTGATAGTCCTGCTCCTAGCGTTTTGAACGTGCGTAACATCATAACCTCCTTGTGGATCATGCGTCCTGATAAGGCGAGCGGGTCGTGGTAGAACGGCAGCGCCCCTGCAGTATGGCAGGGGCGCTGTTGTAAACACCGGCACGCGTGGGCGATTCTTAGGTGTCCGGCTGCATTTCGGTGGGCTCTGCTTCCACTTGCAGTTCGAACATCCCACTGCCGCTTGCACTGAAGCCACGAGCGCTCACCGTGTAAGTACCAGGCAGTAGCGCCTGCTCCAGGCGAGCATTGGTGCCACCGCCGCTGTCGTCATCAGTATAGGACACGCCTTCGCCATACAGCTCGAGGTACGTATCGAAATCGTTGGACGTCATGGTCAGCGTGACCAGCGAGCTCTCCTCTAGCGTGAGCTGGTAGGTCAACGCCTCACCGCTGTACCAGCCGTTGAGCGTTTCGTCTGGCGTGATCGCGCCGTCGTTACGCAGCTCGACGCCGTTCGGTAGTTCGCGGGGTTCGATGGCCAGGGTGAAAAGTCCACTGTCGGTGCCATAGGCCGTGCGCGCGGTTAGCTGGTAAGAGCCCGGCGCTAGGAAATCTGCAATGCGCGCATCCAAGTTACCGGCGCTGTCATCATCTTCGCGGAAGTAACCGTTGGGGCCTTCGAGTATCAAATAAGCGTCTACATCGCTGGAGCTCATATCGATTTGATACATGCCCGCTTCGTCGATTTCTAAGTCGTACGTTAGGTCTTGGCCACTGAACCAACCGCTTAGCGTCTCGTTGGGCACGACGGTACCGTCGTTACGTAGCTCACCGTCACCCGGCAGTTCGCGGGGGTCGGCCGCCAAGGTGAACAGGCCATTGCCGTCACCATAGGCTGAGCGTGCGGTCAGGGTGTACTCACCCGGGGCGAGAAAATCGGTAATGCGTGCGTTCAAATTACCGGCGCTGTCGTCATCTTCGCGATAGTAACCGTTGGGGCCTTCCAGCTCGAGATACGCATCGAAGTCATCTGCGCGCATCTCGATTTGGTACATGCCCGCCTCTTCGATGGTCAGCGTGATCTCGCGCTCCCTGCTATCGAGCCAACTGTCGACGGGGGTGCCCACGGTCATGCTATCCGCATCGCTCAGCTCGATGGTACGGCTGCTGACGTTGAACGGACCATAGCTATGAGCATCGGCACCGCTTACGACGACGATGTAATCGCCACCCTCTTCGATACGATGACGCACCGTCTCTGCGTTAGCCAATAGCTGGAGCTGATCGTCATATAGCGCTACCGTGCCTTGTAACGCACCGCTCAACGATACCTCGACCAGTGCCTCTTCCTCTAATGAAATGGCATAACGCGTAAAGCGGCTGCCATCTTTGCCATTGAGCTCGCTGGCGGAGGTGATTTCGCCCCGCGAGCGCTCACCCAAGGTGAGATAGTCCAGGCCTTGAAGGGCCGCAGGCATCGCTTCCTGTTCGGTAGTGATGTCTACGTCGGGCTCTTCTGACGAGGGGGTCACGCTGGGCAACGTTTGCGCGGCGAAGTAACCAACGGCAGCGCCGCCGACCGCCACAACCAAAAAGAGTCAGTGAAGAAGACTTAGCCATAGGGGCATCCTTGTTCATTGGCGAGGGTGGGTTGAGTGATAGTCAATATCAATGATGTTGATAAATTATAAGGTGTCTAACGAGTTAAAGTGAGCGTTTGATGAAAAATATGGCGGCGCTGACGCAGGGTCATTACTTCGATTCATTGGGGGATGCCTAACTTACTGAAACGCAAGGGTGTAGCGCGTATTGGTAAAAAGCGTAATTATGGGGGTAATTGCGCCGATCTTCTTAAAGCTTGCCGACCCCTGCATGGCAAGCTACTATCCATACGCCTATCGGCACCTCGTCGACGAATGCGGAGTCCGCTTTACGAACCACTGAGGTACTCCTATGGGAGCCCATAAACACCGACTACGAACGACCTGCTTGGCAGTCGCACTGCTTTTTTTGACGGCCAATCAAGCAGTTGCTCATCAAACCAATGCGCAAACTGAGTTACAAGAAGGGGTGGCTTCTTTCTATAGCGACCGCTTCCAAGGGGCCACCACCGCCAGTGGCGAACCCTTCGATCAACAAGCGCTGACTGCAGCGCACCCGAGTCTGCCCTTCGGTACCAAGGTGCTGGTCACCCGCCCCGATACCGGGCAAGAAGTCGAAGTCATGATCAATGATCGTGGCCCGTTCGTAAAAGGACGCGTGATCGACCTTTCTAAACGGGCAGCGCGAGCCCTCGGGATGATTCGCCGAGGTACGGCCCCCGTGATGATCACTCTGGTAGATTAACGGATAACACACCCGCAAGCGTGTGATACCCCTTAAACGATCAGCGCTGCCATGTAGCAGCCCTTGCTGAACAAAGCGGCCCGCTCGGGCCGCTTTTTTTATGTGTCTTGGTCACCTGACGAACTTGCAAGCTTGCTAATGGTCTCTACTCTGCAAGGAACACGACGCTTACTTCAATGCAGGAGGCAGCCATGCAATCTCGTTTTTACACGCTTACCGACTATCCCACCGGCTTACCCAAGCGCGAGTTGTTTTCGCTAGAGACTCAGGAGTTACCCGAGTTAGCGGATGGCGAAGTGCGCATTCGTAATCACTGGCTATCGGTCGACCCGTACATGCGAGGCCGAATGTCGGGCATACGCACCTATGTCGCCCCTTTCGAACTGGGCCAACCCATGGAGGGTGGAGCCATCGGTGAAGTCATCGCTTCGAAGCACGCTGACGTCAAGGTGGGCGATAAAGTTAGCCACATGGGGGGCTGGCGCGATATCGCACAAGTGTCGGGAGATGGCGTCACGGCGCTGCCCGATTCGAACGTGCCCGACCAAGCCTATCTAGGCGTATTGGGCATGCCCGGTATGACGGCGTGGACAGGCCTCAATCTGATTGCCGAATGCAAGCCAGGCGATAATGTCCTCGTCAGTGCTGCCAGTGGCGCCGTCGGCTCCCTGGCGGTACAGCTGGCCAAAGCAAAAGGCTGTCACGTGGTGGGTATCGCAGGCGCTGCTCACAAGCTTGCCTGGCTAGAGTCGCTGGGCGTCGAGCCGGTCAGCTACCGAGATCGCAGCGCTCAAGAGCTCAGCGATGCCATCAAGCTCGCCAGCCCGAATGGTATCGATGTTTATTACGAGAATGTGGGCGGTATCTGCCTCGAAGCGGCACTCAGCCAGCTCAACGAGGGTGCGCGCATTGCCGTCTGCGGCATGATCGATAGCTACAACGCCGAAACGCCTACGCCTGGGCCGAGCAACCTGTCGCAATTGGTGGTTCGCAAAGCCAAGATGCAGGGCTTCATCGTCGCCGATCACTGGTCCAGCTATCGCTACTTTTTGAACGAAGTGGCTCCTCAAGTAGCCGATGGCAAACTGGACTACAAAGAGACGATCAAAGAGGGATTGGAGAGCACCCCAGATGCCTTCTTGGCACTCTTCGAGGGCGGCAATACCGGTAAGATGCTGGTCAAGCTATCGGCCTGATCACCCCGCTTTCCAGCCCGTTACGCTAGGTTAAATCTGCTCCTCATCTCTTTTAACCTCGCCATGCCGCGCTATGTTGAATAGCGCGGAGTTTTTATGGGCATTGATTAGCCAGCAAATCATTAGACCAAAAGCGAATTGATTATTAAAATCACAGCCAATCAATGTGTGTTTTAACCCATCGGCGTTGCCGATGGGTTAGGGCACGTTGTGGAGCCGCCGCACACCTTGACCGGCAAGCGGCATCAACTCGTTGTTAACAGGGGTTTACCTCATGGATGAACACACACGTGCTCGCAGCAAATGGCCAGCGCTACTGCTGGGCTTGCTGCTGGCGTTAGCTGGCATCGCCCTGGCCGTGGGTGGCGTTAAGCTGCTCATGCTAGGCGGCAGCGCTTACTACGTCATCGCGGGGATCGCCGTGGCCGTCGCCGGACTGCTGCTTGCCCTGCGCAAAGGCGCAGCGCTTTGGCTGTACGCCCTCATTTTGTTCGCCACCCTGGCATGGGCGCTCTGGGAAGTCGGCCTAGACTGGTGGCAGTTGGTCCCCAGGGTCGCCATTCCATGCCTCATCGGCCTCATCATGCTTTTGCCATGGTGGCGCAAACCGCTCAACTCGCGCGGTGGCAGTCTCGCCCTTATGGCCAGCATTGGCGCCGCTATCATCGTCGCCATCGCCAGCCAGTTTAGCTACCCAGGCACCATCGAGGGCAGCATCGAGTCCGCCAATAACACCGAAGCCGTCAACCCGGCCCAGGTCGCGGGTGACGATTGGCCTGCCTACGGCGGTACTAATGCTGGTACCCACTATTCGTCACTCGACCAAATTACGCCCGAGAACGTTAGCGAGCTGGAAGAGGTGTGGCGCATTCAAACCGGCGATGAGCCTGGCCCCAATGCGCCGCCGGAAATCACCAACCAGAATACGCCGCTGAAAGTGAACGACAGTCTGTACATCTGCACGTCGCATAGCCGTGCCATGGCGCTGTCACCGGAAACCGGCGAAACTCTGTGGGAGTTCGATCCCAATATCAGCACCATGGGTGCCGACGACTTCTCCGGCTGGGCCCACATGACCTGCCGCGGCCTCGCCTATTACGATGCTGCAAACTACGCAGCCGAGCGCACCGAAAGCAGCCCGAACGATGACACTACGTCACCCGCCGACGATACCGCTTCGGCGCGCTCGCTGTTCGATGATGGCAGCCAGTTCGATCTGGATCTAGCCTTTCTGCTTTTCATCAGTGGTTTGGCCGATGATTCCTCGCTGGCATCCGACGATGACGCAGCCATGCTCAGCGCCACGGACGTGATGTGCCCGCGCAGGCTCTATTTGCCGACGGCCGATGCCCGTCTGATTGCGCTGAATGCCGATACCGGCGAGCGCTGCGAAAGCTTTGGCAACAACGGCGAGATCGATCTTACCAATAACATTGGTGAATTCGCCCCTGGCGGCTACTATTCCACCTCGCCGGCCACGGTGACGGAAGATTTGGTCATTTTGGGCGGTCATGTCACCGATAATAGCTCCATCGACGAGCCCTCCGGCGTGATTCGCGCTTTCGACGTGCACACAGGCGAGCTGGTGTGGAACTGGGACAGCGGCAACCCCGATAACACCGCCCCACTCGACGAGGGTGACACCTATACCCGCGGCTCTCCCAACGTGTGGGCCCCCATCAGCGTCGATGAAGAATTAGGGCTGGTGTATCTGCCCATGGGCAACGCCACGCCGGATCAGTACGGTGCCGATCGCTCTGAAAACGATGAAACGTATAGCGCAGGACTCGTAGCGCTGAATCTGGACGACGGCCAAGTGGCCTGGGTTTACCAATTCGTTCACCACGACCTGTGGGACATGGATACCCCGGCACAGCCGGTTCTGATCGACCTAGCAACGGCTAACGGCACCCAGCCCGCCGTGATTCAGCCCACCAAGCAGGGCAGCCTTTACGTCCTCAACCGGGAAACCGGCGAGCCGATCGTGCCGATCGACGAAGTGCCCGCGCCGCAGGGGGCCATCGACGGCGACTGGACCGCAGAGACACAGCCTCGCTCAGCGCTGAACCTGCTACCACCGCCGCTCACCGAACGGGATATGTGGGGCGCATCACCCTTCGATCAAATGATGTGCCGCATCCAGTTCCGCTCGCTGCGTTACGAAGGCCAGTACACGCCGCCCTCCTTGGAAGGCAGCATCGTATACCCCGGTAACGTCGGCGTGATGAACTGGGGTGGCGTTGCGGTCGATCCTGAGCGCCAGGCGCTGTTTACCGGTGCGAAGTACCTCGCGTTCGTATCGACACTGGTCCCCCGCGACCAAGTAGAAGAGGGCCAGGGCTCCGCCAGCGAGCAGGGCCTACAGCCCAACGAAGGCGCGCCCTATGCGGTAGAGCTAGGCCCGCTGCTTTCCGTACTGGGCTTACCCTGCCAAGCGCCCTCCTGGGGCGATGTGGCAGGTATCGACTTACAAGAGTCGGAAGTGGTGTGGAAACATCGCAACGGTACCACCCGCGACAGCATGCCCTTTGGCCTGCCGATTGGGTTGAACGTCGGCGTTCCCGCCTTGGGCGGCCCGCTGACCACCGCTGGCGGCGTCTCTTTCTTGAGTGGGACGCTGGATCAGTACTTGCGCGGCTACGACATCACCACGGGTGAAGAGCTTTATAAAGCGCGCCTACCCGCCGGGGGTCAGGCCACGCCGATGACCTTTACCGGCGCCGACGGTCGTCAGTACGTGGTGGTGACGGCGGGCGGTCACGGTACCTTTGGTACCAAGATGGGTGACTACGTGATTGGCTACGCGTTACCGCAGTAACCGCTCGCTCCACGGAGTCAGCTAGATAGACAAGGGGCGGCCATGGGCCGCCCTTTTCGTGTTATGGGGCTGTCTGAGCAACCCTAGGCGGGGGCGCTGTAAACCCTTCCATGGACGCTACTTTCGCCATCCATGGCGAAAGACCCCCGCTACGGGTTGCTCAGACATCAAGCTCTGCGGCAGTCTAAAGCGTCGTCAGTTTTAAAAACTCAGCTCTAGGCCACCGTAGACGCTGCGCCCTGGAGCAGGTTCGTAAAAGCGCCCAAAGGTGCCGTTCAAGCGCACGTTTGAGTAGTGCTCTTCATCCAGCAGGTTACGCAGGCCCACGTAAGCGCTTAGTCGCGTCTGTGGGCTCAGCTGCCAGCCGTCGCCTACCCGCAGGTTCACCAGCCAGTAGCTATCCACCGCCGTCTGGTTGGCGTTGTCGGCCACCAAATCGCCCACGTACTCGGTCTCCAGCGTGGCAAAGCGCTCGTCGAGGTTTTCCCACGTCAGTTGGTTGACCCAGGTTTGCTCCGGTAACCCAGGTATGCGGTTGCCATCGAAACGCTCAGAAGGCGTGGCAAACTCATCGAACTCGTAGCGCGCCAGGGTGAGCGCGCTGTCCAAGCGCCACTGGTCGGCCAGCTGCCAGCCCAGCGCCAGCTCGATCCCGTCACGGTTGGTATCCCCGGCGTTCTGGTAGAACGTGCGGCCGCCTTCGTCGTAGGGCACCAGCTCATCGCGCACGCGGACGGAGAAGAACGCCACATCGTAATCCAGCGCCAGCGGTGCGATGTAACCACGCAGCCCCACTTCACGGTTCCAGGCTTTTTGCGGTTCCACGCTAGGATTAAAGCCCCCCCCTGCCGGGTTGGCAAACTCAGAGAACGTGGGGGTCTCAAAGGCCGTGCCGGTGTTGATATACGCTTGGTGCTGCGGGCGGTAGCGGTAACTCAGCCCGGCAGAGCCGCTCCACTCGTTAAAGGTGCGCTGGCCGCTCTGGTCGCCGTCGGCGGCAAAATCGTCATCGACATCGAGATCCACCCGATCAAACCGCGCGCCCAACGACAGCGTCAGCGGCTCAGACAGCGCTATATCTCCCTGGGCAAACACGCCAGTGGAGGTCGCGGTTTGGGTTTCATCGGCGAGCGGCTCGCCCACCGCCCCTTGCGAATTCACAGCGTTACGGAAGCGCTCGTCTTTCTGACGCGCGGCATCCACCCCGACGATGTAATTCAGCGGCAGGCTGCCTAGCGTGACTTCATGGTGATACTCGGCGCTGGCCCCCATGTAATCGCGCTGATAACCCAAGCGGCTGCTGCCCACGAACGGCAGCTGCTGCTCGAAATCCCGTTGGGCGATGAAGCCTTTCAGATACAGCTCCCCATCTCCGGCCGCTAAATCCTCATACTGCAGCCCGATCAACTGCTGGTCGACGGTTTGACCGGCATCCAACGCCAGCGAGTTCGGTGCGGCTTGGTCGCGCCCTTCGGCAACCTCGCGGGCGTCAAGCGCGCCGGGGTCTTCCGAGCGAGGGTTATCCAGCAAGTTGATGATGGCGGTGAGTGCTCGATCACTGCCCAACTCACGGCGCAGCTTGGCATTGAGTAGATACTTCTCGGTAGAACTCTGCTCCCGGTAGCCATCCACGTTCAGCGCGGTGAGGCTGATATGGTGCGACCAATCCCCCTGTATGCCACCATTTTGCAGCGCCACTTTCTGATACCCATCGCTTCCAGCGCCTACACGCAGCCGCGTGCCAGGGTTGTCGCGCCCGTCAGCGGTGGTAATGTCGATCACCCCTCCCGCCGCGTTGCCATACAGCACGGACGACGGCCCACGAATCACCTCGATGCGCTCGGCGCTGTCCAGATCGATGGCGTCCAACTGGGCCTGCCCATCCGGCAACGTATAAGGGATGCCGTCCACCATGACCGTAATGCCCCGCACCCCAAACGGCGCACGGGCACCAAAGCCACGAATCGAGATACGTTGCCCCTGGGCAAAGTTATCGCGATTCTGCAGGAACACGCCCGGCACGCGATCGAGCGACTCATCCAGGCGCACCCGCTGCTGGCCTTGGGCAATGGCATCGCGATCGATGGTTGAAACAGCGGCCGGCGTGGCATAGAGCTCTCGCGACAACCGAGGCGCGTTGACTTCGACGGTGGGGAGCGCGGCCTGGGTCGCGGTTTGCGCCCATACGGGCGTTGTTAGAGCCGAGCTAATGAGCAGCAGCGAAGGGGTGAAGTAGCGATTCATGGCATCCTTTCCAAACGATATTCAAGTGAATAATCAGCGCTCTAGCGCTCTGTAGGGAACAATCAAACGGTAACGTAGTCATACAGCCAAGTGGCTCGTTCGCCAAGTGACTGGATTCGCTCTACACTGGCGCAAGGGTGATTTCACCTTCATCGTGTAAGCAAAGGAGGCTACATGGCATTTACCGCGACTGACCCGATCAAGATGATTTTTGCAGTGATCTTTCCCCCACTCGGGGTATTTTTCGAGGTCGGCTTTAAGGGACATTTCTGGCTCAACATCCTGCTGACGCTCTTTGGCTTCATTCCAGGCATCATCCACGCCTTCTACGTCATTCTTAAGCACTAGCCACTCGTGACGTATTGAGTTTAACAAACGCCGCCTTGCCTTGCGCAAAGCGGCGTTCTCTTTTAACCCTAGTTCTCTTTAACCCTAGCTGATACGGCTCGGTTACTTGCCGTGCAAACGGCGATGCAAAGCGTGAACCTGCTCGTCCAGGCCAGGTACCGGACCTTCTACCGTAAGCCCTGGCACTACTTCGTTGATCGATAGCGTTGCCACGGGCGGTGCGGCCACGCCCCACTCGGCGAGCCACTGACATAACTGTTCGGTCGAACTGACGTAAACAATGCGCCCCAGCCCCACCCAGCCATGGGCGGCCGCGCACATGGGGCAATGTTCACCCGAGGTATACACCGTCGCAGCCGCACGCGCTTCCGGCGTGAGATGATTCGCCGCCCAACGCGCTAGAGCAAATTCAGGGTGCTGCGTCGCGTCACCGCCAGCAATGCGGTTGCGGTCTTCCGCCAGTATCTCGCCTTGAGCGCTGACCAATACGCTGCCAAAAGGCTCGTCTCCCGCATCGAGCGCCTCTTCAGCTAGTTCCACGGCACGCTGCAAATAACGATACTCACGTTCGTAAATCATGGTGTACTCCTATCGTCAAAACGCGTATCAACCGTTTTCCGCCGCCTGACCGCCCGCTTCGTCAGGCGTTTCAGCGAGTGAATGCCCTTCACTTTTGGCAATCACAGAGGTACCCACCAAATCCCCCGTGACATTCAACGCCGTTGCCCCCATGCCGACCAACGCATCGATGGCAGTGAGTAGCGCCACGGTTTCAATGGGCAGCCCCACTTGCGCGAACACGGTGGCGATCATGATAATGCCCGCACCCGGCACCCCGGCGGTGCCCACCGTGACCAGCGTACCAATCAGTACGATTTGCACCATGCTCATGAAGTCGAGAGGAGCTCCCATGACGTTGGCGGCAAACACCGCTGAAATGGCAATACGGATGGCGGCACCGTCCATATTGAGCGTTGCCCCCAGCGGCAAGCTAAAGCCATAAATGCTTTTCGGAATGCCCAGCCGCTGTGCGGCGTTGATCGTGATGGGTAACGTACCGGAGCTACTTTGGGTTGCGAATGCAGTGGCCATCGGCGTGCGCGCCTCACCGAAAAAGGTGCGCAACCTCACACCGAACAGCAGCATGACCGCACAGTAAATCAATAGCTGCGCTCCGAGTGCGATATACAGCACCATTACCATATCGCCCAACGACAGCAGTGTTTCCATACCCTGCTGGCTCACCGTTTCGGCAACGATGGCAAAAACGCCAATGGGCACAAAATGCAGCACGCCCGACATCACTTTGAGCGTGACGGCATTCAGCCCCTCGATCACTTGGTAAAGCTGCTCACCCAGCGCATGCTGCTGCTCCGACTGACGCATTTTGAGCAGCGCAATACCAAACACCAGCGCGGTAAAGATGATGCCCAGCATATTGAGCTCGGCAAAGGCACCCACGATGTTGTTCGGCACGATGTTGAGCAGAGCATCGACCACGCCAGGGTTGTCGGGCACCGAAAAACTCGCGCTGTCGTTGAGCGTCATGCCGCTGCCCGGGCTAAATAGAGTGGCAACGGTCAGCCCCACCGTAATGGCCAGCGCAGAAGAGCCTAAGTAGTAGAGGAACACCTTACCGCCCACACGGCCGGCACTGCCTTCCCGTGATTGGTTCACCCCAACCATGAGGGTGAACAGCACGATGGGAACGATCAGAAACGTCAGTAGCCGGAGCAGTAAATCCCCCACGGGCGCTAGCCAAACGGTCACTTCGTCACCACCCACGATGCCCACCAGCACGCCCAGTATCAGCGCAATCGTCACACGGAGGATGAGCGATGCTTGAAGATAGCGCTTCCAGAGATATGTCATTGAATGTCCTGTCCAGATAAATCCGTGGAACCTACCATGCCATGAACCATCACTATGAATGGCTGACATAGAGAGCGATAGCGCGTGAGCATGTCACGTAGGTGAAATAGCTTAGCACGGCCCCTTTGACCACACGCACAGCCTCCTTCACGAACGCTGCCGATCTACTGAACTTGGAGCCTTAATGAACCGCATCAACCCCAACAAGTTACACCACAGCAAATGGACTGCCGTGACTCCCCGACATAAGGAGAAACACTTCATCGTGACGCAACTGCTCCGTGACGAGGAGGAAAATGTCGTTGACGTGGTGCTTGAAGCGGTGCACTCCCACCGAGAAAGCACGCTGCCCTGGCAAGCACTCAAAGATGCCAGCATTTGGAAGATGGGCTGGAAATGATTGACGCTCAGCGGTCATCGTAAAATAAACGCGAAAGGCTTTGACCTAACCCTGGAAGCATGACACTGTAGCGCCAGTGGTTAGCAAGCAGCATGGTTTCAGAAGCGTACGATCTTTTTCGGCTGCCTGATCTTGTATTCCTTGTTTCACCCGCTACTTCATCTGGGTCATACCAGGAACTTTACGACAGCGCATTCGCGCAAAAGGATCTACACAATGGCAACTGGCACAGTTAAATGGTTCAACGACACCAAAGGCTTCGGCTTCATCGCTCCTTCTGACGGTGGTGACGACCTGTTTGCACACTTCTCCGAAATTCAGGCCGACGGCTTCAAAACCCTGCAAGAAGGCGCTAACGTCTCCTTCGACGTTACCCAGGGCAAAAAAGGCCTTCAGGCGTCTAACATCAAGCAAATCTCCTAAGTTCTATCGCTTTCGATAGCACTGATAAGATTGCTAGAACCTTTGCCCTCTAGGTGAACGGTTCAACAAAAAGGCCCGCCTCGGCGGGCCTTTTTGCGTTTATACGTCAATCCCTCTCCCATACGGTGAGCTGGGCATCGATCGTGAGCGTCAGCTGATCTAAAGCAGCCGCTTTTTCGCGCCCCTCCGCACTGGCACGATACAAATGTGGCGTCATGGTCAGCAAATCGCGGATAACGTCTCCCCCTTCTAACGAAATAGCGTAGCAAATCTGCTCGGAAGCGCGGCGGGCAAACCCTTCCGGTACGTTGGTTTCTTTCTCACGAGTAGGTTTTAAGGTGGGGTAAATAATGTCCCGTAGCTCGCGCAGGTGCTGCGGCCCCGCGTCAACCTGAATCAGCTGCCCGCCCGTTTTAAGCACACGCGCAAACTCGCTATACACCGGAAAGCCAAACATGCACAGCACGCTATCCACGCTTGCCGACTGAATCGGCAATTGGGCATTACTGCCGACAACCCAGCGACAAATGGGTGCCTGTTTATCGTCCTGCTTCGCCGCCGACTGCACCGCCCACTTCGAGATATCCAGCCCCAATAGTGACAGCGCCTGCGACTCGGGAACGTTGTGGGCCAACTGGCGTAAGTAGTACCCCTCGCCACAGCCAGCATCCAGGCAGCAATACGTCTCTGCCTGTGTCTGATCGGCGTGGCTCACGACCGCCTGGCTCAGCGCCTCGGCAATGGGCGCATACTCACCCGCCGCCAAAAAACGCTGACGTGCCGCCACCATGGCTTTGCTGTCGCCGGGGTCGGTGGAACGCTTCTGCTGAACGGGCAGCAAATTCACGTACCCCTGTTTGGCCACATCGAAACTGTGGTTTGACGCACACCGCCAGGTGCCGCCTTCCAAATGGAGCGGTTCGCCGTCTAACGGGCAGGCCAGAGCCTGAAAAGGAGATCGATGGGTCACAAAGAAGTCTCGTTAGGGCGTTTGTTGGGCATGGCAGTGCGGGACACATCTTTAAATAGCGTGGACTGCCACTGACGCACCGCCAGCACCGAGGTGGTGCCAAAGCGCTGTTGCAGGGGCAGGTTGCTTTCTCGTTCGCACAGCGCGTGAAACTCATTGGCTAGGCGCTGCATGATCTGCTGCCATTCGGCGCTGCCCGCCTGGGAGAGCAGGCCATTGAGCACCATGAGCTTTTCGGTATCGCGATCGAACCGCGACTGAAAAAACTCGGTGGCGATGTGCTGCTGGAAAAATTGCTGAATCGGACCGCCGGGGCGCCAGCGAAAATTCGCCGCCACCCGTCGACGAATACGATTGTCTGGCAGCAGCTCGATGAGCTTCAACTGCTCGAGGGTCAGCAAATGGCGAATGCACTGCGCCTCGCTCAGCCGATATTGGTGGTGAATCTCTTCGAAGCGATAGCCGTTGATCACACATACCGCCACCAAAAACAGCTCACGGTCGTCGACGATGCGCTGCTCTTGCGCTTGGGTCAATTCCTGCACCCGCTGCTCATCGGCGTGCATGGCGCTGATCAATTCAGAAAATTCCAGATTGAGCCGGTCGCAAATTATTTCCAAGCGCTCTAAGGTAACGTGCTTATCTGCGAACAGCCGCTTCACCGACGCTTCGCTCAGTTCAAGCCACCGCGCCACATCGGCATAGGTGTAACCTTGGGCGCGCAGTTGGCGCTTCAACGTATCGATAAGCGCGCTGGTTTGGCTCACAGGGCCTCCGACACGTGGAAAAGTAGCGTATAACGATACCGGAAAGCCCCCATAACGCAACTTGAACGGTGAGTATTGCAACGCTCACCCCATTTGCCGACAGTGCCTACACTTTCGGCGATTAAGGCGACACACCATGCAACCTTTGCTGCGCATTGCAGGCGCTTGGCCCTACTTGATGGCCATTTTTCTCAACGCTTTCGTAGATCTCGGGCATAAAATCGTCATTCAGAATACGATTTTCAAAAGCTATGATGGCGCGACTCAAGTCGTGCTCACCGCCTTGGTGAACGCGCTGATTCTGCTGCCGTTCATTTTGCTATTCAGCCCGGCAGGCCATGTGGCCGACAGCACGCCCAAAGTACGCGTGCTCAGGCTCTCCGCCTGGGCGGCGGTAGCGGTATCGCTAGGCATCACGGCTGCCTATTACCAAGGCTGGTTTTGGCTTGCCTTTGCAATGACGCTGCTGCTGGCCATTCAGTCGGCGTTCTATTCGCCCGCCAAGTACGGCTTAGTGAAAGGACTGTTTGGTAAACCGAGGCTCGCCGAAGCCAACGGGCTCGTTCAGGCGGTGACCATTGGTGCCATTCTGGCCGGAACGGTGGCATTCACCGCCCTTTTCGAACACTGGGTGACGTCTAGCGTCCACACGCCAGGTGAGCTGTTACGCAATATTGCCCCGCTGGGCTGGCTGCTGGTGCTTAATAGCGGCCTGCAGGTCGTCGCTCTTTATCGGCTCAAGCCGGACGACGCGCAGCCGGCGGCTACCCCGCTCACCTGGGCCCGTTACCGTAGCGGCGCCGTGCTGAAAGAGAATTTAAGCATTCTTGCCCATCAGCCTGTGCTACGGCTCTCCATCATTGGCTTAGCGACGTTCTGGTCGGTCGGGCAAGTGCTGCTGGCCGCCTTCCCCGCTTATGCCAAAGAGGCGCTCAGCATCGAGAACACGCTGGTGCTACAAGCCATTCTCGCCGCCAGCGGTATCGGCATCGCCCTGGGCTCGCTGTTAGCCAGCAGGCTCTCCCGCAATCGCATCGAAACCGGCTTAATACCTCTGGGGGCCGTGGGCGTCGCGGTGGGATTGTGGTGTTTGCCGTTGTTCACGACGCCCACGAGCCAAGCGCTGAACTTCGTGTTCATTGGCATGATGGGCGGGCTGTTTATCGTGCCGCTCAACGCCTTGATTCAGTTTCATGCGGCAGACCACGAGCTAGGCACGGTACTCGCGGCCAATAACTGGATACAAAACCTCTCGATGCTGGGCTTTTTGGTGCTCACTGCACTATTTGCGCTGGCAGGCGTGGACAGCCATTACTTGCTGCTGTTGGTCGCTAGCGTGGCAATGGTGGGCGGTGGCTATACGATTTTCAAACTGCCCCAGAGCCTAGTGCGCTTCATGTTGAGCTTTTTGCTCACCCGTCGCTATAAAGTGGACGTTCACGGGCTCGAGAATCTGCCCGCCCAGGGTGGCGTGCTACTGCTGGGCAATCACATTAGCTGGGTAGACTGGGCCATGGTGCAAATTGCCAGCCCGCGCCCGGTACGCTTCGTCATGCTGAAAAGCATTTATCAGCGTTGGTACTTGCGTTGGTTTTTCAAAGCGCTGGGCTGCATTCCCATCGAGCGCGGCGCTGGGGCAGAGAACGCCCTGGCAGCCGTTGCCGAACAGCTCAACGCCGGTGAAGTGGTGTGTCTGTTTCCCGAAGGAGCGATCAGCCGCAACGGCCAGCTCGGCGAGCTGCGCCGTGGTTATGAGCGTGCTTGTCAACAGACCCACCCAGACGTGCGCATCGTGCCATTTTATCTGCGCGGCTTGTGGGGCAGCCAGTTCTCACGCTCGTCGAGCAAGCTCAAAGAGCTACGTAACGCGCCGCTGCACCGCTCGGTCGTCGTCGCTTTTGGCAAACCGCTGCCTAACAACACGCCTGCCGATGTGTTGAAGAGGCGCATTTTCGAGCAAGCCACCCGCTCCTGGCAGCATGCCATCGATGAGCTCCCCACACTGCCCAGCGCTTGGATTCGCAGCGTCAAGCGCCGTCCCAGGGCAGCGGCGTTGGCCGACACCTTGAGCCGCCCGCTCAACGCAGGCCAAGCGCTCACTGCAAGCCTGCTGCTCGCCAAGCGCTTTCGCCATCGCAGCGTCAATGAATCGACGCTTGGCCTACTGCTGCCTACCAGCACCGCCGGAGTGCTGGCCAATATGGCTACGTTGCTGGCGGGCAAAACGCTGGTGAACTTGAACTACACCACTAGCCAAGCCGCCCTGGCCTACGCGCTGCAGCAAGCCGATATACGTACCGTCGTGACCTCGCGGCGCTTCGTGGAAAAACTGAGCCAGCGGGGGCTGGCGGTCGACGTACTCCTGGAAGGCCAGCAGGTGCTCTACTTGGAAGACTTGCAGGCAGGCTTCTCCCGATTGGAACGCATCGGAACGTTTCTTGCCGTACGCCTGCTGCCCGCTTGGTTGTTACAAGCGCTGTTCTGCTATAGCCGGGATGCGGACGCCACGGCGGCTATTCTGTTCTCCAGCGGTAGTGAAGGACAGCCAAAAGGCGTCATGCTCAGCCACCGTAACTTGATGGCCAATATCAAACAGACCTCCGACGTGCTCAATACCCAGCACGACGATGTGGTGATGGCCTCACTGCCGCTCTTTCATGCGTTTGGCTTTACCGTCACCCAGTTACTCCCACTGATAGAGGGGCTGCCGCTCGTCAGTCATCCCGACCCTACCGATGTCTCGGGTGTTGCCAACGCGGTCGCCAAACACAGCGCCACCATCATGTTCGGTACGTCCAGCATGCTGCGACTGTTCAACCGCAGTTCGAAGGTCACGCCCGATAGGCTCAAGAGCCTGCGCGTGGTGGTCGCCGGGGCAGAAAAACTCGACGATCGCGTGCGTGAAGGGTTTGCGGAAAAATTCGGCAAAGCTATTTATGAAGGCTACGGCGCGACGGAAACCGCCCCCGTGGCGGCCGTCAATCTGCCCGACGCCGCAGGCGTTCACTACCAGCAGGTACAAAAAGGCAATAAGCCCGGCACCGTCGGTATGCCGCTCCCCGGCACCAGCATCAAGGTCGTCGATCCTAAGAGCTTCGAGGAGCTGCCCACCCTTGAGCCAGGCATGATCGTGATCAGCGGGCCACAGGTAATGCAGGGGTATCTCGACGACCCTCAGCGTACCGAGCAGGCACTCAAAACCGTCGACGGTCAACGCTGGTACGTCACTGGCGATAAAGGCTTCATCGATGAAGATGGCTTTTTGACGCTCATCGACCGCTACACGCGTTTTGCGAAAATCGGCGGCGAAATGGTGAGCCTCAGCGCCGTCGAAACCGCCGTCAAGGCGGTCATCGAGGAGCCTGACACGCCAATGATGGCCGTCAGCCTGCCCGATGCCAACAAAGGCGAACGGATCGTCCTACTGAGCGAAGCCGCGCTAGATGCCAAAACGCTCAAGAGTGCGCTCCGCCAGCAAGGCACGTCCGCGCTGATGATCCCCAGTGACTGGCTCACCGTGGAAGAGATACCTCGCTTGGGGTCAGGAAAAGCCGACTTTGCAGGCGCAAAACGGCTTGCCGAGACGCAACTGGCCTCTTAGGTCAGACAATCTCCCTAGTAACAGGGCAGCGGTCTAGCCGCTGCCCTCTCTGATGAACTTACTCCGCACTGCCGTCCGGCGAATCACTTGAGTCGTTTGACTCGCTGGTCTCTCCAGTCGCTCTCTTTTGCTGGCCGCTCGTTGGTGCGGCACGCTCCCCACGCGCGATATCATGATGGCTAATCACCACCACGTCGCGGGGCCACCAATCGGGGTGTTCGTCTCGTATGTAGGCCATCAGCTTCTCGCGGACGTTCATTTCCGCGGTCCAGCCTGCCATGGGGTCTGAGGTCATCAGATAACAGGTGACCGTTTGCGCGTGCTCGGTTTGGCCAGTGACATAGCAGAGCAGCTTGTGGTGCTCGATCACGCTATCTTCTTCCTTGGCGAATTCGAAAAACTTCTCGCGTACCTGGGAGATATCCGCACTGAGGTGCAGGGTTAACTCCATAAAGCGATACATTTTGGTGCTCTTGACCGAGAGGTTTTCGAACGGCTTGGAGGTAAAGTACGTAACGGGGACGATCAGCCGCCGCTCATCCCAGGAGCGCAGGCGAATGAAGGTATAAAAAATCCCTTCCACGTAGCACCACTGTCCTTCGAAGATCACCAAGTCGCCAATACGGATTGGTTTGGCCAACGAGAGCTGAAACGAGGACAAAATATTGCCCAACACCGCCTGACCCGCGATACCCACCAGTACCGCTAACACGCTGGCAGACGCCAGAATGGATAGGCCTAAAGACTCAAACAGCTGGATTTGCCCAAGTACATAAACCGACACCGACACGACGGTGATCAAAATAATCACCCGACGCAAAGCGTAAAGCGAGGTTAACAGGCGACGCTTGTCTCTAGGCTTGGTGTCATCGATCTCACCCACCAAGCGGCGCGTCATGCGCAGCATGATGGTATCCACTAATCGCAGCGCAATGGTGCCAGCACCCCAGGCCATGATCGCAATCAGCAGTACTCTAAACGTCGTGGTAGCCACGGCCGAAAACGACACCACATAATCGAGCAGCATCTGAGTGACCAGCGACATCACGATCAGCGCGACCGGCACGCCGATTTGATCGGCAAAAATGGTCGACACGCCAGAGGGCAACACACGCGCAATGAGCCCGACAAGGTAATAGGTGGCGACGCCAACGATACCAATGATGACCAGAAAGACAGGAATTGCCAGCCACTCCCAGACTTTCAGGACGCCAAACGAGGACTTGAAACGTTCTGGGATGTAGCTCTCCAGCATGGAGGGGCCGTACTCTTCATAAAGCGTCGGAATCGACGACACGCTCTCCGGCATGATCAGCCAAACGGGGTCCTCTTCGCCAACGCGATAGCGACCCAAACGCACATCGTAGGCTTGTCCGTCTACGCGTAACGCGGCTAGCTCGATGTTGCGCCTGGGTTGGCCTGCCTGCGGGTTCTGGCCGGAAGGGTCCTCGATGGCGGCGTCCTGGCGTCCGGGCAAGTTAGACGCGTTTAGCCACTCGCCGCGGCGTAAGACCTCGGCAAGTTGTTTAGCCAACTCAGCCCCACGCGTTGCTTGCTCGCTAGGATCGATATCCGCAAGATTGAGCAAATGCGCCGCATCGGCGTAATTTTCCTCTTCGGTGAAATTCAAAAAGCTGCGAATGCTCTCCCTCGGCGACATGCGCTTCGCCTCTTCGGGTACGTCATCCAACCCGGTGTTGATCGCATCCATGGTAAACCAACGGGAGTCTGCGCTCTCCTCGCCTTGTGACTGCGCCATGCTTACGCTGGTAAAGAGCAGCGTAACGGCCAGCACACACCACATTGGCCACGCGCTGTGATTTTTCATACTTGCCTTATTGAGTGAAAGTGAGCCAATAATCGTCCATCAACCCGCGGCTTGCGCCGCCCGCTCACGCCCTCTCGTGAGCTATCCGTGTCGATGTTGGACCAAAGTACAGACCACGTTTCTCCATCAGGCAAGCGCGCAGATTAATGTTCAGGCTGTCCGGGAAAGGGAACGAACTCGTGCTCATCTCCTGGCGGCAGCTTGAAACGGCCGTGCTCGAAGTCACCCTCGACCCACGCCTGCTTGGCGGCGTCCAGCTTTTCACGTGAGGAGGCAACAAAATTCCAAGAGATATAGCGCGGGCCATTGAGGGTTTCGCCCCCCAGAAGCATCAACCGCGCGCCCTGCTCGCCCGCCATCACGGTCATCGCATCACCCGGCCGAAACACCATCATACGTCCTGCCTCGAACGTCTCGCCTGCCACGACAATCGCGCCAGAGGTAACATAAAGCCCACGATCTTCATGATGATCAGGCAGCGGTAGCTTGGCACCAGGGGCCAACACTGCGTCGGCATAAAACATTTCCGAAAAGGTCTGCACGGGGGAGCGCTCGCCCCAGGCACTCCCCAAAATCAGACGCACTTCTTTGCCTTCGCCGCGAAGCAGTGGAAGCGTCTCTTCACCGTGATGAGCAAAGCTAGCGGGCTTATCCTCATAAGCCTCAGGCAGTGCTACCCAGGTTTGAATGCCAAACAAGGAGTGATCCCGTTTACGGGTAGCGGAACTCGTTCGCTCCGAGTGGGTGACGCCGTTACCCGCGACCATCCAATTCACTGCGCCCGGATGAATCATCTGGTTCGTACCCAAACTATCGCGGTGCTGAAACTCCCCCTGGTAAAGATAGGTGACCGTCGCTAGCCCAATGTGCGGGTGCGGCCGCACGTCAATGCCCTCTTCACGCAGGAATTCGGCCGGGCCCATTTGATCGAAGAAGATGAACGGCCCCACCATTTGTCTTTTCGGAGCAGGCAGCGCTCGACGCACCTCGAAACCGCCGATGTCGCGGGCTCGGGGAACGATCAGCGTCTCAATGTCCTCCAGTCGGCCAGCATCAGGACAGTTTGGCTCGATATCAGGCATCCAACTCATTATCCGGCTCTCCACCATGTTTGCGTTCTGCGTCATAAGGGTATAGCGGATACAGAGCGGCACTGCCTTGAATAAACGTGTTGTCTCTCTCCTCGTCACGTTAGGCAATACGCTCAACTTATGCACAGACGACGCCACTAAATGTCATGATACAAGGAGCGTAGAACCTTTTTTCTCCGTCAACGTCAAACGGCGACGGCTTTTCGGCGAGCACAAACAGGATACTTCCATGCTGATCAAAATTGCCAAACCGAGTGATCTACACGAATCCGACGTCACGCCTGAATCGATCTATCTCTCCCGGCGACGCTTCATGGGCGGCATGGCGGGCTTGGGTGCTGGGCTTGCGCTCTCAGGGCGTGTCCACGCCAGCGATGCGTATACCGACGTTCCCGAGGGCAATGCGCCGCCTTGGCTCCAAGAAAAAATCAGCGAGACCGAATGGCGCAGCGTCACGCCCACTGATCCGGACAAAGATCGCATTGCCCCCTTCGATGATGCCAGCGGTTACAACAACTTTTTCGAGTTCGGCACGGACAAACGGGATCCGGCCCGCCACGCGGGCAGCCTACAAACGCAGCCCTGGAGCGTGGTCGTCGACGGCGAAGTCAATAACGGCGGGCGCATAGCACTCGAAGACCTTGCCAAACCCTCCCAGTTCGAAGAGCGCATTTATCGCCTGCGCTGCGTCGAGGCCTGGTCGATGGTGATTCCCTGGCTGGGCATCCCGCTGGCGGACATCATCCGGCGTGCCGAGCCCACCAGTAACGCCAAGTACGTTCGCTTCGAAACCCTGGTCGACCCAGAGCAGATGCGCGGCCAGCGCTCCTCCTTCTCGATCATCGAATGGCCCTACGTGGAAGGCTTGCGCATGGACGAAGCCATGCATCCGCTGACGATCTTGGCGCTGGGCATGTATGGCCGCGAGCTTCCCAACCAGAACGGCGCGCCCCTGCGCTTGGTCGTGCCCTGGAAATACGGCTTCAAGAGCATCAAGTCGATCGTGCGTATTTCACTGGTGGAAGAGCAGCCGCTCAACTCCTGGCAGCAGATCGCTGCCGACGAGTACGGGTTCTACGCCAACGTCAACCCCGAGGTCGACCATCCCCGCTGGAGCCAAGCCACCGAGCGTCGACTGCCCAACAGCCTGTTCAACACCAACACCATCGACACGCTGATGTTCAATGGTTACGCCGACGAGGTAGCCGAACTCTACGCAGGTATGGACTTGAGGAAGCACTACTGATGGGCAGCCACACACGTCGCTCCCCCCATGGCCAGACGAAATGGTGGATATGGCGGGCGGGCGTTTTTTTAGCCGCGCTCGCGCCGCTGCTCTACTGGAGCTGGATGGTCGCCAACAACGCCGCTGGCCCCGAGCCAGGGCGCTATCTGCTGCTCAATATCGGCACCGGGGGGCTGTGGATGCTGCTGCTCACCCTTTGCCTGACGCCGCTCACAAAGCTCACCCGCTGGAAAGGCTTTGCACTGATCAGACGCCAGCTAGGCCTCTGGGCGCTTACCTACGCTACGCTGCACCTGCTCAGCTACGCCCTGTTCATTTTAGGCCTCGACTGGTCTCGGCTGGGAAGCGAGATCATCAAACGGCCCTATATCATCGTTGGCATGATCGCGCTGATCGGTCTCGCCGTGCTGGGCGCGACCTCTAACCGCTGGGCGATGAAGCGCCTCGGTAAACGCTGGAAGCCGCTGCACAAATGCTCTTACGGCATTTTGGGGCTGGTGCTGCTGCACTTTTTCTGGGTGGTACGCGCCGACATGCAGGAGTGGGCCATGTATGCCGCCCTCGCAGCGCTCATCATGGCAACGCGCCTGCCGCCGGTGGCTCGCACGCTGCCTAAGCTCCGCACCCGCTAGGACGGCCAAGACCGATAAGGACACTGCCCGATGAGGAGGACGTGTTCACGCTGCGTTCAGCTTACGCGATGTAGGCTAGGTGAGATCCAAGGATGATGGAAAGGAGTCAGTAGGATGGCAGGACGGTATGTGGACGCGAAACGCTGGAGCTGGGGATGGATGTCACTGTGCGTCGGCGGCATGGTGATGATGACACCAGCGGCCGACGCCGATGCGCCGTTACGCATCGAAGCGCTACAGCGCTGTGGCAACTTACTCACCCTGGACACGCAGGAATTCTGTCTCGATGTCAGCGGACTCAACGGCGCCGCGTACCGTGTAAAACTCGACGGCGAACCGCTGCCAGCCGATCACATCGAGCGGCAGGGTGACCTTTTACGCCTGCACATCGACGCGACGCAGGCCGAGAGCGGCCCGCTATGGATCGAACAGCAGGAGAGCGCCAGCAATCCGGTATGGCTGACGCTACGAGGCAGCCACGTAATCGCGGCCACGCAAGAGGACGTCGCCGATAACATGGACGGCATTAGCACCTATGTGAATCTGGTCAGCCTGATCATCGAAGAGAGCCACAACGGCGCCGAAGAGGCACGGCGCTTGGCGGATAAGTACGGTGCCGAGGTCGTGGGCATGATCCCCCCGTTGAACACCTACCAATTGCGTCTGCCCGCGAATGATCTGGATGAGAGGGATGCCCTGGTGCTGCGGCTCGGCAATGAGGTCAGCGTCGATGCAGTGGTCACCGAAGAGTCCGGCGCCGAGGAGAGCATCGAGCGCGAACCGAACGATACGCCCCCTGCCGCCGAAGACGATCGAGAGTGGGCCGCCAACCGCTTTCTCGATGCGGTGAACTTCTATCAACGGCGCATAGGGCGCGCGGGCGATGAGATCGACACCCAGCCCATTCGCATTGGGGTGATCGAGCGCAACGTCGATTTTGACGCCCCAGATTTCGCCGACTATCTGGGTGACTGCCGAGCGGACGCGCAGCGCACCTGCGTGTACGGCCGCGACGCCGACAAACCGGATGGCCACGGCACCACGGTCGCGGGGGTCTTCGCCGCCGCCTGGAACGAGGGCGGCAACAGTGGCTTTCTGCGCGGGCTAGATGACGTTGGCCCAGGATTTGACGTGATCGTCGACCGCAATTCGGATGCAGGCATTACCGCCAACGTCGCCGCTTCGGTGAATTTGGTCGAAGACGGTGCCCGAGTGATCAACTGGAGCTGGGGCATCCACCGCGTCGGCGCAATCGACATCAACGGCGATGAAGTCGACTCCCTAGTACGCTCCGGCATCGCCATGAGCGGCTACGAAGAGCTGCTCGAAGAGTTCTTCCTATGGCTACGCGAGGAGCACCCCGACGTGGTGGTGGTCAACTCAGCGGGGAACGCCTCGTCGTTTTCCAGCCGAGACGAATACCGCCTGCCCTCCTCGTTCGTCACCGACCAGCTCTTCGTGGTGGGCGGGCACGAGCGCAGCGAGCAAGACGTCCCGGTCAACGACCCCGGTTATGCAGTCAAACGCAACGCCTCCAATATCGATATGCGTGTGGATATTACCGCGGCCGCCTGCGTGCATGGCTCCACCGCCGTGGCGGGGGAAACGGGCGAGGCCCACTGCGGTACGTCTTATGCCACGCCGCTGGTCGGCGGCTTGCTGGCAGCGATGATGTCGATCGACCCCGCGCTCTCTCCGGCTCAGCTACGCATGCTGCTAAGGCGCAGCGCCATGACCATCGGCGAAGAGTACGACTTCGAACCCACCGATGCCGACGATCTCACCGCGCCGATTCTCCCCTCGGAACGCGCCAACGAGCTGAATCATCCCGATATTGGACGCTCTGCGCGGCTCGATATGTACAAAGCGCTCGACTTGACCGTGCAGAGCCTGAGCCGCGAACGCTAAGCGTGATACAAGTCAGCATCATGACGCAAAAGTCAAAGTGGCCCGCAGCTCGGCCTTCGCCTATTCTTAGAGCGTTTTCAAAGGGATGACGACGAATGGGACTTCAAGAGATCGCCATCGGCGGTATTTTCATAAGCCCGCTGCTGGTCTATGCGCTGATTGGCCTCATTGCCACCCTGGTCGTGCGCTCGCTGCTGCATCGGGTGGTGGGGCACGTCGCGCTTTGGTATGAGGCGTGGTTCGATATTTCGCTGTTTATCATCTTGACCGCCGCCACCACTTTTTTATTCGCGACGGTGCTCGCACATCCCTAATGGGCTGAGCCCATGTTTTTTACCTGATCGAGACACGCCTATGCGCCCATCGCTGAGAGTGCTGCTGACGCTACTGATCGTCGCCATCGCCATCGCCGCAGGGGCGTGGCTATGGCGCTACTATCTTTACACCCCCTGGACACGGGACGCCCGGATTCATGCGGACGTGATCACCATCGCCCCCGACGTCACCGGCTGGGTAAAGCGCCTGGACGTTGCCGATACCGACTATATTGCCCAGGGCGACACGCTGTTTACCATCGACGATACCCGCTACCAAGCCGCCGTCGATAGCGCCCAGGCGACCCTGGAGCATCGGCAAGCCACCCTGGAGCTCAACCGTGCCGAAGCAGGCCGTCGCAACCAGTTGAGCAACCGCCAGGCCATTAGCGCCGAGGCCCAGCAGATCGCCCAGATCAACTCGCGGATAGCCGAAGCCGATGTCAAACAGGCGCAGTCGGCGCTGGAGAGCGCGCAGCTCGATCTCGCCCGTACCCAGGTCGTCGCCCCTGTGAGAGGGCATGTACTCAACGTTCAACTCACCAGCGGCAACTTCGTCAATCGCGGTACGCCAGTGATGGCGCTCATCGCCGATGACTCCTACTACGTCATGGGCTATTTCGAAGAGACCAAAATGGCCTCCATCGAGGTGGGTGACCCGGTCGAAGTGGTGCTGATGAATGGCAATACCCACTTGAACGGACGCGTCGCGGGAATTGGCCGCGGCATTGCCGACAGCAACACGGCGCTCAATCAACAGCTGCTTCCCCAAGTACAGCCCACGTTTAGCTGGGTGCGACTAGCGCAGCGTATTCCTGTGCGCATCACCTTGGACGATGTTCCCGACGACACCCTGCTCAGCGTGGGCATGACCGCCACCGTGCGCGTACGTCCTGAACCGAGTGCTCAGGCCACTTCGCCGTAACCATGCCGCCCTTCTTACGCACCTATCTCACGCCCAGCGCCACGGCGGTAAAATTTGCCATTAAAACCACGCTGGCCATGATGCTGGCGCTTTATGTGGCGCTGGCCTTCGACGTGGAGCGCCCCTACTGGGCGTTGATTTCGGCAGCGTTTCTACAAATTTGCCCCATGAGCGGCATGGTGGTCGAGAAAGGCATTTGCCAGCTAGGGGGCACCGCGCTGGGCGCCCTGGTGGGTATCTTCATCATGGCGCTGTTTGCCCAGGCACGGCTGCCTGCCCTGCTGACGCTGACCTGTTGGATCATGCTGTGTACCTACGTCGGCTCGCTGTGGCGCAATAACTACACCTACGGCTGCCTCATGGCGGCCGTAACGGCCATGCTCATCGTGGTCATTTCCAGCGGCAGCACCCCGGCGGGCATTTTCGATATCGCCGTCGCGCGCATGACCGAGCTGGGGCTAGGCGCCCTGTGCGCCATGCTGGTCAGCGCGCTACTGTGGCCATCGCATGTGGGCACGCATTTAGCGACCCAAGCCGACACGGTGATCAACGAGGCCTTCACCCACGCGGCGTTGCGGTTAGATGCCAGCGACGACGTCACCGCCATGCAACACGCATTGCGCGGCAGTCTCACCCCGCTCACCGTGCTGGAAACCGACAGCCAAGCTGCCCGCTTTGAAGGCCCTGCTGGCCCAGGCCGGGTGCGCGCCACCCACGTACTCACCCGGCGCACGCTACGCTTTTTCGCCACGCTGCAGGCACTTCACCAACTGATGCTCGACCACGCAGACAGGCTAGCCCCCCACAGCATCGAACTCGCCCGCCGCATCGCCCAAGAGTTTCGCGATGCCGAGCACGTCAAGGGCGTGACCGAGGCCAGAGCGGCCCTGCAGACGCTGCGCACCCATGTACATACATGCGATGAGCCAACATCGGAAGCGCCGTTGGATCGTCGCGTTCGTTTGGGCCTGCGGGAGACGATTGGCCACGCCATGGTCATGCTGGATGCCCGCGAGGCCATTGCCCACCCGAGCCGCCATCGGCTGCGCTCCACCCCGCTGGCCTGGCACCGCGACCACCTCTCGGCAGGCATCAACGCCCTCCGCTCGGGGCTGCTGTTTGCCCTATTGGCCACGTTTTGGATCGTCACTGCCTGGCAAAGCGCCATGATCGCGATGATGCTGGGAACGCTGTTCTCTGCGTTTTTTGCCAGCCGCGACAACCCCATTGCCATCACCATGATGTTTTACAAAGGCATGCTGGCCGCGATTCCCAGCGCGTTTCTGTTTGGCCATGTGCTGCTGTCGCAAGTCAACGGCTTCCCGCTGCTGGCGCTGATTTTTGGTACCCCGCTATTTCTGGGGCTACTCGGCGCCACCCAGCCGGCCACCATGGGGTACTGCCTCGCGTTTACGATTTTCAATATTCTGCTGACCATGCCCGGTAACGGCATGGATTTCTCGTTCGATGCCTTTGCCAACCGGGCAGTCGCGGTCGTGATTGGCTTGACCAGCGTGGTCATGGCCTTTCGCTTGCTGCCGGGGCCCGGTGCCAAGCTGCGTAAACGGCGTCTGATCAACGCCATTACCCGCGACATTAACGACCTCAGAAAGCGCGCCACCCATCAAGCGGAAACGCGCTTTAGCGGCCATATGGCCGACCGCCTGCTGCACCTAGCCCAGCACGATGACCTGCTGCCAGAAGAGCAGCGCCACCTCTTCGTACTGGGGCTCACCGGGCTCGACGTGGGTACGGCCATCCTACGCCTGCGAGATCAATTAGATACCGCGCCGCACCCACACATTCGC
This sequence comes from Halomonas sp. McD50-4, assembly GCF_022348135.1. Classification (NCBI taxonomy): domain Bacteria; kingdom Pseudomonadati; phylum Pseudomonadota; class Gammaproteobacteria; order Oceanospirillales; family Halomonadaceae; genus Halomonas; species Halomonas sp. McD50-4. Next base: position 63,957 of record NZ_JAKRFG010000002.1, on the reverse strand, counting down.
GAGGCCCACGCGCATTTGCTGCGCACGCTTGCCAACGGTTTTGAAGCGGGTGCGAACGGGCGCCCTCCTCAGGGCATTCTCGACGCGGGGCAACAGCTGGATGATGCTCTCGCCCGCCACGACAACGTGACAGGCGATCGCCGCGTGCTGCTGAAAGGCTTGGTCGAGCGACTAGATCTGGCGTTGGAGCGGTTGGCGCGCCTCATGGCGGAACGAACGACATAACTCTTCGTGCTCATTGACGACGTCGCTCCACCCGAGGCGCATGCTGAGCCATTAACGCCTCTACCCAGTTCATGAACACGCGCAGCTTGGCACTCACGTGCCGATTCGGTGGAAAAGCGATATACATGGGCATCGGATCAATGTGCCAATCGTCAAACAAACGCACCAGGTCACCGCGAGACACATGCTCTCGGGCCATATAATCCGGGAGCCAAAGGACACCGAGCCCCGCCAAACCAGCGGCCAAACCCGCGTTCCCGTCATCAACCGAGATCACGTAGCTCCCTTGCACGGTGACACTCTCGTCATCACGCCTCAAGGTATTGAGAAACGCCATATTTGTCCGCTCCCACCTGAAATTCACCATGTAGTGGGGTGGGAGTGACAGCGCCTGCGGGTGCGCCGGATAACCACGCATTTCCAGATAACCAGGTGTGGCATAAACCCCCATCGTCAAATCCCCCACCCGACGTGCCACCAACGATAAGTCCGTCATCTCTCCGCCGCGAACGACGCAGTCCACGCCTTCTTCCAAAAGGTCCACTCTGCGATCACTCACCCCTAGATCGAGCTGAATCTCGGGATACCGAGCGTAGAAAGCGGGCAAGGCTGGAATCAAGATCATCCGAGCAAACGGACTGGGCACGTCGACCCTCAGTCGGCCGCGTGGCTGCAGCGACGCAGCAGAAAGGCTTGTTTCGGCATCGTCCAGGTCGGCCAGCAGCTTGATGACTCGCTCATAGTAAGCGGCCCCATCTGCGGTCACATTCACCTTGCGGGTGGTGCGATTCAACAGCTTAACGCGCAGCCGCCCCTCTAATTGCTGCACGAGCTGCGTCACGCTGGTCTTACTCAAGTGAAGTGTTTCCGCGGCCTTGGTGAAGCTGCCCGTTTCCACGACACGGGCGAATGCTTGCATAGCATTGAAACGATCCATGGCTGAATCAAACGCCTCGACATTGTTTGAAATATCCAAACAATGTTGAACAGAATTGGCCGTTTATCCACCCCCTGTCGCCGCCATAAAGTGATATCACCGTCAGTAACGAGTCATTTTTTAATTACGAATGGAGATAGTTACATGGCTAAGCGCGACGTCGTTTTCCCCAAGGGCCGCCAGGCGCTTTATGAGCAGAACGCCTATTCGGCGGCTGTCCGCACCGGTGATTTTTTATTCGTGTCGGGCCAGGTTGGCAGCCGTGAAGACGGCTCCCCCGAGCCAGACTTCGCTGCCCAGGTACAGCTCGCCTTCGACAATTTGCAGCGAGTTTTAACAGCGGCAGGCGCTAGCTTCGAGGATATCGTCGATGTGACGAGTTTCCACACCGACCCCGACACTCAGTTCGAGACGGTGATGGCCGCCAAAGCACGTGCGTTTCCAGAAAAGCCCTACCCCAACTGGACGGCGGTCGGGGTGACGTGGCTGGCGGGATTCGACTTTGAGATCAAGGTCATCGCTCGGCTCCCTGCATAACCGTTCGTCATACACTTCAGCGGCCACCTTCAGGCGATGCTTGCTTCGCTTTGGGTAAATCTTGGCGGCTGTCCTACACTGGGTAGGCACTACAGGACACCATTGCTTGGCAAGGAGGCTCAGCATCACTTCTGCCAGGTAGTGCCATTCGCTAGATCAGCATAAGGAGCATGCCGTGACAGCTACCCGTACGCATACCTATCAACGTGGGCTGCCCCTCTTTCATTCGGTGTTTTTGGTGGGGTGTCTGCCGCTGTTTCTAGGCGCCACGCTCAGCGACTACGCCTACGCCAATAGCTATCAAATCCAGTGGGCCACCTTCGCCGCTTGGCTAAATGCCGGTGGATTGGTGTTTGCGGGGCTCGCATTGCTTAGCGCCCTCATTAGTTTCTTCCGTGCCAGGTCGCGCAGCATCATTCTCCTGATCTATCCCGCACTATTGCTGCTCACGTGGGTGCTCGGCTTTGTGAACGCCCTGATCCACTCGCGAGACGCCTGGGGCATGATGCCGATTGCTTTTGCCCTCTCCATGGTGGTCACCATTTTTGCGGGCACCGCCGTTTGGATGGGATTTTCCCGTTTTGGCCACGGAGGTAAACCATGAAGCGCGCTCTACGACGTCCGCATTGTTATGCCGCGCCGCTCTGTTTGATGCTGGCAGCCGGTAGTGTCAGCGCCCAAGAGTTCACCCGCTACGGGCCAAACCCCACGCTACCCGAGCCTTCCCGCGGCCTGCTGCCCAGCATGAGCGTGCCCGAACCCGCCGAGTGGGGCGACACTCTCCCTAACGTGCCCGAGGGCTACACGATTACCGCGATAGCCACCGACTTGCAGATCCCCCGCCAAACCCTGGTGCTGCCCAATGGCGATATTTTGGTGGCAGAAGGCAGCGGTGGTAACGCCCCCTCTCTCAAGCCAAAGGATTTCGTGGCTGGGCTGATCAAATCACAAGGCACGACCTCCGTGCAGAGCGGTAACCGGCTGACACTGTTACACGATGGCGATGGCGACGGCCGCTATGAAGAGCAAACCACCTTTGCGGAAGATCTTAACGCTCCCTACGGCCTCGCGCTGATCGATGACACCCTCTATGTCGCCAACCAGGATGCCCTGGTACGCTTCGATTACGAAGAGGGCCAAACCCAGGCCAGCGGACCACCCGAGGTGGTTACCCAGCTCCCCGCCGAGATCAACCACCACTGGACCAAAGCGATGACCGCCAGTGCCGATGGGGAGTTTCTGTATGTAGGGATTGGCTCCAACAGCAACATCACCGAGCGCGGTATGGAGGCAGAGGTCAATCGCGCCGAAATTAGGCAGATCGACCCTGACACCGGCATGCACCGGCCCTATGCCACGGGGCTTCGCAACCCCACCGCCATGGCGATCCAGCCCGACACCGACCAGCTATGGACGGTGGTCAACGAGCGTGACGAGCTAGGCCCAGATCTCGTGCCTGATTACCTCACTACCGTTCAAGAAGGCGGCTTTTACGGCTGGCCCTACAGTTACTGGGGCCAGCATGTCGACCCCCGCGTGCAGCCTCGCAACCCGGAGAAAGTCGAAAGTGCCATCGCGCCGGATTATGCCCTAGGCTCCCACGTGGCACCGCTCGGCCTGGCTTTCTCGAACGCGTCCATGGGTGATGAGTTTGCCAACGGGGTGTTCATTGGCGAGCACGGTAGTTGGAACCGCGCCGACCCCGTTGGCTACAAAGTGGTGTTCGTACCCTTTAGTAATGGCCAGCCCAGCGGTGACCCCGTCGATTTCGTCTCGGGCTTTCTCACCGATGACGGCAGCACCCGTGGTCGCCCGGTGGGGGTGACCGTCGACCCCGACGGTGCACTGATCATTGCCGACGATCTCACTAACGCCATTTGGCGCGTGACCCCGGACGACGCGTCAATGAGGCGCGAGTGACCAGCCCGTGCGCTTGTTTAAAACCCCATCACGCGGCGGCGCACCGGCCTAATAGCCACCAGCGCCAGCACCACCAACGCTAACCACTCCAACCAGTGGGGCAGTAGCTCTTGCACTTGGCTGGCCTGCTCCACTGGGTTCCAACCGGCCAAGGCAACGGCCGCATCGAACAGCCAGCCGACTAGCACGGTCACGGTGAGCACGCAGACAAGGTAGACCGCCAACGCGGTATTACCCAACTCGCGGCGCAAAATGGCCAGCGTTGCCAAGCTGGTAATCGGCCCTGCCAGCAGGAACACCAGCGCCATTCCCGGCGAGATACCGGCTAACAGCAACCCAGCGGCCACCGGGGTAGCCGCCGCCGCACAGATATACAGCGGGACCCCTACCACGGCCATCAGCATGAGCGCCAACACACCGCCCGAAAACTGCGCCAGCGTATCCGGCGGCACCAGCGTCACCAACACACCCGCCAGCAACAGTCCGGCAAACATCCACGCGCTGATATCATCCAATAGGTCGCTAAAGGCATAGCGCAGCCCCGCTTTCAAGCCACCCGGCTCATCGGCGTTAGCGTGATGGTCATGGCAACCGCTCGAGGAGCAACAGCCAGCGGAAGCGACGGCGGGGCTGGCTTTTGCAGCATCGCGGGTAAAACCGACCAGCAGGCCCGTCACAATGGCCGTTACTAACGCGCCAGCCACACGGACCACCGCCATCAACGGGCCTAGCAGCACGCTGGTGAGCAATATGGAGTCCACACCTACGCCTGGGGTACTGATCAAAAACGAGGTCGTTGGCCCGCGTCCCGCGCCGCCCCGGTGCAGGGCAATCGCAGTGGGAATCGCCCCGCAGGAACACAGCGGCAGGGGCATGCCAATCACCGCCGCCCTCACGATGCTGCCCAGGCCGCGCCCGCCCATCCAGCGCTGTAGCAAGCTTTCTGGCAACCATGCCTTGATCATGCCGGCAATCACCAGCCCCAGCAGCAGCCACGGGGCCGCCGTCAGCGCAATTTGCAGCAGCTCGGTCATCAGCGTCATGTCATCACCTGCTTGTCCACTCGGGGAATAAGGACTAGCCTAAACCCTGTCATCGTTACAGGGTCAAGCCATGACACACGTCTACCGCATTGGCGAAGTGGCCGCCCGCACCGGCTGTTCACCGGAGAGCATTCGCCACTACGAGAAACTCGGCCTGCTGCCGCCCCCACAACGCGGTGAACAGGGCTACCGACACTACGACCAGGCGGCGCTCGAGCGCATCAGCTTCATTCGCCATGGCCGCAACCTGGGGCTAGACCTGCACAGCATTCAGGAGCTGTTAGCGCTCTCAGACCACCCTGACACCGACTGCAGCGCCGCCGATGACATTGCTAGCCGCCATCTCGCGCACCTGGAGGCGCGCATTGCCAAACTGCAGGCGCTAGCGGACGAGCTGCGCCAAGTGGTGCACCAGTGCCGGGGCGGCAAAGCCGCCGACTGCCAAATCATCCAAACGCTGTATGAGCACCAGCCCAGCTGCAGTGACACCCGCTGTGGCGACAGCCAATCTTTGCTCAAATGACGCGCGGCCATCCCCCAAAGGAACTGCCCATGATCGAAACGAAGGAAGAACTCGAGGCCATCAAAAAGACATGCCAAGCGATGGTGACCAAAAGTGCCGGACTCTCAGCGGGCACCGCCATCATCCCCGTACCGGGACTGGATATCGGCTCGGACGTGGCGATTCTGATGCGCATCATCCCCAAAATTAATAGCCAGTTTGGCCTGACACCGGAGCAAATCGACGGCCTGGATACCGAGAGCAAGCTGTTCGTCATGACCGCTATCTCCAACACCGGCAGCAAGATGGCGGGCAAATACATCACCCAGAACCTCATCGTCTCGCTACTTAGCAAAATGGGCGTTCGGGTGGCGGCAAAAGGCGCGTCCAAGTTCGTACCGCTGATCGGCAGTGCCGTGGCAGGCGGCATCAGCTTTACCGCCATGAAATACATGGGTAACAGCCACATCGACGACTGCTACCGCATCGCACTCGCTGCCCTAGAGCACCGCCAGCTCGAACGCGCGGTAGAGGACGACGCCGTGATCGAAACGGACGCGTACACACCCACCGACGGCCCCACTCGCCCTGATTCATAAGGCAGCGTCCGTCGGCAATGGTATGCTGGAGCGTCTTGTCATCTTATCTAGGAGAAAGGAATGCCCGCTTATATCGTTTTGACCCGTGAGCGCACCCACGACAGCGAAGAGATGCAGCGCTATAGCGAAAAAGCCAAAGCCGCCCGCGAAGGCCACGACCCGCAGCCGCTAGCGTTTTACGGCGATGTTGAAGTATTGGAAGGCAGCGACATGGAAGGTGCGGTGATTCTACGCTTCCCCGACATGGCCGCCGCCCGCGCCTGGTACCAAAGCCCCGCCTACCAAGAGGCCCGCAAGCACCGCTTCCAGGGCGCCGATTACCGTGTCTTCCTGGTGGATGGCCTGACAGAGGCATGAGACTCCCCAAACAAGCGCCACGCTGTTAAGGGCAGAAAAAGTGGCTAGGCTGACGCATGTAACGCTTCCATCAGCCTCAGGAGGACATCATGGACGCTCCGTCACCCGACACACTCTACCTGGATGCCGACGGTGCCACCGGCTATCCCAACGCCGCCTTACCGGTGCTGATTTACCGGCATGTCGTCGACACCAGCGACGCGGAGAAGCGAGCCGACGCATTCGAACGCCTGTTCCAACGCCACCACTGGCTGCCCGCTTGGCGCTATCACCTCTACGACTTCGATCACTTTCACTCAACGGCTCATGAGGCATTGGGTATCTTTCGCGGGCAAACCCTGGCACGCCTGGGGGGTCCTAACGGCCGCACATTGATGCTTTATCCTGGCGATGTGTTGGTACTACCTGCCGGTGTCGGCCACGCCAGTCTGACCGCCGACGATGATTTCTGCATGGTGGGTGCCTATCCCCCTAACCAGCAGCCCGAGATCGAGCTCGGTGACCCCGCACGACTCGGCGAAGCGCAAAACCGCGCAGCCCGCGTGGCGATTCCCGAGTTCAGCCCGGTCGGGGGGCCATTGAGCGATCTCTGGCAATCGGCGACGCCTTGATAAGACGGATTCGCCGCCTTACCGCCCCTTATCGGCTCACAAAATGAGCCGATAAGCCAACGTATTCGGCTCAGCCGGTCTTTCAGCCGCTGCTATCCGCCCAACAACAGCTCACGCTCGATGGGGATGAACTCGCTCGCGGCATTGATGAGCGAGGCGGCGGTGAGCTGGGGCACGCCGTAGACCTCGACACGTTTACCGTGCACCTCACGGATTTTCTGGGCTAACAGATCGAAGTCGCCATCGCCGGACACCAGCACCACCACATCCACCTTCTCGGCGTATTCGATGGCATCGAGAGTGATGCCGACGTCCCAATCGCCCTTGGCGGAGCCGTCCGCTCGCTGAATGAAGGGCTTGAGCCGAACATCAAACCCAATCGTGCGAAGAATAGTCTGGAACTCGCGCTGCTTGGCATCGCCCTTATCGATAGCGTAGCAGCGGGCGGCCACCATCTCCCGGTTCGCCGTCACCTTGGCCCGGAACCGGCGGTAATCAAAGTGTTTGCCGTAGGCCTCGCGCACGGTGTAATAGACGTTCTGGGTATCGACGAAGATGGCGACGCGGGTGGTCATGGAAAAGCCTCGGCAAGTAATAACACGCCAGCCTCATGAGGCTGGCGTTGGTAAGGGTGCATGGTACCGCGCCGTTATTTAGAATGCGCCCTCTGGGTAGGCACGAGGCGCGACACCACCCCGGCTGCCTTCGCCGTTGCTCGCCCAGCGGCTGCGCTCACATCGTCCAGTGATGAGGCGGTCAACTTCGCCAATGCGGCAACGTCGTCCAGTAATCCTATTAAACCGCCAATAGCCATGGGTGCTTCCTCCGTGAATAAGCATTGCAGACAGTAAAGCACACGATAGCTGGGGCGAGCGGACTCTTTTACGCCAAGGGCAGTGTCGTTTCTCTCCCCACATGACCTACCCTCACTGCGTCACTTCAAAGAGCGGCCCTCGAGGGAGCGCGCTATGGAGTGAGAGGTACTACCTTAAGGAAGCATTTTCAGGCAGCGTGATTTGCCCCGTTAGATAAGGCGCAACGCGGCCTTTAATCATCACGCGCTCACCTTCTACCACGCAGCTCAGCGCGCCTTGTCGTGCGCCACCCTGGCGGGCAGTCAGCGCTTGCTTACCCAAACGCGCTGCCCAGTAAGGTGCGAGCGACGTATGCGCCGAGCCGGTGACCGGGTCTTCTTCCACGCCGACCTTGGGGCCAAACCAGCGAGATACAACATCCACATCATCACCTTTCGCAGTAACAGCCACACCCCGCCCCGGTAATTGCTTAAGCCGCTGCATATCTGGTGCAAGGCGTTCAATCACACTCGCCTCCTCGACTACCACCACAATGTCATCCGAGATCAGCAGTTCCTCGATTTCGATACCGCCTAGGGCAGCGGCGACTTCCGCGTGCATGTCTAGCGGGGCGAGCGTTTTTGCGGGGAATTCCATCACCAGCATATCGCCTTCACGGCGAACGGTCAGTACACCGCTTCTGGTTTCAAAGGCCACCGCCTCGGCCACCACGCCCAAGGCATGGAACACCACCCAGGCCGCCGCTAAGGTGGCGTGGCCGCACAGATCCACCTCCACCGAAGGCGTAAACCAGCGCAGGTGATAGCCCGCTTCCGTGGGTACGAAAAATGCGGTTTCGGACAGGTTATTCTCCGCTGCAATGGCCTGCAGCAGCGCATCATCCAACCACGCCTCCAGCGGGCACACGGCGGCTGGGTTGCCTTCAAAGGGTTTTGAGGCGAAAGCATCTACTTGGTAGAGGTCGATTTTCATGGCAGTTACCGAAAAAGAGAGGCGAAAACGCTAGGTTAGTGCCGCTTTCTGGCGGAGGCATTGAGCTCAATCGCGCGTCGTCATGCGCTTAGCGCGTCTCCGCCTGGAAGCCATCACGGCCACTGCCGCGATGCAAAAGGCAACGACAACACCCGCCCATATAAAATGGGAATAGCCACTCAGCCGCTCGAACAGTGGCGCAAGGGCCTGACCAAACAGATAACCGAGCGTGACCCAGGCCAGCGCCCAGATCAGCGCCGACATAGCATTGAGCAGGATAAATCGCAGCCAAGGGTAATCGGTCGTACCGATCGTCACCGCACCGGCCATGCGTAACCCATAAAGAAAGCGCAAGGAGAACGCGAAAACGTCCGGGCGAGCATTGAACGTGGTCAGTACACGCGCACCCGCTGTGCTACCCTGAACCGAACGAACGATAGCGCTGTTGCGCCACCAGTGCCCGAGCAGGAAGAATACTTGATCCGCCAGGAAAGAACCCAGCGCCAGAGCGATGATCGCGGGCCAAAATCTAATCAAGTGCTGGTGAACCATGATGCCGCCCAGCATTGCGCTGGCTTCGCCCTCCAGGCTCGACCCCACGAATAGGCCGACGCTGCCATAAGACTCCACCAACTGCTCGACAGTCATTTGCGTTCATCCATAAAGTTACCCCGGAGCCGTGGGCGGCACGTAAACGCCATTTTTATCGCGATTCGGGATGATGCGGAGGGTTGAATAGGGCTTTTTAGCGGCAGGCAGCTTATTCAATCTGCGAGAGGCATTCAACAGCAACGCACGCAGCCCACACCCATCAGTGCAGCGAAACCAGCAACCCGTTATTATCCTGATAACTACTTTCCCTACTGGCATCATGCACACCACACCAACTCACTGGGCACGCTATGCATAACCTATGGATTCCCGTTGTCGCCATTTTCATCGTGGCGGGCCTGTTATTCGGTGGCCAAGCCCACTCCGAGGCACAGCGTGATGCGCACATCGCCGCAAGCATATCGGAACACCTCGGCAGCCAAACACAGGCCGACATCTCGCATTTAAAGCGCGTCAACAAGGGCTATGGGGTTTGCGGGGATTATACGCTGGCCAACGTTGAACATGGCCACTTTTACTACAACAGCGCCACCGAGCGCCTAGCGCTGGGCACCGATGCGCCGCTGCATCAAGATAACTGCGAAGGTTTCTGACTAACGCCTTGGAACCTATCGTTCCCAACAGGCAACCATAGCCCACCTTCACGGAGTAACGACTACTGCGCCCACCACCGGGAAGCTTGGAAAGGGAGCCTTTCTCCACCAGTTCTGCCAAATCCCGCGTGGCGGTGGCTTTGCTTACCTTGGCAAGCGACTGGTACTTGCGGGCATTGATCCCCTGCGCACATTCCTCGCCTGCGGTATCCGACAAACGGTTCAACACCTTAATTTGCCGCTCGTTCAGTACCGTAGTGGCACGGCGCTGCCAAAAGGTGGCCTTAACTAATACACGGTCGATTCTTAACAGAGCATACTCGAGCGCCTCTTTCAGCGTATCGAGGAACCACAACAACCAAGGCGTAATATCGAGGCTGCCTTTCTGAGTGCTTTCGAGGTAGTCGTAGTAAGCGCTTCGTCGCGCCATTATGGTCGCGCTCATCTATCTCACGATAACAAATGATAGGCTAGGGATGAGGGGTGGTGTTCAATTGAACAAGAGAGATTGAGCTTGAGCTATTTTCAGAGAAAGCTGTGGTTTGCCGATCAAAATGGTCAGCACCAACTGACGCAAGACGACCTGCTGATGCACAGTGGACCTATCGTAGTGCTTGGCGAGCCTGGCATGGGAAAGACTGAATTACTTAAGGAATTAAGTGCGAAAGGTGGTAACGCTTTCTGTCGGGCTCAGCAGCTGATTAATAAGCCGCGACCAGAGATTCTTCTCGGCGACAAGGAACGTCTAATTATCGACGCGCTCGATGAGGTTTCCGCCCAGTCAGACGGAGATGCAGTCAATCTAGTCCTGCGAAAGCTAGGTGAACTCGACTACCCCCCTTTCATTATCAGTTGCCGAGTAGCGGATTGGCGTGCTGCTATCTCAGCGCAGGCGATTGCCGATCAATATGACGATTTGCCACCACTGGAAGTGCACCTCACGCCACTCGACAAAGATGAACAGTACGAGCTACTCACCCAACTTTTAATTGGCGACGCGAAGCGTGCACGAACGCTGCTCGATCATTTCATGCAGTTCGGTCTCGATTTTCTTGGAAACCCACAGACGCTAAAGTTAATAGCCGCCCTACCTAAAGATCGGCTGTTGCCAGCAACCAGCGGCGCTCTTTTTGAGAACGCTATCGATACGCTCAGGAAAGAGCATAACCGTCTGAAAACTGAGTTACCCCATGATGTTGTTCTTGATGCGGCGGGCGCAGCATTTTCAGCTCTGATACTGACGAGCAATTCACGCATCACCGATCAACCGAGCGGAGTAATTGATCCCGCTGACAAGGCACTACCACTTGCAGAGGTTGAGGCATTTGATAACGGGCATGTGAAGTTGGCGGCAAACACAAAACTTTTCGCAACTGATCTAGACGGCCTGACCTACGCCCATCGCCGCATCGGTGAGTTTGTCGGCGCGCGCTGGCTAGCTACGCGGGCCGATACACGAGCGAAGCGTCAACGCCTTCTCGGGTTGTTCCGGTCGCACGGTCTAGTGCCCGCTTCACTGCGCGGCCTTCACGCCTGGCTGGCGCGCAATCAGCAACTAGCAGAGGCGGTGATCAACACCGATCCGATGGGAGTAGTCGAATATGGCGACGCGGAAGAACTAGCACCCGAGCAGGCACGGCGGCTATTTACAGCACTTGAACGGCTCTCTACCAATAATCCGCGATTCAGCGGCTGGCAGGAATACCGCGCGGCGGCGTTGGTAACGCCGCCTCTGATGGGTGAAGTTGCACGCGTAATTAGTAACTCTGGGGCCGAATTCGGACTAAGGGCATTCTTGTTGCAGCAACTCAAAGGTGCACCAACGGCTGAGAGCCAACGCACGTTATTACGCGAGCTCGTGCTTGATGAAGCCGAGCCCTACGGTATACGCCATGAAAGCGCTCAAGTACTGGTTGCACTTGGTGGCGAGAACTGGCCTATGCTTCTAGAAGAGTTGCGGCAACAAGTAAGGAAGGATGCACTTCGACTCGCGTACGAGTTGATTGATGATATCGGTGTGGAGGCCTTCAGCGATGAGCAGATTGTAGCAATCGTTTTCGCCCACGATGGGCTATCTGTATGCCAAATTGAGGCTGAAGAAGAGCGCAACACTGTACTAGGACTCTTTTACCCCCTTGCTAGAGAGGTTCCTGTAGCAAGGCTAGACGGCTTACTTGACCATTTTGCCGCTCAGGCCGAGATACTCCTACCCGAATATACTGATATCGAAGAAAACAGCTTGATTGACCTACAATATGCTTTGGTGCTCAGAAGGCTCAGGAGTGAACAACCCGTGGAGCCGCTGCGGCTTTGGCAATGGCTCGAACCGTTCTATAGGCCAGCCTCATATCAACGCGACCAAGGCAGGGAAATTGGAGAATGGCTAACTGAGAATCCGTCAGTACGCCTAGCAATCCAACGGCATGTCTTACTTAACAAAGCGGGCGACAAAAGTATATCGCAGAGAGCTTGGCCACTGCAGCTTGGGGTCATCAACCTGTATCCCACACAGGATGATATTATTAGCCTGCTACACACTCTTGATCCCAATGATCGCACCGACGAACGCTGGCGAGAGATTATTAAGCTTGGCCGAACATGGGGTGATGAGGGTAAGGCACTTCGTGAAGCGGCCAAGCTCTTCGCACATCACCGGTCCGACCTGCTCACCTGGATCGATAACTTAGCCGAGCGAAAGATTCCAAAATGGGAGCGCAAGCAAGAAGAAAATAGGCGACAGCACAGGGCAAAGCAGGCTGCCAAGTTCGCTGAGCACCGCCGCGACTTCTTTGCCAATATAGAGAAAGTCAAATCGGGACAATTTAGATGGATTCTCTCGCCAGCACAGGCATACCTCAAACGTTTTCATGACATTGACGACGGTGTGCCAGCACATGAGCGTGTTGCGGAGTGGCTGGGCGAGGAAATTTCAGCGGCAACGCGTATAGGATTCGAGTCGTTTCTCCAGGCCTACCCACCACGACCTAACGCGAAAACAATAGCACTGAGCTACGCCAAGAGTAAGCGCTGGCCGTCAGGCGACATTATCGTTGCGGCACTCGCTGAACGAGTAAGAATATTGTCGGAACCATTCAAAGGAGTTAGCAGTGAGCGGCTGGCTGCCGGCCTGTTCGAGTGCTGGCATACGGCTAACAGTGACCACGCTGGGCTAAAGGAACTCACGGCCAAAGTCGAATCCGAACTGAAGCAACGTGGTCGATGGGAACAGGTAGTGCGTCTCTACATCCAGCCGCAGTTGAAACTACAGGTTAATCATGTAGATCACCTTCAGGCGCTCATGCGTAGCGATGATGGTGATTTCGGAGCTGATCTCGCCGAAAACTGGTTAATCCATTACCCCGACATGTCAGTTGCGGCAGAGTCAGAAATGATCGACCGTTTACTACGTTCAAACCGCCGTGACGCGCTCCGGAAATTGGTCGTAAATCGACTAGAACGGGAAATGAACGACGAACGGAGACGGAATTGGCAAGCGATAGCGCTAATTGTAGATTTCGATGTGGCACGCGTAAGTCTGGGCAATGAGATAGAGCCAGAGTTGCTTTGGCATTTCCGAGACCGATCTGGACATGGTAGGCGTTACAATGGAACCGGCTCCTTCCTATCGATCAACCAGCTCGTCTGGTTGATCGATACTTTTCGTGAGCAGTGGCCCCAGACTAGCTGGCCAAACTCGGAGATGGTAGGCGATATAAACCCTTGGGATGCGTCGGAATATATCCGGACGCTAATTACTAGGCTGGGAAGCGATGTCTCTAATGAGGCCGTAACGGCACTCACAGCACTACGAGACGCTCACGAGGATAGTTATACATGGGCGTTGCGGACGGTTTCTGCCGAGCAATTGCAGAAACAGGCTGACAAAAGCTATACCCCACCGACACTCGACCAAATAAAGATGATACTGGACGACGGCCCACCAAACAGCGTTGCCGACTTGCGAGCGATCGTGGCCGAAGAGCTGCGAGAGCTAGGCAGGCGACTACGCGGTAGTTCGGAAGATGAGATCGACCTATACTGGACTGATGGAGGTCTCCCGCACACCGAGAATAAGTGCCGCGACAGGACCGTCTCCTTGCTACGCGGCCACCTCGCGCCCCTATCAATCTACACTGCTAATGAGGCTGACATGCCTCAAGATAAGCGCGCCGATATTGTCTTCCAGCATGATGCTTTGCTGTTGCCATTAGAGGCCAAACGTCAGCAGCATCGGGACTTGTGGAACGCAATTGATGGTCAGCTTGAAGCATTCTATACCGGCCACTGGCAAGCGGAAGGACAAGGCCTATTCCTAGTATTCTGGTTTGGCTCCGGCTACCAAGTTCCCGCACCTCCCGGAGGTGGAGCCAAACCGACCAGCGCTGACGATTTACAAAATAAGCTTGAACAGCACTCATCAGTGAAAGCGGGTCGGGTCGAAGTTATAGTGCTCGACTTATCGCGCTAACCCTCACCCTATTTTCAGCAATCGAACATCAAAATTAACACCAACTAGATATCGTCCTGCAACAAAAAAGCCTGCCGGTAACGGCAGGCTTTCGCAGGAAGCGTGTGATGCGTCGGTGTTAGGGATCACTCAACGGCCCTGCCCGGCGATCACTCCCGCGATCACTCCCACTCAATCGTAGCAGGCGGCTTACTACTCACATCATAGGTCACCCGCGATACCCCTTCCAACTCATTGATAATCCGGTTGGAAACCTTCTCCAGCAGCTCGTAGGGCAGGTGGGCCCAGCGGGCGGTCATGAAGTCGATGGTTTCGACGGCGCGGAGCGCGATGACCCATTCGTAGCGGCGGCCGTCGCCTACTACGCCTACCGATTTCACCGGCAGGAAGACGGCGAAGGCTTGGCTGGTTTTTTCGTACCAACCGGCGGCGCGCAGCTCTTCGATGTAGATGGCATCCGCGTCGCGCAGAATGTCGGCGTACTCTTTTTTCACTTCGCCGAGAATCCGCACGCCCAGGCCGGGGCCAGGGAACGGGTGACGGTAGACCATATCGTAGGGCAGACCGAGTTCGAGGCCGAGTTTGCGCACTTCGTCTTTGAACAGTTCGCGCAGCGGCTCGACCAGCTTGAGCTTCATGGTCTCCGGCAGGCCACCCACGTTGTGGTGGGATTTGATCACGTGCGCTTTGCCGGTTTTCGAGGCGGCGGATTCGATCACGTCCGGATAGATGGTGCCCTGGGCCAGGAAGTCGACGCCGTCGATTTTGCTGGCCTCTTCGTCGAACACGTCGATGAAGGTGTTGCCGATGATTTTGCGCTTGGCTTCCGGGTCGTTCTCGCCTTTCAGCTTATCGAGGAACAGCGCTTCGGCGTCGACACGGATCACCTTCACGCCCATGTGCTTGGCGAAGGTTTCCATGACTTGGTCGCCTTCGTTCTTGCGCAGCAGGCCATTATCGACGAACACGCAGGTGAGCTGGTCGCCAATCGCTTTGTGCAGCAGCGCGGCGACGACGGAAGAGTCTACGCCGCCGGAAAGGCCCAGCAGCACGTGGCGGTCGCCCACTTGCTCGCGTACGCGCTGTACTTGGTCTTCGATGATTTGCGCAGGGGTCCAAAGCTTTTCGGCTTGACAGATATCCAGCACGAAGTGCTCAAGAATCCGCTGGCCTTGCAGGGTGTGGGTCACTTCCGGGTGGAACTGTACGCCGTAGAACTGCTTCTCTTCCCAGGCCATGGCGGCAATCGGGCAGCTCGGGGTAGAGGCGGTCACGGTGAAGGTGTCGGGGGCTTTGGCGACTTTATCGCCGTGGCTCATCCACACGTCCAGCAGCGCGTTGCCGGTCTCGGCGTCGACGTGGTCTTTGATGTCTTTGAACAGCGCGCTTTCCGCGTCCAGGCGAATCTGGGCGTAGCCGAACTCACGCTGGTTAGAGCCTTCTACCTTGCCGCCCAGCTGCTCGGCCATGGTTTGCATGCCGTAGCAGATACCAAACACCGGCAGGCCCATCTCGAATACGCACTGCGGGGCGCGGGGGGAATCCAGCTCGGTGACGGATTCCGGGCCACCGGCCAGGATGATGCCGTTGGGGTTGTATTCGCGAATCTCTTCTTCGGTGATGTCGAAGGCGCGGATTTCAGAGAATACGCCGATTTCGCGAACCCGGCGGGCGATCAGCTGGGTGTACTGGGAGCCGAAGTCGAGAATCAGGATCTTATGGGCGTGAATGTCACTCATGGCGGAGCCTCTATAACGCGGAACGGGCCGCATTGGCTAAAAAGCAAGCGGCGGGGCTATGCCCGCCGCCGTGTAACTTAATGCGCTGGTTAGCTCACCCGGTAGTTGGGGGCTTCTTTGGTGATCTGCACGTCGTGAACGTGGGACTCGTTAAAGCCAGCGCCGGTGATTTGTACGAATTCCGGCTTGGTGCGCATTTCTTGAATATCGCGGCAGCCGGTATACCCCATGGAGGCGCGCAGGCCGCCCATCAGCTGGTGGACGATGGCGCCCATCATGCCTTTATAAGGCACGCGACCTTCGATGCCTTCCGGTACCAGTTTTTCGGCACCGGCATCTTTGTCTTGGAAGTAGCGGTCGGCGCTGCCTTGGTTCTGGGACATCGCGCCCATGGAACCCATGCCGCGGTAAGCTTTGTAGGTACGGCCTTGGTAAAGCTCGACTTCACCCGGCGCTTCTTCGGTACCGGCCAGCAGGCCACCTACCATCACCGCACTGGCGCCAGCGGCAATGGCTTTGGCCAGGTCGCCAGAGAAGCGCACGCCGCCATCGGCAATCAGCGGAATGTCGAATTCTTTCAGCGCTTCGGCCACGTTGGAAACGGCGGTGATTTGCGGTACGCCCACGCCTGCCACAATGCGGGTGGTGCAGATGGAGCCGGGGCCGATACCTACTTTCACGGCGTCTGCGCCTGCTTCCGCCAGGGCTTTAGCAGCGGCGGCGGTGGCGATGTTGCCGCCGATCACTTGAATCTGCGGGAAATGCTCTTTGATCCAGCGAACACGATCGATCACGCCTTGAGAGTGGCCGTGGGCGGTATCGACGATGATCACGTCAACGCCTGCTTCGGCCAGTGCCGCGACACGGTCCGGGGTTTCCGGACCGGTACCGACGGCGGCACCTACCAATAGGCGGCCATCGCTGTCTTTGGCGGCCATCGGGTAAGTGCGGGCTTTTTCGATGTCTTGGAAAGTCACTAGGCCGCGCAGGTGGAAGGCGTCATCGACAATCAGCATTTTCTCGATGCGGTGTTCGCGCATCTTGGCTTTACTGACTTCGAGTTCGGTGCCTTCCGGTACGGTGACCAGACGCTCACGGGGGGTCATGATATCGGCCACGCTGTCACCGTGGTTCGGCTGGAAGCGCATGTCACGCTCGGTGACGATGCCGACCAAGGTTTCGCCTTCCACCACCGGGAAGCCGGAGAAGCCGTATTCGCGGGCCATGGCCAGCAGGTCTTCCAGCTTGGCTTTGGGGCTCACGGTGACCGGGTCTTTGACGATGACGCTTTCGTGCTTCTTCACCTTACGCACTTCAGCAGCCTGTTGCGTCATGGTCATGTTCTTATGGATGATGCCAATGCCGCCTTCCTGCGCCATGGCAATGGCGAGACGCGCTTCGGTCACGGTGTCCATTGCAGCGGAAAGCAGGGGAATGTTCAGGAAGAGATTGCGGGTCAGGCGGGTTTTTAGGCTGACATCCTTGGGCAGAACGTCGGAGAAGCCAGGAACGAGAAGTACGTCATCGAACGTAAGCGCTTCTTGGGCCATACGTAGCATAGCGGCAACACCCATTGAGAAGTGGGAAGATGGGGCGTGGAAAGTTAATCGCCCATTATAACGTTTCGAGGGCCGCTCCAGCAACGCGGAGAGGCGGTTAGGCTTATACCAATTGCTAATGACGGTCAGCGTCAGCCGGGAATATGCGGTGAAGGGAAGCCTTATGAGCCGCGTTTGAGGTATCGTGACATCTACGAGAGAACCACCAAGGCCAACGATGGAACCAACGAGCACGGCACCCGCCCCCCAAGCGCTCTCCGTGAGCCAACTCAACCAGCGCGCCAAGCAAACCCTGGAGCGCGACGTGGGGGACGTGTGGGTAGAGGGCGAGCTTTCCAACGTCTCGCGTCCGGCCTCGGGGCATATCTACTTCACCCTGAAAGACGACCGGGCGCAGATTCGCTGCGCGCTGTTCCGTCAGCGGGCGCGCTTCGTGGCCGCGCCCATGCGCGATGGCGACCAGGTGAAGCTACGCGGACGCGTCTCGCTGTTCGAGCCACGGGGCGACTACCAGCTCATTGCCGAGGCGGTACAGGCCGCTGGCCTCGGCGAGCTGCTGGCGGCCTTCGAGCGTTTGAAAGCGCAGTTGGAAGGCGAAGGCGTGTTCGCCAATGCGCGCCCCCTGCCCTTGCCACCGCGCAAGATTTTGATTTTAAGCTCTGCTACCGGCGCGGCCATTCGCGATGTGCTGGCGGTGCTGGCCGCCCGCTGGCCGCTGGCGGACGTGACGCTAATTCCCGTACCGGTTCAGGGGGCCGATGCCGCCCCGGCGATGATCTCGGCACTCGGCCTGCTCAACCGGCAGGCGCGGTTAGACCCCGAGCTAGATGTGGTGCTGATCACCCGTGGCGGGGGCAGTCTGGAAGATCTCTGGGCGTTCAATAACGAGCACTTGGCGCGGGCGATTTTTCACTCCCGGCTGCCGGTGATGTCGGCGGTGGGCCATGAGGTGGATGTCACCCTGGCGGATTATGCCGCCGATAGGCGCGCGCCCACGCCTTCCGCTGCCGCCGAGCGTCTCGTACCCGACCAACACGCCTTGAAGCGCCAGCTCACCCAGGCAGAGCAGCGCTTACAGCGCGCCATGCAGGCCCGGTTAGAGCGAGATAGCCAGCGGCTAGACACCCTACGCGCCCGCCTTCGTCACCCCGGCGAACAGCTCGCCCGCCAGCGCCAGTACCTCACCGCGCTGCAGCAGCGGTTACACCGCGCCATACAACACACCCTCGCCCAGCAAAAGGCGCAAACGGCCCAACTTACTCGCCGCCTTGCCAGCCAAGATATGAAAAGGCTGCACCGCGCCGACAGCGAACGGGTAAGCAGCCTACAGCGCCGCTTGGCCAATGCGATGCAGCGCCTGCTGGAGACGCGTCAAGCACGCCTACATAGCGCCGCCCGAGAACTCAACGCCGTCAGTCCGCTGGCCGTACTCGGGCGCGGCTATGCCATCGCTCAAGATGCCCAAGGCCAAGTCGTCCGTCGCGCCGACGACACCCAGCCCGGCCAGCGCCTCACGCTGCGCCTGGGCGAAGGACGCCTCAGCGTCGACGTAAAACGGCGCTACAAGAAGTAGCGCCGTGAACCAGGGACGAGCCAACTCAGCCGTTACGGAAGCGGTGGCTTACGCGTCTCGGACGTTTGCGTGGCGGTATTCGCCCCCGGTGTAGTGGGGCTGCTAGCAGGATGGGTAGCCGTGTTCGTACCCGCGCCCTGCGTGTTGCCTGACGGCGTGCTCGACCCCGCTAATCCCGGCTCGTTATGCTGGGTGGGGTTATCCTCGTTCTGGTGCCCCTCGTGGCGTTGCTCATGGGCGTGCTGCTTCACGGATTCTGCCGTGTCGTGAATTGCCTGCTGCGCTTTGTCCACTTGCGCCTCGCCCATCTTGGTCGCTTGGTCCATGGCGTGATCACGATACTCACCCAGGGTTTCGTTCTCTTTGTGTGTCGTAGCGCTCAGGCTGGCCAGCGCCGCCCCCAGAGCAAACCCTAACGCTCCCACGACCAGTGGGTGCTCTTGAATGAAATCCGAAGAGCGGTCGCTGACATGATGAGCGCGCTCTTTCATGTGATCGATCCGCTGATGCGTGCCCTGCTGGGCGTGGGACATGGAATCGTGCATACGTCCTCCCATTTGGTGAGCTTTGTCGCTGAACTGCTGCGCGGCCCCTTTCGTGCTATGACCAATATGTCGGGCGCGCTCTTTGATGCCGTGGCCTGGTCCGTGTGAATCGCTTCGCGGGTCGTGCTGCCCGGCACTTGCACGCTGAGGCGACATCACTTCATCAGGAGGCGGCGGCGTGGCATGTACGTCAGTGGCATCGACGTGCGCAGAGCCACGCGAATGGGAGCGATGCGGTTGGCGCTGGCTAAGCATCAGCCAACCTAGGCCCGTGCCGGTAAGCAGCGTAGGCACGGGGTTCTGCTTAACGGTCGTGCCCAGGTTGTCAAAGAACTCATTGGCACCGCCGTGGCGCAGGTAATCATACGTGCTGTGCAGCCACTGTTCTGGCGAGAAGCGCTCTTCGATCTGATGCAGCGTGGCATCCAGCCGCTCGCGAGATTGATGAATCTCTTGCTCGATTTGGTCCGGATCGCGCTCTGTTTGGCGATGTGAACGTTCATCCTGGCTCATTTCACCTCCTCCTTGACGTGCTGCTGATGCTGCTTGGCCAGCGTTTTATCGCTGCGCAGGCTCTGCATGGTGCGGTTTGGCATGAGCCCCTGGGCGCGTACTTTTTTGAGCCCTGCCTTGAGCATCACCACGCCCATCAGCGTGACCACGGCGCCTACCACCACGGCGCCCAGCCAAGGGCGAGTGTCCGGTGGCAGTACCTCGTTCAACAACATCACAAGCGCCGCCAACAGCGTCAACAAGCCAGCGAAGAGCACCGCACCGGCCGTCGCCACGGCGCCTACGCCTGCCATGGCCTGGTGAGTCTTCTCTGACATTTCGGCCTTGGCGAGCGCCGCTTCGCCGCGCACCAGGGCAGAGACTTCGTTGAGTAACGTGGATAGCAGCGTGCCTATCGAACTGCTTTTATGGCTTTCCGATTCCATTCTTGCTCTCCCGCTTCCTGCATGAAAAATGGTATGGGTGTCTGATGAACACAGGGGTTCAAAGCGTTTGGTCGGGCGCCTTGGATTCGGTTGACACATCGGACGACGATGCCTTGGCGGGGGAGCTGCGCAGAAAACGCGTGACTAAAAAGCCTGCAGCAATCGCGCCACCAATGAACATGGCGGGCTCACGGCGGCCATACGCTTCCGCTGAACGACACAGCGCGTGGAGGTCTTTATCGCGTAGCCGCTGGGAAAACCGCTCGGTATGGTCGGCCAGCTTCCTGGCCTGCTCGGAACAAAAGGGTTGCTCTTGGCGGTCGAACTCGTCAGCAGCGCGCTGCAATACCGAGCCGAAGGTGTGAGTGTGCTGCGCGACACTATCGCGCTGTCGGTCGAACGCGCTCTCGGCCTGTTCGCGGGCGGCCTCTTTCAGCTCATCAGCGCTTTGCTGGCCTTTCTGCTTGAGCGTTTCGTGATCGTGATGGGGTCCTTGATCGTTCATGGTGACGTTCTCCGTGTCAGTGAAACTTCACCAGAACTATAGCGAGCCTGGGGCCCCTTTCCATGTCCATACCGCCGAATTAACCCAGCGCGACCCGGCCAGCAACAAAGGTTAAGTCAATAATGGTTAAAGCCATCTGGCTGGCTGCCCCCATAAAAAAAGACGCTGTTGAAAGCGCCTTTTTCAGTAACGGGATTGGGCTTATTTCTTATCCGACTCGTCATCGCTATCCGGGTTGACGTGGTGCGTATCGGGCATGGGGTTCGCATCGTCATGATGGTCGTCGCGCTGGTCTTTCTTTTGATCGTCTTTATCCGGAGACATAGTCCCTCCTACTCCTTGGTGGTCGAGCTTGGTGATCGAGAAAGTGGCTGTCTACATATGACTCTGGACAGGCCTCACTCACTATAGCCGCTGACACGTTGATTGCCATGCAGCACGGCAGGTCTCCCAAGGCTGATCCAGCACCCAAAAAAACATAAAAAGTCAATTAAAACATAGAATTAAAAAAACCATAGCCGCCATAACCGTGTAGATGAGCAGTTTAAATAGCTTTTATTAATTCTGGCTATACATCGCCGCTGCTGTCGCTGCGTCGTTTGCCCTTCTCTTCGCCGTTGGTCTACGTTGAAAGCTCCCCGTCGACAGCCAGCCACCCAGGAGACGGGCCGCCCTGTCGACAGTTCGAAGCGATTCGTGCACACAAAGGAGTGACCGCACATGAGCGAACAGCAGCAGCCCCCACAGCATCAGGACAAGCAGCCCGGCGACGAGTACGCCATGCGTCCGGAGCCGGAGTACATTCGCGAGAGCTATCGCGGCACCGACAAACTGCGCGATAAAGTGGCGATCATCACCGGCGGTGATAGCGGTATTGGCCGCGCCGTGGCCGTGCATTTTGCCCGTGAAGGGGCGGATAGCGTGATCGTGCACCTCAAAGAGACCAAAGATGCCGAAGAAACCAAGCGGCTCGTGGAGGCGGAAGGCCGCCGTTGCCTAGTGCTGAAAGGCGACGTGGCCGAGCCTAGCTTCTGCCGAGAGATCGTCGACCGTACCCAACAAGCGTTTGGCAAGATCAACATCGTGATCAATAACGCCGCCGAGCAGTACGACTGGGACGACATCACCGAGATCCCCGACGACCAACTGATGCGGACCTTTCAAACCAATATCTTCAGCCACTTCTACTTGACCAAAGCGGCGCTGCCCCACTTGAGCGAGGGCGATACGATCATTGCCACCTCGTCGATCAATGCCTTCAAAGGCAACGACACGCTGATAGACTACACCGCCACCAAAGGGGCCATTCAAGGCTTGGTGCGCTCTTTGGCGATGTCGCTGATGGAGCGTGGCATTCGTGTGAACGCCGTGGCCCCCGGTCCCATCTGGACGCCGCTGATACCCGTGAGCTTCGAGGACGATAAAGTGGCGGAATTTGGCAACCAAGTGCCGATGAAGCGCCCGGGCCAACCCAGCGAAATCGGCCCGGCGTACGTCTACTTGGCCAGCGAAGAGTCGTCGTATATGAGCGGCCAAACCATGCACTTGAACGGCGGCGTAATTCTCAATACCTGAGTAGCATTCCGGGGCGGCGTAGCCGCCCCGGCCACTCACCACTCACCTTTTTCCACTCACTTTCATCCCGCCAAATTTTTCACCAGCACCTTGGATTTACGAGCATGGTTGTAAGCTTCGCGCCTCAACGGCGGCAGGTCTTCTAGGCTTGCCGGGCGGAAGCCGCGCTCGACGAACCAGTGGGTCGTGTGGGTGGTGAGCACGAACATGTCGGACAGCCCCCGCTGGCGGGCGCGTCGTTCAAGGGCTTCGACCAGGCGCTCGCCGCGCTCGCCGCCCCGGTAGTTGCCGTGAACGGCCACACAGGCTAACTCACCCACGGTGGTGTCGGGGAAGACGTGCAGCGCCGCACAGCCGATCACCATACCGTCGCGTTCGATCACCATGTAATCGTCGATCTCGTGCTCCAGCCGCTCGCGGGAACGCGCGACCAGCATGCCACGCCGCTCTAACGGCTCCAGTAACTCGAGCAGACCTGCCACGTCGTTGAGGGTGGCGGGGCGAAGCTGCTCGTAGCGATGCTGGGTGATCATGGTGCCCACGCCGTCGCGGGTGAACAGCTCGCCCAGCAGCGCATCGTGGTTACGCCAGGAAAGTAGGTGGGTGCGCGCCACCCCTTCACGGGCGGCGGTGCAGGCGGCGTTTAAGTGCCGCGCCAGCTCGCTGCCGGGCACGGCCTGCTGCAAGCGCGGTTCGGCTTCGAAAGGCGAAAGCTGGCGCAGAAGCGCGCCCTGCTCGTCCTCCAAACCGTCCGACTCGCCCAGCAGAATCAGCTTGTCTGCCTTGAGCGCCACGGCGGCGTGCTGGGCCACTTCAGAGGCGTCCAGATCGAACACTTCTCCAGTGCTGGAGAACCCCAGCGGCGGTAGCAGCACCAGCGATCCTTTATCCAGCAGCCCTTCGATGGCGCTGGCGCGCACCCGGCGCACTTCGCCGCTATGGTCGAAGTCTACGCCTTCACGCACGCCCAGCGGCTTGGCGGTGACGAGGTTACCGGAAATCACGCTAAGCTCGACACCGTGCAGCGGCGTGCTGGGCAGGCCCAGCGAGAGCCGCGCTTCCAACCAGAGCCGCTGGTGAGCGGCCACCTGCTCCACATGAGCCATCACGGCGCGGTCGGCGACCCAGCGGCCATCGATGCGGGTAGGCTCGACACCGGCGGCCGTCAGCGCCTCGTGCACTTGGGGGCGAATGCCAAACACCACCACCAAGCGCACGCCCAAGGTGTGCAGCAGCGCCAAATCCTGAATGAGCTGCTCCCCTCGGCCAGACGCCATGGCTTCGCCTTCGATCAAGATGACAAAGGTTCGCCCCCGATGGGCATTGATGTACGGGGAGGCATTACGAAACCAATCTACGAAGGGGAAACGAGTGTCCAAGGGCCGCTCTCCGGCAGCAGGTGAATGAAAGTGACGCTAGTTACTTTAACAGAGCACCAAAAACAGCGGCACCTTCTATTGCAACGATCTGATAAGAAGATCATCTGCAAAGAAGGTGCCGCTGTAGGTCAAACAGTGTCGTCTTGGCGTGCCGAACGTTTAACCAAACATGCCTTTGAACATGAAGAAGAATAGAATGGCCAAGCCCGCGCCAGCCGGCAGCGTGATCAACCAGGACATGGCAATGGTGCCAATCACGCGCAGGTTCAACGCCGCCATCCCGCGCGCCAAGCCGACGCCGAGAATGGCCCCAACCAAGGTGTGGGTCGTCGAAATCGGCAGGCCGGTACCCGAGGCGAGCACGACCGTGGTGGCCGCTGCCAGCGTCGCCGCAAAACCGCGGCTCGGGGTCAGTTCGGTAATGCCGGTACCGACCGTGGCGATCACTTTATGGCCGTAGGTCACCAAACCCACGACGATACCGCCGCCCCCCAACACCAATACCCACCAGGGCACCAGCGCGGACGCTTCGATTTCACCACCGGTTTGCACCACGCTGATGACCGCTGCCAGCGGCCCCACGGCGTTGGCCACGTCGTTAGAGCCGTGGGCAAACGCCATGGCGCAGGCGGTAAAGATCATCAGCACGCCAAACGCGCGCTCAACGTTGGCGTAGCCAAAGTGGTCGTTGGCGCTCTTTTCGAACTTGATACGGCGAAGCATCAGCATGCCGATGCCCATGATGACCAAGCCGATCATGATCGATAGCAGCAGGCTCTGGTTGAAGGTGAGATCGAGCCCCACGTGGGAGAGACCTTTGGTCAAGGTCACCATGGCAACGATGAACCCTACCAAGAATACGTAGCCCGGCACGTAGCGCTTGGCGGCCGTGAACGGGTTATCGTTCTCGAAGATCAGGTGGTGCACCGATTTGAACAGCACGAAGCCGATGGTACCGGCCAGCAGCGGGGAAACGACCCAGCTGGCAGCAATCGTGGTCACCGCGCTCCAATCGACGGTAGACGCCCCCAGACCGGCGACCGCAAAGCCTACGATCGCACCGACGATGGAGTGCGTGGTGGAGACGGGCCAACCTTTCACCGAGGCCACCAGCAGCCACGTACCGGCGGCCAATAGCGCCGCCAACATGCCGTACACCAAGAGTTGCGGGTCTTCTTGCAGCAGTTCGGGGTCGATGATCCCTTTACGGATGGTGTTGGTCACCTCGCCACCCGCCAGCCATGCGCCCAGGAATTCGAAGATCACCGCAATGATGATCGCCTGTTTGATGGTGATCGCTTTCGACCCCACCGAGGTGCCCATGGCGTTGGCCACGTCGTTGGCCCCCACGCCCCAGGCCATGAAGAAGCCGAACAAACAGGCCAGAATGATAAAGATGTCACCGTGCTGAGCAATAATCTGCATGAGTATCCCTTAGCGTGCGGTCAAAATCTGCAGGCGGCTGCCCACGCGCTCTGCGCGGTCAGAGACTTCACCGACCCACTCGATGATCTTGTAGAGAAAGATCACGTCCACCGGCGGCAGTTGGCTCTCCAACTCGAACAGTTGACGACGGATCGCCACCTGCTGGCTGTCGGCCTGATGTTCTAGGGTGTGGAGTTCGCGGATCATGTTCTGCATGACGTCGGAAACGTTGCGACCAAAGCCGGACTCCAGCAGGTCTTTCAACTCTTCCAATGCTTGGCGCGCTTGGGCCACACACGCCACACTGGTACGCATGTAGTCACGCATCGGCTCGGCCAACACGTCGGGCACGCGCATTTTACGGCCCAGCATGATGCCGGTAATGTCGCGGACTTTGTTGGCGATCTTGTCCTGCACACTGATCAGATCGAGCAGGTCAGAGCGCGAAACGGGCAGGAACATGGTGTTGGGCAAGTTCAGCCGCAGCTCTGTCTTCAGGGTGTCGGCGTCGTGCTCTAAGCGCGTCACGTTCTCGCGCAGTTCTGCCGCCGTATCCCAATCACCGGTCAACGTGGCCTCGAAGAACGGGAGCAGTTGATCGGCACATTCATTGGCCTTGACGATGTGGGCCAGCAGCGGCTGGAATGGCGAGCGGCCAAACATCGCGGAAAAAGGGTTGGAGGTTACCATAAAGCCTTTAGCCTGTTTTCGGGGAGCCTGGAAATGGCGGGCGCCAGTATAAAGAGTGCGCCCGCCGCCGTCATGAAAAGTTCATAATGTCATCAAAAATTAACCGAAATGTCACAATATCGAGGTGGCGATTGTCATGAAAGAGTCAACCAAAACGCCAGCCCCTACGGAAGTGGAGCTCAAGCTGGCCCTGCCCAGCGGTCAGTCGGGTGCGCTGTGCCATCATCCGTTACTGGCCGCGACGTCACCGCACCAGCAGCAGCTCGCCAACACCTACTTCGATACCCCCACAGGCGACTTGGCCGCCGCACGGGTGGCGGTGCGCCTTCGCACCATTGATCAGCAAGTGCTGCAAACCGTTAAAACGGCCGGCCAGGGCGGTGGCGGACTCTCCAGCCGACAGGAGTGGGAGTGGCAAGTTCCCTCCGCCGCTCTCGACCAGGCGGCGCTGGCAGAGCTGCCTCCGTTTCAAGGGGCGCTTGGTGATTGCATCGCAGCGCTGCGCCCGACGCTCAGCACCGATTTCACCCGGAAAAGCTGGCAGTTAGTATGGCAAGACAGCGACATCGAACTGGTGCTGGACGAAGGAGAGATCGTCTGCGGCAGCGCGCGAGCGCCGATTCGTGAAGTGGAGCTGGAACTGAAAGCCGGTGCCCCGGCAGCGCTCTGGACGCTCGCCGTCGAGTTGGCGAGCCAAATAGCGCTGCGCCCCTCCGATACCAGCAAGGCAGCGCGGGGCAATGCCCTAGGCCACCAGCACTGGCCGCTGCCCACCGCCAAGCGCCCTGCCGAGTGGCTGCACCGCGCCACCGTCGCGCTGGACGCCTATCATGATAGCGGCGACGCTGCGCATCTAAACGCCGCACGGCAGGCGCTGGATACGTTGGCCCAGCACCCCCAGCTCGATAGTGCAGCGCGCAGCGAGGCAGAAGCACTGCCCAACGCGCTGAATGCCCAAGGCATGCCGTCGACGACCTACGGCGTTGCTGCGTTAAATCTGGCCCGTCGCTTGGCCCACGAAACCGCGCTACGCTAACCACACTGCCCGATTGATGAAGCCGACTTCAGGATGATGCAATGAGCTTTCCCCTTACGCCCGGTGCCGACGGACTTCGCGCCCGGCTGTTTCACATTATTTTCGAATCCGATACGCCGGGGGCCAAGGCGTTCGACATTGCGCTCATCGTCGCCATCCTGCTGAGCGTGACGGTGATCTTGCTGGGCAGTATCGAGATCTATGCCGAACGTTACGGGCAGCTCTTCTTCTACGTAGAGTGGGCCTTTACGCTACTGTTCAGCCTGGAGCTGCTGGTCCGTCTTTACTGTTTGGAGCGCCCGACGGTCTACCTCAAGAGCTTTTATGGCATCGTCGATGTCGTGGCCATCATTCCCACTTGGCTGGTGCTGCTGGTGCCGGGCGCCCATGGGCTGGTGATCGTGCGAATTCTGCGCGTGCTGCGGATTTTTCGCATTTTACGGCTGATGGAATTCGTCGGCGAAGGTCGCCTACTGCTGGATGCGCTCAAACGCAGTCTGCGCCAGATTCTGCTCTTTTTTAGCAGCATTCTCATGGTCGTCACGCTGTTTGCCGCGCTGATGTACACCATCGAATCGCCCGAGGCGGGCTTTACCAGCATTCCCATGTCGATCTACTGGGCCATCGTGAGCATGACCACGGTGGGCTATGGTGACATCGTGCCCGCCACCCCCCTAGGGAAAGCCATCACCGTCATCCTGATGCTGATTGGCTACTCGATCATCGCCGTGCCCACCGGCGTGTTCTCGGCCCAAGTCATTCGTTCGATTCGTGAAGACCGCTACTCGGAAGAGGCCTGTCCTGGCTGCGGCCACGACCGTCATGAAAAGCGCGCCCGCTACTGCCTACGCTGCGGCACTTGGCTGGATGAAGATAGCGAAGACCCACGCAAGAAAGCGCAGAAAAAAGAGGACGACACTGACGATGACACACCAAGCGAGTCGTAGCGCTCATGCGGAAACGGGGGCGCCAAGCGCCCCCGTCGTACGACACGTTTAGTATCCGTCTTGAAACGGGGTGATGTCGCCACGCCCTTCCCGCACGATTTTTGGCGGCAGTTCGCGCAGGTCGATCACGCTGGTGGGGTCGAGGTGGCAAGCACCGCCGTCGATAATCAAATCCAGATGAGCCCCATAGCGGTCGCGGATCTCCTCGGGGTCGCTCATCGGCAGCGCCTCACCCACAGGAATGAGCGTCACGCTCATCAGCGGCTCGCCCAGCGCGTCGAGCAGCGCGTGGGTAATCCGGTGGTCGGGCACCCGTACGCCGATGGAGCGGCGCTTGGGATGCAGCAACAGGCGAGGCACCTCGGTGGTGGCATCGAGAATGTAGGTGTAAGGGCCCGGGGTGTGGGCCTTTAGCAGCCTAAATACGGCGTTATCCACCTTGGCGTAAGTACCAATTTCAGACAGGTCCGAACACACCAGGGTAAAGTTGTGCTTGTCATCCAACGAGCGCAGCCATTTGATTTTCTCGATGGCTTTTTTTTCGCCTAGATGGCAACCCAGCGCATAGCCCGAGTCCGTGGGGTACGCCACCACGCCGCCTTTGCGAATGATCTCGGTGGCTTGATCGATCAGCCGCTTTTGCGGGTTTTCCGGATGTATCTGAAAGTATTGGCTCATCGATGACTCCTAGTCGGCAGAAGTGAGAGTGTTCTCTTCAGCGTAGCTGATTCAACCGCTTAGCACCCACGGGCCAGCATGCCACTGGGGGCATCGCGCAGATGAGCCAAGCGAGGATGCTGCCAAATCGGCGGCGCGGCGGTACGGGGTACCGGGCTCATGCTGCCGGGGGCGGCATGGCTGCCGGGAAAGTGGAAGTCGCTACCCAGTGAGGCGTATAGCTCGCGTTCGACGAGCTGGCGCGCAAGGTCGCGGGTGGTGTCCGGGTTTTGCTGTCCGCTCACTAGCTCCACCCCTTGGCCTCCGGCGTCCATGAAGCTATCCATTAGCAGACCGCGTTTGCGCCGAGTGAGCCCGTAGCGTAGCGGATGAGCCAGCACGGCCACCCCGCCAGACGCCACGACCCAACCCACCACTTCGCTGATCTCCGACCAGTGGGCTTTGACATCGCCCTTCTTTCCGCTGCCTAGATAACGTTTGAACGCGCCGGCCCAGTCGGCCACCACGCCTTCCGCCACCAGCGCCCGGGCAAAATCGGGCCGCCCGAGCGGGCGATCGCTGCCCGCCTGGGCGCGGGCTTTTTCCAGCGCATTGGGCAGCCCCATCTTTTCTAATCTTGCGGCGATCACGTCGGCACGCTGGATGCGCGCGTCGCGCTGGCGCTCCAACCCCTCGACCATCGGCCCCTGCAAGCCGCCTGGCAGCAGCGCGACCACATGGATACCGATGCCCTGCCAGCGAGTGGACAACTCGCACCCAGGCACTAGGCAGAGCCCCTGCTGCTGGGCGGCGATGCTCGCTTCCGCCACCCCCGCCATGGTGTCGTGGTCGGTCAAGGAGAGGTGGGTGACACCGCGTTCGGCACACAGCGCGACCAGCTCGGTAGGCGAGAGCGCACCATCGGAAGCGGTCGAGTGCATGTGCAAATCCACCGTGTAACGCTGGTCGGCATCGAAGGCGGCGGGCAGTGCCGTCGCAAGAGCATTAGGAAGTAGTGGCATTAGCATGACGCCGTGTGGCGAGTTTGTCAGAATAGGCGTGTACAACACGAACAGGCTCGCCATGGTGCGCGCTAACCGGGGTGCGGTCAATGTATTGACCTTGGCGACAACGTCGCCACGTCCCCTGCCTTCAAGGAGTTATCCCCATGCTTTATGCCATTATCAGCGAAGACGTTGCCAACAGCCTAGAACGCCGCCTGGCGGCTCGCCCTGACCACCTTGCGCGTCTGGAAGCACTGCGCGACGAGGGGCGGCTCATTTTGGCAGGCCCACATCCCGCCATCGATGCCGATAACCCCGGCGATGCAGGCTTTAGCGGCAGCTTGGTCGTGGCGGAATTCGACAGTTTAGAAGAGGCGCAGGCATGGGCAGACGCCGATCCTTACATCATCGCAGGGATCTATGCCAAGGTAATTGTTAAGCCATTCAAAAAAGTTTTGCCTTGACGCTTTGGGGCGAGTATGGAGGGTCCGCCCGCTTTTTCACAGAGCCTGTGGAAAACTCTGTGAAAACCCGGCGGACGCTTTTCTATAAGCCAGAGATAGCGCCCCGATGAACAAATTGATCATTTTTTAACCAACCATTCATTACCCACGGATGCCCGCGTGACACAACGCCCTGCTCAAGCTCCCACCCTGCCGCCACTGGCGGCATTGAGCGCCCCACAGCTCACTTGGAACGACACATCACCCCACTCGGACGCCTTCGACGACGTCTATTTTTCCCGTGAGGATGGCCGTGCCGAAACCGAGCACGTGTTTTTGGGAGCGAACCGGCTGCCAGAGCGCTTTGCGGCGTGGCAGGCATCGCGGGCGTTCGTGATCGGCGAAACGGGCTTTGGCACTGGCCTCAATATGCTCTGTGCGTGGGCCTGTTTCGAGCAGAACGCTCCAGCCGACGCGCGACTGCACCTGTTATCCACAGAAAAATTTCCGTTAAGCCGGGAAGCGTTGACGCGCGCGCTCAGCGCCTGGCCCTCGTTGGCGAGTTATTCACAGGTGCTATGTGCCCTCTGGCCTGACGCGGTCAGCGGTATTCACCGCTTACATTTAAGCGAGCGTGTCACCCTCGACCTTCACTTTGGCGACACCACCGAACGGCTCAACCTGCTGGACGGCCAAGTGGATGCCTGGTTTCTCGATGGCTTTGCACCGTCGAAAAACCCGGATATGTGGCAACCCGAATTGTTCGAGGCCATGGCCGCCCGGTCTCGCCCGGGGGCGACGTTTGCCACCTTTACTTGCGCGGGCATCGTCAAGCGCGGCCTGAAAGCGGCGGGCTTTCACTGGCAGAAAGTACCGGGGTTTGGCCGCAAGCGAGAGATGCTGGCTGGTGGCATTGAAACGCCCCCAACCGATGCGCGGCGCAGCGCAACGCCCTGGTTCATGTCCCCCAATCACCACGACGCGCACCATGTGGTGGTGATCGGCGCGGGCCTAGCGGGAAGCAGCGTGGCGGCGGCGTTGGCCAAGCGCGGCAAACGGGTGACGGTCATCGAGCGCGACGCACCAGGCGCAGGCGGCTCCGGCAACCGCCAGGGGGCGCTCTATGTGAAGCTGGCGGTAGATACCAACCTTCAGAGCCGGTTCTATTTAGCGGGGCTTCTGTATAGCCAGCGCCAGTTTGGTCAGCTGGCGGCGGCTCATCCACAGGAGCCGCCGCTTTGGCAGCCGTGCGGCGTCGTGCAGCTGGCGCTCAGCGATAAAGAGGCCTCGCGCCAACGCCGCTTCATGGCCCATCACCCGCTGCCCGCCTCCGTCGTGTCGGCACACACCGGCACCACACTCAGCGAGCTGGCGGGCGTGCCGGTCTCGGCCTCCCAGGGGCTCTACTACCCACAAGCGGGGTGGGCACGGCCAAAACGGCTTTGCGAGCAGTGGTTGCAACACCCCCGCATTACCGTGCAGCGGGGCGACGTCACCGGGCTGGCACAGACATCGGAACAGACACCGAGATGGCAGGTCGCGCTGGCCAACGGAGAGAGACTGCAGGCCGACCACGTGGTGATCGCCACGGCGTCGCTGGCCAATCGGTTTACCCAAACCGCCGAATTGCCGCTGCAGCAGGTTCGGGGCCAAGTCAGCGAGCTAACGCTGCCAGAAGGCACCCAGACGCCGGATAAAGTGGTGTGCGCGGGAGGCTACGTATCGCCGCCCGTCAAGAACGTACTGACCTTTGGTGCAAGCTTCGTTCCCAACGACGCGACGAGCCACGTCATCGACGAAGAGCACCAGCGCAATATCGACGAACTGCGCCAGGCGCTGCCAGCGTGGGTGGCCGCGCTTGAGGCCTCCGGCGTTTCATTACACCCAGAGTCGTTGGAAGGCCGGGCTGCGGTGCGGGCCGCCAGCCCCGATAAAACCCCATACGCGGGGCCGGTGCCCAACGCGGCGGCATGGCAGAGGGACTATGCCGTGCTGCGCAAGGATGCCTCGAAAGTGCCGTCCATCCCCGGTGAACACTACCCAGGGCTGTGGATATCCACCGCGCATGGCTCCCGAGGACTGGCCAGCGCGCCGCTATGTGCGGAAGTCATTGCATCGCGCCTTTGCGATGAGCCGCTACCCGTCGAGCAGCCGCTGGTGGACCATCTTCATCCGGGGCGGCGGCTGATCACCGCGCTGGTGCGGGCTCAGTAGTCGCCCTCCTCCTCGTCATCCGCTAACTCTCGCCCAAACGAGCGCCACTGGGCGAGAGTCATCACCTCAGTCATCTCGAGCTCTAAGTCGTGGGCAATGATCAGCTCGTGACGGTCAAGCTGCTGCTTGAGCTCGGCGACCCAGCCGCTCATGCCTTCGCCGGTATCGGTGGTGTCATACCCTTGGCGGGTGACGAAGGCTTCCAATAGCGCGGTGAGGGTGTCCGGCGGCAGCATGCGCGCCGGGACTTCGATGAAACGGCTCATTGACTCTGCTCCCAGGCGGCCAAGCGCTCGATGAACGTGGCTTCGTCGATCACCTCGACCCCCAGCTGTTCGGCTTTGGCGAGTTTGCTACCCGCTGCCTCACCCGCCACGAGGCAGGTCGTTTTCTTGGAGACACTGCCCGCCACTTTGGCGCCTAACGCTTGAAGCCGCGCTTTGCCTTCGTCGCGGGTCATGCTGTCCATCGTGCCGGTCAGCACCCAAGTCTGGCCCTCCAGCGGCGTGGGACCTTGCGTCACCTCGGCCTCTTGCCAGGTCACGCCCGCTTCGATCAACGCTTGCAGCGTCTCCAGGTTATGGGGCTGGCGGAAAAAGGTGTGGATATGCGCAGCCACCACGGGGCCCACGTCATTGACGGCCTCCAGCGCCGCCAGATCGGCCTCTTGTAACGCTTGCAGCGTACCGAAGTGGTTGGCCACATTGGCCGCCGTGGCCTCGCCCACCTCACGGATGCCCAGCGCGTAGATGAACCGCGCCAGCGTGGTCTGCTTGGCTTTTTCCAGTGCATTGACCAGGTTGGTGGCGGACTTTTCGCCCATGCGCGGCAGGCTCTTCAACGGATCGACGCCAAGGTGGAACAGATCGGCCGGGGTTTTCACCCACGCCTGATCCACCAGCTGTTCGATCAGCTTCTCACCCAGGCCGTCGATATCCAGCGCTTTACGGCTGGCGAAGTGTTTTAGCGCCTCTTTACGCTGGGCGGCGCAGTACAGCCCACCGGAGCAGCGCGCCACGGCTTCGCCTTCGATACGTTCGATATCCGAACCGCACACAGGGCAGTGATCTGGAAAAACGATCGCCCGGGCGTCCGCCGGGCGCTTCTCTTCATCCACGCGTACGACTTGAGGAATGACGTCGCCCGCGCGGCGAATCGCGACCGTGTCGCCAATCATCACGCCCAGGCGACTAATCTCATCGGCATTGTGCAGCGTGGCATTCGAGACCGTCACCCCGGCAACGGTGACCGGCTCCAACCGGGCGACCGGCGTAATGGCGCCGGTGCGTCCCACCTGAAACTCCACGTCGTTTAGGGTAGTGACCTCTTCCTGAGCGGGGAATTTGAACGCCACCGCCCAACGCGGCGCGCGGGCAACGAAGCCCAGCTCCCGCTGATGGCGCAGGTCGTCGACCTTGATCACCACGCCGTCGATGTCGTAGCCCAGCTGGTCGCGCTTAGCACCGAGCTGCTCGCAGTAGTCCGCGACGGCGTCGGGGCCTTGCAGGGTGGTGAGCTCTGTACTGGTGCGAAAACCCAAGGTGGATAAACGGGACATCAGCGCACTGTGGGTGGTGTCGCCCAAGTCGGGCTCCAAGCGGGCGGCTTGGTACGCGTGAAACTCCAACGGGCGGGTCGCCGTAATGCGCGGATCGAGCTGGCGCAGGCTACCGGCGGCGGCGTTACGCGGGTTGGCAAACACTTTACTGCCCTCCTCTCTGGCCCGCTCGTTGAGGGCTTCGAACCCGGCATGGCGCATGATCACTTCGCCGCGCACTTCCAGTAACTCAGGCACCTGCTGGCCCATGAGTTTGAGCGGTACCGAGCGCAGCGTGCGCAGGTTGGAGGTGATGCCCTCCCCGGTGCGGCCATCGCCCCGCGTCGCGCCGCTGACCAGTACGCCCTGCTCATACACCAGCGAGACCGCCGCACCATCCAACTTAGGTTCGCAGCTAAACGCGATCTCGCTGGCTTGGCACTCCAAACGCTCCGCAACGCGCTCGGCAAAGGCCGCGATGTCACCACGGCTAAAGGCGTTATCCAACGACAGCATGGGTATGGCGTGGGCGACTTCGGGGAAGCCATCTGCCGGGGCGGCACCGACTCGTTGAGTGGGCGAGTCGGGGGAGATCAGATCGGGGTGCTCGCTCTCTATCTGTTTCAAGCGCTGCAGTTTACGGTCATAGTCCGCATCGGTGAGCGTGGGTTCGTCCAGCACGTAATAACGGTGATTGGCATCATCGAGATCGGCGCGCAGCTGGCTGATCTCTTCCAACAGAGTGGGGTCAGGCTGACTCATTCAGAGATTCCGAAGACAGAGAAACGGGTATTCAGTAACAAAAACACCCGCCTTCCAGAAGAAGGCGGGTGTCAGCGTAGTGTGGCGGTTAACGCGCCTGCAGTTGGCGATGCAAACGGTGACGACGTTCGAATTCGTGCACCCGCTGACGGGCAAACTCGATGGTTTGTGCCGTCATCACGCTACGGTTTTCGTCTTTCAATTCACCGCCCATATGACGAACGACGACCATGGCGGTCTCGACCATCGCCTCGAAGGCGGCAGAGCTATCCACCGCGCCGGGTAGCGGCATTAGGAAGGTAATACCAGGAGTCACGAACTCATCCATCTCTTCGATGGGAAAGGTGCCGGGCTTGAGCACGTTAACCATCGAGAACTGCAGCTCGCTGTCCGGGCTTTCCGTTTCGAAACGGTGAAATACGCCCATGGTACGGCTATAGCGCAGCCCGCATGCCATGATGAGTTCGAGCAGCTTACCGCCATCGAACCCGTCCGGGTCACGGGAAAGAACGCTGATCACCACCATCTCGTCGGCATTGGCCAACGTCTCTTTGGCGTGCTCGCCGTTCACATCGTGACGTAGCGCTTTTTCCAAGGTGGGATGAGCGCGCACCACGTTATCTTGTGCAGCGTAAGTCGCTTCCAGCTCGTCATCGACGCCTTGGTAATGCTCATCGTAATGTCGTGCGCTGTGCTCGTACTCATCCCACACAGGCGCCGACTGTGGGGCCTCCTGTTGGGCGGCTGCTTCATAGGCAGCGGCCTCCCGGGCTTGAGCCTTCTCTTGTGCGATACGTGCTTTTTCCGCTTCAGCAGCCTGCTTGGCTTCGCGGCGCTGTTCGGCTTCTAGCGCTTTACGCTCGGCCTTCTGCTTGGCTAATGCTTCGGCGCGTTTGGCTTTCTCGGCCTTTTTGATCGCTCTCTCTTTACGGCGCTCGATGATGCGGCGTTTGAACGAGCGTCCAATACCTTCGAAATCGACCAAGCGGTACTCGTCGATTTCGTCGTCGTCCAGCTCACGGTCGCCAACGGTCTCATCACGCAGTTGCCGACGTTTGGGGGCATCAGCGGCGTGCTTGGCAAAAACGGCGTCCTCTGGCTCAGCGCGCAGTACCGGTTCAGGATCGGGAGTCGGTGTCGGCTCATCGTCCGCGGCTTCTTTCGCTGTGGGCGCTTCGGCCATCTTAGGCATGTCAGGCTGAGTGGCTGGCAGCTCATCGGCCGATGCCGTTACAGCGGGCTCTTCTTCGGCCGAAGCGCTCATGGCAGGTGCGCTGCTGGAGGCCTTGACGGGGTCAGGCGTTGCGGTTGCCTCAGGCGTTGGCTGAGTCGCCGCAGGCATTCGCTGGGTCGGCTCTGCATCGACAGCCACAGACGGTGCGGGTGCCGTTACCTCTGCGTCGTCTTTGGCAAACACACTCGGCTCGCGACGGAGCTCTGGTTTCACTTCTTGAGCTGCCGCGTGCCGTTCGGCAGGCCCGGGGGCAGCAGGCTCGGGACGAGACGTGGTTTTACTAGAGGGTTTACTGAACGAACGACGGAAATCCGACAGCACTTTGGAAGGGCCAGGGTGCTCTTGGCGTTTGAGTTTGGGCTTTTGTCCCAGCCCGCTATAGTCGGCGGGTTTGACGACCCGAGCACCGCCGTTGGGCAGCTCCCAATTGATCTCGGCTTCTTTCGCCTCGTCGTCTAACTCTTCCAACTTCGCGGTAGGCAAATCTTTTACCGCTTGGTCTAGCCGGGGCACACGACGCTGACGCTGGAGCCTACGCACGCCGTCAACAACGATCAGCGAAACCAGAGCCAGTCCTAGAATGATTAACCACTCTCTTAATTCCATGTCGAGCATTCCATGGGTCATCTAACCGGTTACTAAGCGCAGTGCTTACACTACGCCAGAATATGGGAACCTTCTTATAAAACGATATTTAGCACCAAGCATAGCGCGGTTACTACGAAAAGAGCCAACTTTTGCTGATTTTCACACGTTTGCGCCGCTATGAGCGTTTTTTAGGCGAATTTTTCGACCTTATCAACCAGCAAAAGTGCCCAGCGCGTTATTTCATCTCTTTAAACAGTGTTTGAACACACCCTGCAAGGGGAAGCCACTACCTGCTTCAATCACTCTATTTAAACGTTATGCTAGTGAATGTTATTCACTATCGCTAGTTTCTTATTAATCCTTTGCGCTTTCGACGGCAGGCTGGGCAGACTTAACGTAACAGTAACGCTTCCATGCGGGCGCCTACTCCCACCTCGAGCCGCCCAGGCTCATTGTCAGCAACCTACTGTTATTAAAAGACTTAATGCTCAACGACCTGATTGACGCTAGGTATTATCACACGCTCACCAGCAGCGCTCGGCACATGACACGAGCAAATAAGGAAACTCTTGGGAAGCCGCGCCCAATATCGTCTCGAACCATGCCCCTACTCGACCAGTTCTGCCGCTTCATCGATCCCCACGGACACCAGCCGTGAGACACCTGGCTCTTGCATGGTGACCCCCATCAGGCGCTCGGCGGCTTCCATGGCGATCTTGTTATGAGTGATGTAGATGAACTGCACGCTTTCCGACATCTCTTTAACGAGCTTGGCGTAGCGGCCCACGTTGGCGTCATCCAGTGGCGCATCGACTTCGTCCAGCATACAAAACGGGGCTGGATTGAGCTGGAAGATGGCAAACACCAGCGACAGCGCGGTCAGTGCTTTCTCGCCCCCTGACAGCAAGTGTATGGTGCTGTTCTTCTTGCCCGGCGGGCGAGCCATGATGGCCACGCCGGTTTCCAATAAATCGTCACCGGTGAGCGTCAACCACGCCGCCCCACCGCCAAATACGCGAGGAAAGAGGGTTTGCAACCCTTTGTTCACCTGATCGAACGTTTCCCGGAAACGCACGCGGGTTTCTTGGTCGATCCGTTTGATCGCCCGCTCCAGCGTGTCGAGCGCTTCGGAAAGCTCAGCATGCTGGGCTTCGAGGTAATTACGCCGCTCGGCCTGCTGGTCGTACTCCTCGATCGCGGCGAGGTTGATCGCCCCCAGTCGGCGGATCTTTTCCGAGGTGCTCTCCAAGCGCTCTTGCCACGCTGGCTCACTGGCATCGCTGGGCAGCGTAGCGGCGAGCGCGTCGGCATCGTGCCCCAGTTCCGCTAACTGCTCGTCTTGGGTGGCGGCTTTGAGCGCCAGCGCCTGCACCTCCATACGGCGCTGCTGTAGCTGTTCGCGGCTCTGCTCCAAATTGCGCTCGTGCTGCTGGCGGGCTAGTTCGTCGTTGCGCAGCTGCTCGGCCAAGGTTTGAGCCTGCTGGCGCGTCTCGTTGAGCCGCCGCTCCTGCTGTTCGCGCTGGTGCAGCAGCTCTTCGAGCTCTTCGGTTGCCAGCTCATCGGGCTCGACCAGCATTTCGCGAGACTCTTCCAACTCGGCAATACGCAGCGAGAGGCGCTCTTCGGTATCGCTTGAACGGGCTTGCTGAGCGCGCAGGCTTTCACGCTCGGCTTTTAAGCGCTCGCGCTCCAGTGCCAACGCCTGCTGACGCGCCTTGAGCGGGGCATGCTGCTGGTTGAGCTGCTCACGTTGCTCACGCTGACGTTGGCGCTGCTCGGCGCTGGTTTCTCGCGCTTGCGCGGCTTCCTCCAACTGCTCCATGGCCGTGTGCCAACGGGCGCGCTGCTCTTCTAAAGTAAGCGTTAACTCCGCCTCGTCCTCTTGCAGTTGCGATAACTCGTCGTTCAGCTCCGTCGCGCGGCTGGATAAATGCTCCAGGCGCTGGGCAAGCCGCTGCTCCTGCACCGCTAGCTGTTGGCGGGTAGCGGCATGGTCGCGCTCCTGCTCCGCCTGCTGCTCACGGGTCAGTTCCAACGTGTCGATCGTTTCACTAGCGACATCGCACTGCTCATCTAGCAAGACCAGCGCGGCTTCTGCTCGTTCGCGCTCGGTGGACAGCTCCTCGAAGCGACGACGAGTGACCAGTAGCGCATCGACGCCTTCGCCATTGGATTGCTGATGCAGCCAGCCACGCCCGCGCCATACGCCGTCTTGGCTGACCACACTCTCACCGGGAGCAAGCGTAGGCAGCAACGCTTCGGCCGCGTCAGCAGTACCGACGTAGTGAATACTCGCCAACCACTCCGTCAGCGCGCCCGCGCCTTTCACCAAATCGCTGAGGCGATGGCCTGCGCCCGCCGTGGCTGTGGAAGGCGGTGCTTGATCGATCAAGCACCACGCCGTCGCCAGCGCTTCGGGCAGCGCGTTTAGCTGATGAGCGGCTACCAGGCGGGCGTTGAGCCAGGGGGCGAGCAACCAGGAAATGACCCGTTCCCAGCCTTGGCTAACCGCGATGGCTTCACCCAAGCGGGGCGCATCGGCGAGGCCATGAGCGGCCAGCGTGTCGCTTAGCTGGGGGTCGTGATCGGCTAAGGCGGCATCCATTAGTGCCTGCAGTGAGGCGAGTTCGCCCTGCTGCTGGCTTAATGCAGCGCGCTGCGCATCGCGCTCGGCCACGGCGTGCTGATAGGCGCGTTTGGCATCGCTATAGCGCTGCTGCCACTGCTCACGCTCCACTTGGAAGGCGTCGGCACGTTGGTCGGCTTCTTCCAGGCGGGCTTGGTATTCGGCGTGCTCGTTTTGTAGCGCGGTCATATCGGCCAGCTCGTCGCGCTGCTGGCGGCGGCGTTGTCCCTCGGCCTGCAAACGGGCAATGCGCTGCTCTAAATCGCGCAGTTGATCTTGGCTACGGTCGGCGTCACGGCTGGCTTCGCGCCAACGGTTTTCGGCATCGGCCCACTGCTGTTCAGCGGCCTCTAACGCAGGCGTTGCGTCGGCCAGGGTTTGCTCGAGCATCTCGAGCTGCTCTTCCAGCGCTTCGTGCTCGGGCAGCAACTCTTCAAAGCGCTCGTCGATCACCGCGAGCCGCTCTTGGTCGCCCTCGCTGACCTGACGCTGCTCGTCGAGATCCCTACGGGCGGTGGCAATGTCGTTGGCCAGCTGTGCTTCGCGGCTGCGGCGGTGGGCTTGATCCTGCTCTAAGCGGGCAATGCGCGTGGTGGTTTCATAAAACTGCAGCTGGTGGCGGTCCAGCACGTCGGCCAGCTCATCATGCTGCTCGCGGGCTTGCTCCAGGCGGGTTTCGCACTGACGAACGCCAAACACGTCTTTCTCGACGGCAATTTCCAGCTCGCGCACGCGGCTCTCTTGGTGAGACTGCTCGGCCCGCAGGGTACGGCCGCGCAGCAGCGCCAGCTCGCCTTTCAAGCGATACTCCTGCTGCTTGAGTTCTTGGTAACGCTTGGCGGCTTCCGCTTGGCGCTTGAGACGTTCGAGCTGCTTGTCCAGCTCTTCGCGAATATCGTCCAGGCGCTCCAGGTTCTCTTGAGTACGTCGCATGCGGTTTTCGGTTTCCCGACGACGCTCTTTGTACTTGGAGATCCCCGCGGCTTCTTCGAGGGTGGCACGCAGGTCGTCCGGTCGCGCTTCGATCAACCGCGAGATCATCCCCTGGCCGATGATGGCGTAGGAGCGCGGACCCAGACCAGTGCCCATGAACAGGTCGGCGATATCCCGGCGACGACACTTCTGGCCGTTGAAGAAGTAGTTGGACTGGCCATCCCGGGTGACTAGGCGCTTGACGGCAATTTCAGCGTACTGGGCGTACAAACCGCCCATACCGCCCTCACGGTTATCGAACTTCAACTCGATGGACGCCTGTCCGACCGGCTTGCGCCCGGTAGAACCATTGAAAATGACGTCGGCCATCGACTCGCCACGCAGGGTTTTGGCAGAGGACTCCCCCATCACCCAGCGTACGGCGTCAATGATATTGGATTTACCACAGCCGTTGGGCCCAACGATGGCCGTCATGTTGCCATCGAAGGGCACGGTGACCGGATCGACAAAGGACTTGAACCCAACGAGACGTATAGAGGTTAAGCGCATTGCGACCCTTAGCAGCGGTAGCTTACGTGGTGGTTATTCAAAAACACGGTTGATAACGACATTGGCGGTATCGTCTTCGCGAATGGGGCCGACGCTGACGCTCTCCACGTCGCCAAACAGATCCCCAGGCTGCGGCGTGGCCTGCCCAGATTCCGAGACACGCACCACCAGGCGCGCTTCACGCACCTGGGAGATTTGCGCTTGCGGCGACATGGCAGCGGCGTCGTCCAGCACCACGGTCATCGGCAGCTCAGAGACCCGAGCGCGGGTCAC
This sequence comes from Halomonas sp. McD50-4, assembly GCF_022348135.1. NCBI lineage: Bacteria > Pseudomonadati > Pseudomonadota > Gammaproteobacteria > Oceanospirillales > Halomonadaceae > Halomonas > Halomonas sp. McD50-4. The sequence continues at coordinate 23,035 of NZ_JAKRFG010000002.1, read as the reverse complement.
CGCCAGCGGCGGCAGCTCGCCGTCGATGTCCCGCGCGGTAATGAACACCGTCGCATCGTCGCTGACACGGTCTGCCAGCGCCTCATCCAACGAGACGCTCACCCGCACGCCTTGGCCCTGAGTGGCGGCAGGTGACTCCGGTGCAACGCCCATGCGCCCTTGGGCCACACGGATACCATCACGTAGGGAAGCAGCCGTCTCTGGGTCTGAAATATTGGCAACGGCACGGCGCCAACGGTCGATGGCCGTTTCATAATCACCATTATCGAAGGCGTGAATGCCCAGAAGCCCCAACACGGTCGGCTGACGGGGGTCTAATTCAAGCGTTTCATCGACCAGCGCCTGTACCTCGGGCGTTAACTCCCGCTCGGCCATGAAGAAGCGGAGCTGCGCCAACTGAGCGAGCAGCGGCGGAATGCGCCCTTCGATGGCGATCAAGCGCTCCAGCGCATCGACCGCTTTGTCAGGCTGACCGGTATCCCGGTAGAGTGGAAACAGCGAACTCCACACGTTGGGATTGTGGGGCTGGCGCTCCGCTTCGGCTTCCATCCTCTCCAGGAACATCATCAGCGAGCCTTCCGGATCGTTTCTGACCTCCTGCTGGATAGCGTACAGCGTCAGGTCACCTTCCGCGCCGTTTTGCTGGTACCAAAACGTGCTCGCCCCGACCACGGCCACCATGACCAGCGGCACCACCAGCCGTCCAGCGCTCGCAGCTTTCAGCGGCCGCTTGGCCTGAGTGGCGGTGTCTTCCAGCAGGCTGCGCTCTAGCTCTAGGCGATCTTCATTAAAACGAGCGTCGTCGATGTCGCCACGCTCGCGTGCCGCTTCCAGGGACGCCATGCGCCGCTGGAAAATCGCCACGTTCTGCTCAGCAGACGTATCGTTGGCTTCAAAGTGATCTAGCTGGTCGCGCAGAACGCGGGCACCGCGCATGGGGGCAATCAGCAGCCATAGCGCAGGCAATAACAGTAGTGCAATCGCTATCCAGAGCGGTGTCATGAAGACCTCTCGCGGTTGATCAGAGCATCCAAGCGGGCGCGCTCTTCGGCGCTCAACGCTTTCGCAGACGCATTCCGTCGAGCACGCACCATCAGTACGACCACGAGCGTGCCGAGGACGAACAGACCGATGGGCAGCCCCCACAGCAGGTAGGTGCGGTTTTCCAGGCGCGGGTTGTAGAGGATGTACTCCCCAAAACGCTGCACCATGTGATTGATGATTTCGATATCGGACTGACCATCTTGAAGCAGCTGATAGACCCGCTCGCGCATGTCACCGGAGATCGGCGCATCCGAGTCGTCGATGGCCTGATTTTCACACAGCGGGCAGCGCATCGAAGACGTCAGATCGCGATAGCGCTGCTCCATGACCGGATCATCGAATTCGCGAATCTCGATGCCGGCCGCCACGACACTACTCGACAGTACCAGCAACATCACGGCGAACACCCAACGCATTAACGCCATTTTTCTACCTCCGGCAGGATGCGCTCACGAACGTCTTCAGGTGACACGTAGCCTTTATGGTGGTATCGGATCACGCCTGCGGCATCCACCAAAAACGTCTCAGGCGCGCCATAAACACCGAGGTCGAAACCCAGGCTGCCCTCGGGGTCGAACACGTTGACCTCGAACGGGTCACCGAACTCGCTCAAAAACTCTAGCCCCTTTTCACGGGTGTCCCGGTAGTTGATGCCCACCATACGAATGCCGTGATCGGCGAGCTCTAAAAGCTGGGGCATCTCCTGCTTACATGCAGGGCACCACTCACCCCAGACATTGACCAGCGTGACCTCCCCCATCATCAGCGTTTGATCCACTTGGCGATCAGCATCGCGTAGCGTGGTGGCTTCGAATACGGGAAACTCACGTGCCATCAGCGCAGAGTCACGCTGCGACGGATCGCGCCCCAACCCTTGGTACAGAAACAGCGCGATACCGAGAAAGCCAATCGGCAGGAGTAAAAGCAGCAGGCGTCGTGTCATACCATAGCCTCCTGAGACGACGAACGATCCGTCCGGGCGGGAGCTGTCTGGCGACTCGCGGCACGACGATAGCGTTTATCCACAACGGCTAGAACGCCGCCAAAGGCCATGAGGAGGCCACCCAGCCACAGCCAGCGCACGAACGGTTTGTACTGGACGCGCATGGCGTAGCTGCCATCGCCCAAGTCTTCGCCCATGGCGACATAGAGGTCGCGGAACAAACCAGGGCGCAGCGCAACTTGGGTCATGGGCATGCCGGTGGCGAGGTAAAGGCGCTTCTCGGGGCGCATCACGAAGCTGCGTCCCTCGTCCCCGCGCTGTACCTGAATGATCGAAGTATCGGCCAGGAAGTTGGGGCCACGACGGTTGGTGAGTTCCGTCATGGTGAACTGATAGCCCGCCACTTCCACGGTGGTGCCCGGCGACATGCGCACGTTGCGTTCGATGTTGTAGTTCGAGACCACGGCAACGCCTAGAATGGTCACCGCGATGCCCACGTGGCCCAGCACCATGCCCCAGTAAGAGAGCGAAAGCTTACGCAACCCCGCCAACATCGAGCTGGCGTGACGGGTCTTGTCGAAGAGGTCGCGCACCATGGGCAGCACGATCCATAGCGCCGACACGATTCCCAATGACACCCACAAATTCCATTCGCCGCCATAGATCAACGGCAGGATAATGCCTAACACGAGAGCCACAGCGGCGGCTAATCCCAGCTTACGCCATAGCTCACGGCCACTCATGCTTTTCCAGCGCGCCACTGGACCCAGCCCCATGAAGACACACATCACCACGGTGAGTGGTACGAATAGTGCATTGAAGTAAGGGGGACCTACGCTGATTTTACCCAGCCCCAAAGAGTCCAGAATCAGCGGGTATACGGTGCCCAGCAGCACCGTGACGGTCATGATGACCAGCAGGATGTTGTTGATCAGCAGCAGGGAGTCCCGCGAAAGCCAGTTGAACCCCACTTTATGGCTCACCCGCGGGGCGCGTAGGGCAAACACCAGCAGCGATAGCGTGACGGTGATCGCCAGCAGCATCAGGATGAAGAAGCCACGCGAGGGATCGTTGGCAAAGGCGTGAACCGACGTCAGTACCCCCGAGCGCACCAGGAAGGTGCCCATCAGCGATAGCGAGAACGTCGAGATCGCCAACAACACCGTCCAACTCTTGAACGAGCCGCGCTTTTCGGTCACCGCCAGCGAGTGCACCAGTGCCGTGCCGGTAAGCCAAGGCAGCAGCGAGGCGTTCTCTACTGGATCCCAGAACCACCAGCCGCCCCAACCCAGTTCGTAATAGGCCCACCAGCTACCTAGCGCGATCCCGACCGTCAAAAATGCCCAGGCCACGTTGGTCCAGGGCCGTGCCCAGCGGGTCCAGGCAGCGTCCAGGCGCCCGCCCAACAGCGCAGCGATGGCGAAGGCAAACACTACCGAGAAACCTACGTAACCCATATAGAGCATCGGCGGGTGCACGATCAGGCCAAAGTCCTGTAGCAGCGGATTCAAGTCGGCGCCATCTTGCGGCATGTTCGGCAGCAAGCGCTCGAAGGGGTTGGAGGTCATCAAAATGAAGAGCAAGAAGCCCACACACACCATGCCCATAATGCCCTGCACCCTGGCCACCATGTCGCGGGGCAAGTCGCCCGAGAAGACCGATGCCGCGAATCCCCAACCCGCCAGCATCAAGCTCCATAGCAGCACCGAGCCTTCATGGTTACCCCACACGGCGCTGAATTTGTAGTACCAGGGCAGCAGGGAGTTGGAGTTGTTAGCGACATTAGCCACGCTGAAATCGTCCAGCATGTAGCTGGCGGTCAAGCAGAGGTAGGCAATGGTTACAAACAGGAATTGGCCGATGGCCATGGGACGACCATAGGCCATCCACAGCGGGCGACGCGTGGCAGCCCCGGCAAGCGGCATCACCGCCTGAACCACCGCCATGAGTAGCGCGATGACCAGGGCAAAGTGGCCGATTTCAGGAATGATCTTAATCAACATGGGTGCTCCGAATTAGCATCAGGCTTTATCGCACAGCGTGCGTGCAGCCGTTAATAGTCGCTTCCTTCTGGGGAGCCTTCCTGCTCTAGGCGCTTGCCCACTTTGGCGGCTTTCGCTTGAAAGTCTGCCGGGGAGTAGCCTGCTTCTTCCAATGCCTGCGCCACTTCGGGCGGCATGTAGTTTTCATCGTGGCGTGCCAGCACCTTATCGGCGTAGAGTCGGCCATCGGCCTGCAGTTCGCCAACCACCACCACGCCCTGCCCTTCACGGAACAGGTCCGGCAGAATACCGCTGTAGTACACTTCTAGATCGTCCACGTAGTCGGTCACCACGAACTCGACGTCCAGACTTTCCGGGTCGCGGGAGACCGAGCCCTCTTTAACCATGCCGCCCGCGCGAATTTGGCGCTCCATGGGGGCATCGCCCTGAGCAATTTGTACCGGGCTGAAAAAGAGGTTGATGTTGGCGCGCAGCGCATACAGGGTGAGCCCCACCGCAATAGCGGTGAGCGACAGCAGTCCCAAGATGACAAACAGTTTCTGTTTACGTTTAGGCGTCATGGTGAACGTCCTTCTGAGCAGAGGTAACTGGCTCTTGCAAAGACTGCGCATACGATGACTGGCGCTGGGCGTTTTCTCGACGCACCCGGCGCTTGACCGCGTGAAGTAGCTGGCGGCGCTCCTGGCGGGCATGCCACACGATGACCAGCATCAATAGCGCAGTGACTCCCCAGGCAGCCCACACGTAAACCGCGTGACCGCCCATGGCAAAAAATTCGTTCAGCGAGGAAAAGGCCATTAGTTCGTCTCCTCGGCAAGCTCGCGCACCCAGCGCTTGTTGGCTTCACGACGCAGAATTTCGCTACGCGTGCGCATCAGCGTGAGCGCAATGAAAAAGCTGTAAAAGCCCAACACCATGATGAGCAGCGGCGCCCACATATCCATGGTCATGGCAGCGCGGCCGGTAATCGTAAAGGTGGCGGGCTGGTGCAGGGTGTACCACCAATCCACGGAGTATTTGATGATCGGAATATTGATGACACCGACCATCGCCAGCACCGACGCAGCACGAGAGCCGCTATCGCGGCTGCTAAAGGCGCCACGCAGCGCAATCACGCCCAGATAAAGAAACAGCAGTATCAGCATGGACGTAAGACGTGCGTCCCACATCCACCAGGTTCCCCAGGTCGGTACGCCCCATACTGCGCCCGAAAAAAGGGCCACGAATGTCATCGCGGCGCCCAGCGGCGCCATCACGGTAGCGGCCATATCCGCCACTTTGATTTTCCAGACCATGAACACAAGCCCAGAGACGGCCATGGAGACGAAAATGGACTGGGCTAGAAACGCGGCGGGAACGTGGACATAAATGATGCGAAAGCTATTACCCTGCTGATAATCCGCAGGCGCAAAGACGAGCCCCCAAACGGTGCCGACCAGCAGCAACAGCGTTGCCGCTACCCAAAAAAGCGGTTGCAGTTTGGCGCTAATGGCATAGAACCATTTGGGTGATCTTAGTTTGTTGATAAAGGCCCACATGGTGTTCCCGTCCTCTAACCGTTGATGCTGATGCGCAGCGATGCCGCAATGGCCCAGGGTGCCAGCATCAGTGCTAGCGCCAGCAGTGCCCCTAGAATCGCCAGATGAGCGGCCATTCCATCGCCAAAAATAGCGGCTTGTACGGCACCTGCGCCGAAAATCAGTACTGGAATATAGAGCGGCAGCACCAGCAGCGAGAGCAGCACACCGCCCCGCGCCAGCCCCACCGTCAATGCCGCCCCGATGGCGCCAATCAGACTCAAGCTGGCCGTACCGAGCGCCAACGACAGCGACAGCACGGCGTAGCTTCCTGCGGGAAGCGACAGCATGATGCCCAAGAGTGGCGCCATGAGCGCCAGTGGCAGCCCGGTCAGCAGCCAATGCACCGCCACTTTTGCCAACCCCAGCGCCGCCAGCGGCTGGGGAGCCAGTAGTAATTGCTCAAGGCTGCCATCGTCATAGTCACTGCGAAACAGGCTATCCAGCGAGAGCAGTGCGGCTAGCAGCGCAGCTACCCATAACAGCCCCGGCGCAATGCTTGCCAGCAGCGCTGGATCCGGTGAAATCCCAATGGGGAATAGGGTAATCACCAGTGCAAAGAACACCAGCGGATTGAGCACCTCGCCACGACGGCGCAGCATCAGGGTGAGGTCGCGCTTGAGCGTGGCCTTGATGGCCACCAGCAGACCGCCCTGGGGGGCATGCATGGCCACCTCGGGGGGGCTTAATGGAGCGTGTGAACGTTGCAACGCTGTCTCCTTCTTACCCCAGCTGAATACGCCTGAGCACGGGTGACTCGGCCAGCGCATGGTGCGTGGTCACCAACACACAGCCGCCAGACTGCGCATGGGCCACCAACTGCGCCTCCAGCGCCGCCACCCCTTGACGATCGATGGCAGTGAAAGGCTCGTCTAGCACCCACAGCGCACGCTGAGTGAGGGTCAAACGCGCCAGCGCCACACGCCGCTGTTGCCCGGCAGACAGCTGACCGGCAGGCACGTCCTCGAAACCGGTAAGTCCAACGGCTGCCAGCGCTGCCTCCCGTGCAGGCTCGCTGCCCACCACTCCGCTAAGCGCTTGATACCAAGCTAAATTCTCCAGCGGCGAGAGACCCGCCTTCACACCGGGGGCATGACCTAAATAGAGCAAATTGGCGAGAAAATGTTCACGGGCTTGGCGCATGGGCGCGCCATTCCAGAAAAGCTCGCCACGGTAATCGGTTAATTGCCCTGAGAGTATTTTTAGCAGCGTCGTTTTGCCGCTGCCGTTTGGGCCCTCGATGCGCACGATCTCACCCGATTGGATATCGAGATCGAGCCCTTCAAACAGCCAACGGTCGTCGCGTTCACAGGCCAATTGTCGGGCTTGCAGGCACAGGCTCAAAAGACACTCCAGGCGCATTGATTTTGGGTCGAACTCTACACGGAAAGGCCCTTCCCCGCCAGTCGGGCTCTGCGGTCTTGGGTCGCAGCGTGCCCCAAACCAATGCTTGCTTAAGCACCTCATGGAGGCGTCCTGCAAAAGACAGGACTAGCACTGTATGCAAAAACAGGCTTATACTGTAAACACTGTATGAATAGACACCACAGAATAAAACAACAGGTATCGCCTCAATCAAACGCCTCGACAACGGGCGCTGCATGGGAGAACACACTATGACGATCTGCCTACCCTCTAGGGTAACGTCTCAGGTTCCTTCTTACGTACCCTCTCAGACGCTGTCTCAACCGGTAGCGCCATCGACGCCTACCCCACTAGCGTCTCGCAGCGCCTCATCACATGCGCGCCAAGCGTGCACATCCCCTCGCGTCACACGTCGCAACACCTACGCCCTGCGTATTCGCGGCGACCGCATGCGCGACTGCAATCTCTTCGACGGCGATGTCATCATCATTCACCGTCACCAGCACGACGCCCATCAAGAGACCGCCGTTGCGACGATCAACCAGCGCGAAGTGACGCTTAAGCAGCTCTCCATTAGCCGCTTGGGCATCCATTTATGGCCGGAAGATGCAGCCATACCGGACCTATTCCTGCATAATTGTGACATTCAGGTGCTGGGCATGGTAATGGGCGTGGCCCAACACACCACGGAAACCCAGCATCACTAATTGGTCACCCACCCTGCCGGGAGCCCTCGTTGCGTTTTCGAGTCCCTGATTTAGCCCTTGGTATATGGCACACCGCCGACATCGACGTCGAGAAAAGCCAATTTTTGGCTTGGCTGTGCCATGCCCCCACCCCTGACGCTTTCGACACGCTGCTTCAAGCGGCCAAAGCTGCTCACCCAAACGCTAGCCATCACTGTACGGCCTTCATTGCTGGCCCTCCTGGCGAGCAAACCCATATTGGCTTTTCTGATGATGGCGAACCGGGCGGCACCGCCGGACGCCCCATGTTCCAGGCACTTCAGGGCAGCCAGATCGGCGAAATCGGCTGCGTGGTGATTCGCTACTTTGGCGGCACCAAGTTAGGCACTGGCGGGCTGGCCCGCGCCTATGCTCAGGCCGTCAAAGCCGGCTTGGAAACGCTGCCCACCCGGGAAGTCATCGAGCGGGACAGCTATCGGTTGAAGGTCAGCTTCGCCCACGAAGCGCAAGCGCGCGCATGGTGCGACGAGCAGGCGCTGCCCGTGCAGCAGGCAGACTACGATGGCGACGGCGTGCGCCTGACCATCGGCTGGCCGCGGGATGTCGAGTTGGATATCAGCGGCCTAGAAAACCGCCTCAAAACCGCCGTCGAACCGCGGCGGGCATGAAAAAACGCGGCTTACACGAGCCCTGCTCGATAAGCCACGTTTCAGATGGGCAGCGCTCTAACGGCCGCTTAGCCTAGGTACTTGATCATCACACCAGCGGCGACCGCCGAGCCGATCACCCCGGCCACGTTGGGCCCCATGGCGTGCATCAGCAGGAAGTTGTGCGGGTTCGCTTCCAGTCCGACTTTATTCGCCACGCGCGCGGCCATCGGCACGGCCGACACCCCTGCCGCCCCAATCAACGGGTTGATGGGCATTTTGCTAACCACGTTCATTAGCTTGGCCATCAACACCCCGGCAGCAGTCCCAATGCCGAAGGCCACGATTCCCAGCCCCAGAATCCCTAGGGTTTCGAACGCTAGGAAGCTATCGGCCATTAGCTTAGACCCCACCGACAGGCCGAGAATGATCGTCACGATATTGATCAGCGCATTTTGCGCCGTATCGGAAAGACGCTCCACTACGCCACACTCGCGCATCAGGTTACCGAAACAGAACATGCCCAGTAGTGGTGCTGCATCCGGCAGAAACAGCGCCACAGCAATCAACAGCATCAGCGGGAAGACCACTTTTTCGAGCTTGGAGACCGGACGCAGCTGCGTCATGGTGATCTTGCGCTCTTTTTCAGTGGTCAGAAGGCGCATGATCGGCGGTTGGATCAATGGCACCAGGGCCATGTAAGCATACGCCGCGACGGCAATCGCCCCTAGTAACTCAGGTGCCAGCACGCTGGAGACGTAGATCGACGTCGGGCCATCTGCCCCGCCGATAATACCAATCGCTGCCGCCTGATTGAGCGAGAAATCCATGATGCCCATGGAGGTCAGCAGCACCGCCCCAAACAGCGTGGCAAAGATACCGAACTGCGCCGCCGCCCCTAAAAACAGCGTACGCGGATTGGCCAGCAGCGGGCCGAAATCGGTCATCGCCCCTACGCCCATGAAGATCAGCAGCGGCGCGATACCAGAGCCAATGGCAACCTTGTAGAAGTTATACAGCATGCCGTCGCTGTAGCCGACGCTCACCGCAATATCTTTCGCGGCGCGCAGTTGATCCGGCGCCGCCGAATCGTGGGCAATCGCCTTGAGGGTGTCCCGCCAGCCCTCGACACCGGCCAAGGGGTCGAGTGTAGCTCCCAACGCGGTAGCCATTTGCTGAAGCACGGCGGGCTTGGCGACTTCGATCGCTTGATCCAGCGCCGAAATCGCAAGGCCCGCCTCGGGAATGTTGGCGAGAATGCCACCAAACCCAATCGGTACGAGCAGCAACGGCTCGAACTTCTTGTGAATCGCCAAGTAGAGCAACCCAAGCCCTACAAGGATCATCACCGCTTGGCCAAGCTCTAGGTTATAAAGCCCAGAGCCTTCCCATAAAGTGATTAGTTTATCCATTCCGAGAGGCCCTTAAAGCTCGATCAGCGCATCGCCAACGGCAACGCTATCGCCTTCATTGACGTTGACTTTCGATACCGTACCGGCGCTGCTGGCACGCACTTCGGTTTCCATCTTCATGGCTTCGAGAATGATCACGACGTCGCCTTCGGCCACTTGATCACCTGGACGCACGTTCACTTTGAAGATGTTACCCGCCAGCGGTGCGTCGATGCTGACACCGCTAGACGCAGGGGTGTCAGCCTCAGGCTGTGCGGCGGGCTGCTCCTCAATATTGCCGATCTCGCCACCCTCTGACACCTCGACCACGTACGCCTTGCCGTTGAGCTTCACGGTATAGGTTTCCGGGCCACCGCCAGCGCTCGGTGCGGCGGCAGGAGCGGCGTCTGCTTTGGCCGGTGTCGACGCTTGAGCGGCTTGGGGCGCAGGCTCGAAAGCATCTTTGTTGTCGCGGTTCTTGAGGAATTTCAAACCAATCTGCGGGAACAGCGCATAGGTCAGCACGTCATCCACTTCCCGCTCGCCCTCGGCAAGGCGAATGCCCTCGGCGCTAGCTTTCTCTTTCAGCTCGGCGGCAAGCTTGTCCATTTCCGGGGAGAGGTTGTCTGCCGGGCGGCAGGTAATTGGCTCGCCACCCTCCAGCACACGCTTTTGCAATTCGGCATTGAAGGGTGCCGGAGCAGCGCCGTACTCCCCTTTCAGCAGCGCCTGCACCTCTTTGGAGATCGACTTGTAGCGCTCGCCCATCATGACGTTCATGACCGCTTGGGTGCCCACGATTTGTGACGTAGGGGTCACCAGCGGAATGAACCCGAGGTCTTCACGAACGCGGGGGATTTCACTCAGTACGTCATCCAGCTTGTCGCCAGCGCCCTGCTCTTTCAACTGGCTCTCCATGTTGGTGAGCATGCCGCCGGGCACCTGGGCCACCAAAATGCGCGAATCGATACCGCGCAGCGAGCCTTCGAAGGCGGCGTATTTTTTACGCACTTCGCGAAAGTAGCCAGCGATGTCTTCCAGCAGCTCCAGGTCCAAGCCGGTGTCGCGGTCGGTATCTTTCAACATGGCCACCACGGACTCCGTCGGGCTGTGGCCGTAGGTCATCGACATGGAGGAGATGGCGGTATCGACGTTATCGACCCCTGCCTCGACCGCTTTCAAAATGGTCGAGGTCGATAAGCCGGTCGTCGCGTGACAGTGCAAGTGGACGGGAATGGAGAGCTCTTTTTTAAGACGCGTGACCAAGTCATACGCCGTGTACGGCGTGAGCAGCCCCGCCATATCCTTGATAGCCAGCGAATCTGCCCCCATTGCGGCAATGGTCTTGGCAAGATCTACCCAGCTATCCAGGGTATGTACCGGGCTCACCGTGTAAGAAATGGTACCCTGCGCATGGCCGCCCACCTGACGCACTGCCTTAATAGCGCGCTCTAAATTGCGCGGGTCGTTCATGGCATCAAATACGCGGAACACATCGACACCATTGGTCTTGGCGCGCTCAACAAACTTATCGACAACATCGTCAGCGTAGTGGCGGTAGCCCAGCAGGTTTTGGCCGCGCAGCAGCATCGCCTGGGGCGTGTTGGGCATCGCCTCTTTAAGGGCGCGAATACGCTCCCACGGGTCTTCCCCTAAGTAACGGATACACGCATCGAAGGTGGCACCGCCCCAGGTTTCCAGCGACCAGTACCCGACTTTATCCAACTTTTCGGCAATGGGCAGCATGTCGTCCAAGCGCAAGCGCGTGGCAAACAGGGATTGATGCGCATCGCGCAGCACCACATCGGTGATTCCCAGAGGACGTTTTATTTCATTCATGGTCATGGCTCACAGTTTGGCGTTATGAATTTGTAGTAAATTTAACAAAAAAAATGCATCAGGAGCGAAATGGACACGCTGGCACGTGCCGCTTACTGGCGGCGAGACGAACGATAACGATGCACCGCAGCACTAATCACCGCGACGACTTCGTCGTTTTGGCCGTGTTTGGCGGGTGTTTTTCCACTTTTTCGGTCCGCTGGCGCCGCCACAGGGGCAGGCTGATAACGGTCGATCAGCTTCGACATCAGCGTGACACTTATGACCAAAATAGTAAGAAAAACAAAAACAAAGCCCATACCCAGGCCCATTAGAGCAAGCCCCTCTTGGAGCAACTCCGACCCTTGCATAGCGTGCTCTCCTTATTTTACAGGGTTATTGGCACACCAAACGCCTCCAACGGCGCTTGGCGCAATAAGGGTAATACACTAACCTGCCACATCCAGGATAGAATGCAATCGCGCCATAGTGGAAGTCATGGTTGTTAATTTACTACATAAAGGTAAGATCGGTCTCGCACCGATGGAGGGCGTCATCGATGCGCTCACTCGAGACCTACTCACTCGGCAGGCCGGCTTTGACTGGTCGGTCACCGAGTTCGTCCGCGTCGTCGACACGCGCCTCCCCCCACGTGTGTTTTATAAACACTACCCCGAATTACAGCAACGCCCCGTCGCCACGCCCAGCGGCGTGCCGGTGCACCTGCAGTTGCTAGGCGCCGACCCACAGGCTTTGGCGGAGAATGCCCGCCAAGCGCTGGCGCTGGGCGCCATCAGTATCGATCTCAATTTTGGCTGCCCGGCCAAGCTCGTCAACCGCCACGATGGCGGCGCGTCGCTGTTGCGCCAGCCCGAGCGCGTCTACCGCGCCGTGAAAGCGGTGGCCGAGGCGTTAGACGGAGAGATACCGGTGACGGCAAAAATTCGCCTGGGGTTTGCCAATCGGCGCTTGGCGGTGGCGTGTGCGCAGGCCACCGAGTCGGGCGGCGCGGCGCGACTGGTCGTCCACGGGCGGACGCGAGACGAGGGATACCGCCCTCCCGCTCACTGGGAGTGGATCGGCAAAGTGCGCCGCCACGTTTCCATCCCCGTGGTGGCCAATGGCGATATCTGGACACTCGAGGATTACTGGAAAGCGCGCACGCTCTCGGGCTGCTGCGACGTCATGCTAGGACGCAGCGCCCTCGCCGACCCCTGGCTGGCCCCTCGCATTCGCCACTGGCAGCAAACCGGCGAACGCTTGGCGGACACCACTTGGACAATGCGCGCCAGCGTGCTGCAAGAGTACGCCGCGCTGCAGCGCCAACATCTTCCTGACCGCGTGGTGGTCTCCCTGGTGAAGCAGTGGCTTGCCCAGATGCGTCAGGGCAACGCCGAAGCCAACCAGCATTTTCAACGCTTGAAGCGCCTGACCGACTTGGACACACTTCTGGGCAGCCTTACCCCTAGCACGAGCGCGCTCAACGCCTGCGAACCCGCCTAAGGCCATCAAGGACCATCGCCAGCTTTCGCTACCCGACACTCTTCCCCTGGCGTTTTACGGGCCAAAAAAAAGCGCCCTTCCGCAAGGATGCGGGGGCGCTTTACACGATCGCAAGACTACCGCGCGAGCCACGATAGTCAGGCTAGAAAACAGAAAACCCGCTCTCCTATGAGAGCGGGTTTTGGAATCTGGCGCGCCCGGGAGGATTCGAACCTCCGACCACCTGATTCGTAGTCAGGTACTCTATCCAGCTGAGCTACGGGCGCTTTTCAGTCATTGTCGAACTCGTCAAACAATGAAAACACTGTAACATCAAACACTTACCTTTGCAACTTGGCGCGCCCGGGAGGATTCGAACCTCCGACCACCTGATTCGTAGTCAGGTACTCTATCCAGCTGAGCTACGGGCGCCTATCCAATTGCGATGTTACTAGATGCGGTTGGCGGAGAGAGAGGGATTCGAACCCTCGATAGGGCTATAAACCCTATACTCCCTTAGCAGGGGAGCGCCTTCAGCCACTCGGCCACCTCTCCTCAACAGCACGGCGCGAATGTTACCGATTATGATGACTGGTGTCCAGTCCTATTCCGATTTTTTTCGCGCCGACCTGATATTACCGCTTAAACGCCCTCTATTGAGCGTGACACAGGCGGCCATTTACTCTGCTTCGCTTTCGCTATTACGTTCACGCTGAATACGCTGGTAGATCTCTTCGCGGTGAACCGCGACATCTTTCGGTGCGTTTACACCAATGCGTACTTGATTACCTTTCACACCTAACACTGTGACGGTGATTTCATCACCAATCATCAGCGTTTCGCCAACGCGGCGGGTTAGGATGAGCATGGCTGATCTCCTTCTCAGACGTTTTATACAACGGGATGTGTCCGCCAGTGGCGTCACCATGCCATTATGCGACATGGTGACCCCTGCCACCAATGGCTTTGGCCCCTATGACACCTTAACCTCCCGTTGAAAGAAAGCTCACCACCACAGGGCAGCAAGTACTTTCAGCGTAGAAGGTTTAGGACACAATTGTTATTCAGATTCGATATCGGATTTATCAAGGCCAAATGCTTTGTGTAAGGCATTGACCGCAAGTTCCATATGTTTTTCGTCAATCACGACAGAAATCTTGATTTCGGACGTGGAGACCATACGGATATTGACGTTTTCATCGGCCAATACGCGGAACATTTTAGAGGCGACACCGGCATGAGAGCGCATACCAACGCCCACCAGAGAAACTTTGGCGATGTTGTCGTCGCCACGCAGTTCGCCGCCACCCAGGTCAGGAATAACGGTCTCTTCTAACAGCTTTTTGGTGGCCTTGTAGTCACCCTTCGCCACGGTAAAGGTGAAGTCGGTGTAGTCCCCCGCTGGCGCCACATTTTGAACGATCATATCGACTTCGATGTTGGCGTCGGCAATCGGACCCAAAATGCGCGATGCTACGCCCGGAACGTCTGGCGTGTTCAGTAGCGTCAGTTTGGCTTCGTTCTTGGTAAACGCGATACCGGAGATTAGCGGTTCTTCCATAGAATCCTCGTCTTGGTCAGAGTCAGCGACAATCAGGGTGCCCGGGCCGTCTTCGAAACTCGACAGTACCCGCAGCGGTACGTTGTACTTACCAGCGAATTCAACAGCACGAATTTGCAGTACTTTAGAGCCCAAACTGGCAAGCTCGAGCATCTCTTCGACGGTGATGCTCTCCAGGCGCTGCGCTTTGGAGCAGACGCGCGGGTCGGTGGTGTAGACACCGTCCACATCGGTATAGATTTGGCACTCATCAGCGCCCAGAGCCGCTGCCAGGGCCACGCCGGTGGTGTCCGAGCCGCCACGACCCAAGGTAGTAATGTTGCCGTCTTCGTCGACGCCTTGGAAACCGGCCACGACCACGACCTTACCTTCGTCCAGATCAGATTTCAGGTCGTCGGTTTCGATGCGCTGGATACGCGCTTTGGTGTAGGCGCTGTCGGTCAAGATCCCTACCTGTGCACCGGTGTGCGAGGTCGCCGGAACGCCAATTTGCTGTAACGCCATGGCCAGCAAGGAGATAGTGACTTGCTCACCGGTGGAGAGCAGCATGTCCATCTCACGCGGTGCGGGCTCTTCGTTCAGCGCATGGGCCATCTCGGTCAGGCGGTTCGTTTCGCCGCTCATCGCGGAAACGACGACCACGACCTGGTGTCCCTGGTCGCGAAAGCCTTTCACTTTTTCCGCCACGGCCTTGATACGGTCGACAGAGCCCACCGAGGTGCCGCCGAACTTCTGTACGTATAGTGCCATATGCCGTTTTTCCTTTACGTTCGGGAATGGAGGGTGAATATTATTGTTGCCAACTTTCCTAACTAGCAAAAAGGCCGGTAGCAAATAATGCCACCGGCCTCTCTATTTAGCGAAGCGTGTTTTCCAACCAAGCCGGGACACTGTTCAACGCGCCCGGTAGCGCCTCTGGCTGACTGCCGCCTGCCTGTGCCATGTCAGGGCGACCGCCCCCTTTACCGCCTACCTGGGAAGCCACATGGTTGACCAGCTCGCCCGCCTTGACCCGATCGGTCAAGTCGCCGGTCACCCCGGCAATCAGACTGACCTTGCCAGCCGCTTTGTCGGCCGTGCCTAGCAGGATGACGCCAGAGCCCAGCTTGTTCTTCAACTGATCCAGCACGCCGCGCAGGTCTTTACCGGAGACCCCTTCTAGTTCGGTGACCAGCAGCTTCACGCCGCCTACATCTTGCACTTGGCTGAGCATGTCACTGCCCGCCGCGCTCGCCAGCTTCGCTTTGAGCTGCTCGAGCTCTTTTTCCAGGCTGCGGTTGCGCTCCACCAGCGATTCGACACGGGCTTCCACCTGTTCAGGCTTGGTTTTCAGACGCTCGCCCAGGCGCTGCACGCGCGCTTCCTGTTCGCGGAAGTAGGCCAAGGCGTTTTCACCGGTGATCGCTTCGATACGGCGAACACCAGAAGCAATGCCCACTTCGCTGACGACGTGGCAGCAGCCAATGTCGCCACTGCGCTTGACATGGGTACCGCCGCAAAGCTCGATGGAGAAGTCATCGGCACCGATGGTCAATACGCGCACGTTATCAGCGTATTTGGCTTCGAACAGTGCTGCCGCGCCTTTGGCCTTGGCATCGGCGAGGCTCATCTGCTCGATTTTGGTCGGCGCGTTGGCCAAGATTTGCTCGTTGACGATGCGCTCGACCTCAGCAAGCTGCTCTGCGGTCATCGGTTCGAAGTGGCTAAAGTCAAAACGCAGACGCTCTGCGTTGACCAACGAGCCCTTCTGCTGCACGTGATCCCCCAACACCATTCGCAGTGCTTTGTGCAGCAGGTGGGTCGCGGAGTGGTTACGAATGGTCGCGCCACGCAGACTGGCATCGACTTCACCGCGCACGTTGGCGCCGACACTCAGACTCCCTTCGACCATTACCCCCTGGTGAAGGTGGTGGCCACTCTGCTTCTGGGTATCGTTCACCTGAAAACGACCACCATCGACGTGCAAGTAGCCAGTATCGCCCACCTGTCCGCCGGACTCCCCATAGAATGGCGTACGATCGAGCACTACGGTGCCTTTTTGACCGGCTTCCAAAGCCGCCAGCGCGTTGCCTTCGCTGTCTACGATGGCGGTTACGGTGGCTTGGTCTTCCAGCCGCTCGTAGCCGGTAAACTGGGTTTCGCCGTCCAGTTCGATAGAGACCGTGTAATCCGCGCCAAACTGGCTGGCGGCACGAGCGCGTTCGCGTTGAGCTTCGAGTTCACGCTGGAAACCGGCTTCATCCAGTGTCACCTCACGCTCTCGGCACACGTCAGCAGTCAAATCGAACGGGAAGCCGTAGGTGTCGTAGAGTTTGAACACGGTTTCGCCGGGCAGCACGTCACCTTGCAGCTCTTCGAGCGCCGCGTTCAGCAAGCCCATACCGTGATCCAGCGTCCGCGCAAACTGCTCTTCCTCTTTCAGCAGTACGCGGGCGATCTGCTCGCTGGCATCGCGCAGCTCGGGGTAGGCATCACCCATTTCGTCATCCAGAGCGCTCACCAACTTATGGAAGAACGGCTCGGACGCGCCCAGCTTGTGGCCATGACGAATCGCCCGACGAATGATCCGGCGCAGTACATAGCCACGACCTTCGTTGGAAGGTAGCACGCCATCGACGATCAAGAAGGCGCAGGAGCGAATGTGGTCGGCGATGACGCGTAGCGAGGGCGTGGTGGTATCGCCATGTCCCGTGGCGTCTGCTGCCGCCTTGAGCAAATTCTGGAACAGATCGATTTCGTAGTTGGAGTGCACGCCCTGCATGACAGCCGCTACACGCTCCAGCCCCATGCCGGTATCGATAGAGGGCTTCGGCAGTGGGTTGAGGGTGCCTTGGGCATCGCGCTCGAACTGCATGAAGACGAGGTTCCAGATCTCGATGTAGCGATCACCATCCTCTTCAGGACTTCCAGGCGGGCCACCCCACACCTCCGGGCCGTGATCGAAGAAAATCTCTGAGCTGGGGCCACAGGGACCGGTGTCGCCCATTTGCCAGAAGTTGTCCTCGTCCAGCTTGGAGAAACGCTCGGGGTCGATACCGATCTCATCTTTCCAGATGCGCTCGGCTTCGTCGTCGCTGATATGTACGGTGACCCAGAGTTTCTCTTTGGGTAACCCCAGGGTTTCGGTCAGGAATGTCCAGGCAAAGCGAATGGCGTCACGCTTGAAGTAATCACCAAAGCTGAAGTTGCCCAGCATCTCGAAGAAGGTGTGGTGGCGCGCAGTGTAACCTACGTTGTCCAAGTCATTGTGTTTGCCGCCGGCACGCACACAGCGCTGAGCAGAGGTGGCACGCACGTAGGGGCGAGGGTCACGACCCAAAAACACATCTTTGAAAGGCACCATGCCCGCATTGGTGAACAGCAGCGTCGGGTCGTTGCCCGGCACCAGCGAGCTAGACGGCACTGCCGTGTGGCCGTGCTCTTCAAAAAACGATAGGAAGGCCTGTCTGATCTCTGCGCTTTTCATAGGGTATCCGTAACAAGAAAGCGTGATGCCCCAGGGCGCTGTCGCCGCCACCCGCTGGGGTCGCAAAGGGTCCATTATAACGCAGTTGTCAAACGACTAAAGCCGCAGTTAGTGGCAGAACCTAAAACGAGCGGTTCCAAAGGGCGTATTATAGGCAGGAAAGCGCGTAGCGGATTTGCTCGAAGTCAAAGCCACGTGTCGCCAGAAAACGTTCGCGCTTGGCGCGCTCTTTGGGTGTATCGCCGGGGGAGTCGTAACGTCTTGCTAGGGTCTCTTTGGCCAGCTCGAACCAATCGACGGCTTCTCGCTCCTCGACGGCCGCTAGCGCAGCCGTCAGCGTTTCCTGATCGATACCTCGCTGACGAAGTTCGCCCTTGATGCGGATCACGCCCTGCCCACGGGCAATTCGCGAACGGACGAAGCTCTCGGCAAAGCGCGCATCCGATTGAAGCGACTGTTCGGCCAGCGCATCGAGGCAGGCCTCGATTTCAACGCCGTCGAAGGATTTTTGCTGAAGTTTACGCGCCAGCTCGACGCGCGAGTACTCGCGTCGAGCCAGCAGTTGAATAGCCACGTCCCGTGGCGAGGCATCTGCATTAGAGGGGAACATGGCACCCTCCTCTTTTCCACGCCAACGGGAATGGCCGTTTAGAGCAGATCGTCGTCGCCATCGGCGGCCACATCCGCGGCGGGCGCTTCTTCTTTCTTCGGCTCGGCCTTGGCGAGGAGCTGTTCACGGATTTGAGTCTCGATCTCGTTCATGATCTCGGGATGCTCTTCCAAGTACTGGGCCGCATTGGCTTTGCCTTGACCGATCTTGTTGCCTTTGTAGCTATACCAAGCGCCCGCTTTATCGACCAAGTTGCACTGCACGCCAAGATCGATGACCTCGCCGGCGTGGTAAATACCTTTGCCGTACAGGATTTGGAACTCGGCCTGACGGAACGGCGGCGCCACCTTGTTCTTCACTACTTTCACGCGGGTTTCGTTACCGGTGACTTCGTCTCCCGCCTTCACCGAACCGGTGCGGCGAATATCCAAGCGAACGCTGGAGTAGAACTTCAGCGCGTTACCGCCGGTCGTGGTCTCGGGGCTGCCGAACATCACGCCGATTTTCATACGAATCTGATTGATGAAGACCACCAAGCAGTTGGCGTTTTTGATGTTACCGGTGATTTTACGCAGCGCCTGGGACATCAAACGCGCCTGCAGACCGACGTGGGAGTCGCCCATTTCGCCTTCGATCTCGGCACGCGGGGTTAGCGCCGCCACGGAGTCGATGATGATCACATCGACACCGCCGGAGCGCACCAGCATGTCGGTAATCTCCAGCGCTTGCTCACCCGTGTCCGGCTGAGAGACCAGCAGGTCGTCCAGGTTGACGCCCAGTTTCTCGGCGTAGCTAGGGTCGAGCGCGTGCTCGGCATCCACGAAAGCACACACTTTGCCCTGCTTTTGCGCCTGGGCGATGACCGACAGCGTCAGGGTCGTTTTACCCGACGACTCTGGACCAAAGATAAATGAGGACATGAACGAATCGCCGATTTCGGTACAGGATTCTTGTCAGTCTCGCCCCTCTCCACCTTTTTTTCAAATTTCCGCCAACCTCAGGATTGTCGAAACTCAAAAAACGAACCAAAGTGTCTTTTATAATTTCGTGCATGCAGAAAAGTATTTTTCATGACTTTAATTCATCACGATGATAGGATGTACAAAAGTCAAAACTTACGGACACTTTTATGAAAATCGGGTACGCACGGGTATCGACAACTGATCAAGATTTATCGAGTCAGGTTGAAAGCCTTGAAGCCGCTGGCTGCGAGAGAATTTGGGAAGCGAAGCTTTCCGGAGTCTCCGATGAACATGAGTCCAAGTTGGGCGAGGCAATCAACTTTGTACGAGATGGCGATGTCTTGCTTGTGACACGACTAGACCGGCTTGGGAGGTCGTTAGCGAAGATCCTCAAGGTCATCGAAACAATCCACGAGAAGGGGGCAACGATCAAAACATTGGATGGAACTCTCGACACTTCTAATACCAGCCCCCTCGCAAAAGCAATGATCAATTTGTGCGGTACGTTTGCCCAGCTCGAACGGGATCTCATCCTTGATCGGACCAGCGAGGGCCGAGAACGAGCCAAGGCGAAAGGCACTCACATGGGTCGTCCGCCTGCTCTTAGCGAGAAAGAAATCAAGGATATTTACCGAAGGTTAGACAACGGAGAATCGATTGCCTCAATAGCCAGGCGCTACAAAGTGTCTCGACCCACGATCACCAGATACCGCGACAAAAGAACCAAGGACCAGATATGAGTCAGAAGAAAGCAGCTGAAAACATCGACCTCTTTGAAAGTTGGATAGCAAGGCAAACTAACGCTGATTTCAAAAATCTTGTGCGTCGTGGGCAACTCAATCGCCAGGAAGTTGCTCAGCAGGTCGGTTTTGCAAAGAGCGTTCTCCGACAAAATCCAGCTGTTAAGGCCCGTTTAGAACGACTCGAAAATGACCTTCGACCCATCGGAATTCTGCCCGAAAAAAAAGAGCAGCGATTTCAGGAAGAAAAAGAAAATAAACCTAAAAAATATGACGTTGAGGCCGGCCAACGCTCCAACGACAAGAGACGATTGCAAGAGCTAGAGGCTCAGTGCCTTGAGCTGAAAGCAAAGCTCAAGCGATATGAAGAACTATCGGAAGTGTTAACCGAGATGGGGATTGGACTTTGACGGAAGCGATGAAAAGAAAGGCTTTAACTCGGATCACCAAAGTTCGTTTCGCAAATAACGAACGCACTATATTCGGCGGTGTACTGCTCAAAGATGCAATCAATCTAAAGTCTGCCAAGGTTATTGTGCAGGTCGATATTCCAACCCAATCGTTACCTGTCGAGGCTGCGGTGGGACAAGTGTGGGAGATATCTGGCCCATGCGACGAAGAGATTATCGAAAACAACGGCTATAAGATCCGGCAAGCAGTCTGGCGCAACCCCATTTCTTGTGAATTGAAGATGCCAGCCACCTATGAAAGCTTGATTCAGTTTTTGGCTTTTGACCCAGATTTCAGAGGCATTGGCAGTGTCAAAGCACGCAAACTCGTTCAAGCGATGGGAAATGATATCGTCCGGCTTGCCACAATTGGTGACCGAGAAGCCTTCAGAAACCATCTGACCGATGACTCTATCGACGCCTTGATCGAGGGCTTTCAAAAGTACAAAAACCTTCGACACGCACAATTTTTAAGCAACCACGGCATTCCACTGTCAGTTCAACGTAGGCTTTTCAAAGCACACGGTGAAAGTGCTGTCGATCAAATAAAGTGTAACCCGTACTCTCTGCTGACTTTCGGCCTGACTTTCGAACAAACAGAGAAGATCGCAACGAGCCAGTTTGGACTTAGTAAAAATGACGACAGACGCTTTGCAGCTGCAACAGAGCAAGCTTTGATCAAGCACTGCGGACGCGGACATACTTTTGCAACGTCCTCCGACTTAAAACGGCGTGTCGGAAAGATACTTTCTACTTCAAATGATGGCGTGATCGCCCGTGCCCTGGAATCAGGAAAGAATGCAAAGTTTATCACTTATGATTCGAAGAGTGGTCGATACCACTCGACTGCACTCCACATAATGGAGCGCGTTGTAGCTAAGCGTTTGCGCAAAATTGGATCAGCGAAATCAAACTTATCAGATAAAGAGTATGACCTTATTACAAAATCAGCGATGGCCCTGCCCTTTCCTATCACTGAGCGGCAGTCAGACGCAGTGGAAATGTCTCTATCGCATGGACTGAGCTGTGTTATCGGTGGTGCAGGCACCGGCAAAACGACAGTTCTCAGAACAACTATCGAATGCTATCGCGCATTGGACTACAACATATATGCGATGGCTCTGTCTGGTCGAGCCGCGACGCGCCTACGAGAGAGCATTGGCATTGAAACCATGACAATCGCACGGTTCCTTCGCAATGTTGGAGTTGACGATAAGCCGACTTTACTCGTCATCGATGAGGCGTCAATGCTCGATCTCCCGACGCTTTACCAGATCATTATTAAAACGACAGCATCGATCAGATTGCTTCTGGTCGGAGACCCTGATCAATTACCACCGATTGGTGCTGGGCTGCCGCTTCGAGACATTATCAGCTCCCGAGCCTGCCCTGTCGTTGAATTGGATATTGTTCAGCGTCAAGACGAAAAAACGGGCATACCCGCTTACTCACTGACTATACGCAACGGAGAACTACCGCCTGAGATGACAGTCGGGAGGATACACTTTCATGAAGTCTCCAGCCGCGAAGAGATCATAGAAGCCTGTACTGAACTTTTGGCTCACTCACCGCGTGACAGCAAAGTTGTTGCTCCAACGAAGGAACTCACCAAACTCATAAATGAGTCGTGCCAAGCAGCCGTAAATCCAGACGGCACCCAACTGAAGCCTGAGATTTGGGGTGACTTTTGGGGTACAGAATTTCGGGTTGGTGATCCAATCATGTGCCTGAAGAATGACTATGAGAACGACCTACAGAATGGAAGCTTGGGCAGGCTATTGTCCGCAGATCAGGAAGCTGAAGACCATCTGGGTATACTCAAGATGGACGACAAAACAGAAGCTCTGATTCTTACAAAGGCATTGCTAGATAACATTCGACTTGGCTATGCGATGACACTACATAAAACCCAAGGGTCCCAAGTTCCAAAAGTGATTATCGCCTTGGACAATTCACCCCTTATCGACCGATCTTGGATCTACACGGCCATCACACGCGCTGAGCAAGAGGTGCACATAATTGGCTCACGGTCAGTTATGAAGTCTGCTGTCGTAAGAGAGAGCGCTCATCACAGTCGAATGTCATACCTGGTAGAACTCCTCACTGAGCAGAGCGCACACGCTCAACCAAAATCAGAGAAGGCCGAATGCGCCGGATAGTTATTCCCACACTGTCAAGCTAGTTGGAGTGTCAACGGCTGTTAGACTCTGAACGATGTGGGGCGTGACGAGGTTCCGATGAAGTACTCCGATGAGCGCCGGGAAGCCATCCTCAAGAAGCTGCTCCCGCCG